>DATHPP010000073.1:0-19054 GCA_035483795.1 Tepidisphaeraceae bacterium | reverse complement strand
GCCATGCATATTGAGGGCTTCGACTGGCGCTGGTTGGCCCTGGCGGAGTTTGGCGATGTGCTGATCCACGAGCAGACCCACGTGGTTCAGCGCCAGCATCCCGAAGCTTTCGCCCGGCTCTACACCGAATACTGGGGCTACAAACATGCGGCCAAAATCGACCCCGATCCCTGGCTCACCGAGCACCAGATGCTCGATCCCGATGGCACCGATCAGAACTGGGTCTTTCCCATCCAAGACGCCGGGGGGACGCGCTGGATTTGGCCGCTCATGGTGATCGAGGATGCCGAGGACCTGGCCGGCCCCTCGTTCAAGAACGCCCGGCAGATCGCGGTTGAGCTCGAACTCGCCGGGGACGACGCCTTCCGCGTCAAGACCGCCCAGAATGGCCGCCTGGTCATGCGCGGCTTGATGAACGAGGTGGGCTTCGTGAGCCGGCTGTCGCCCAGCCGCAGCCCCTATCACCCCAACGAAGCCGCCGCCGACCTGTTCGCCCGGATCATCATCGCCGAAAACCTCCCCGGCCACCCGCCGGATGAAGCCAAGGACGCGATCGAAAAGGCCCGGCTCCGGTTCAAGCCCCTCCAGGAGTGGTTCGCCAAAATCTTACAGTAGCAGGCACGCTCCGCGTGCCGTCGCCCCCCCCTCACGCATCGGCGACGTCACGCGGAGCGGCCTGCTACCTGGCAAATCTTGGCACACTCTCGAACCCAACGATACTTACGCAGTACCATTGAGGGATCGCCGGCAGGTCAATTGAGGCACATATGAAGTCGTACCGCATTTTGGTTGCCGCATTCCTCGCGGCTGCGGCATCGCTGGGTTGTGATCGCGACACCGACCTCGCCAACGATCCTCCTCCCAGACCCTCTGCTGCCGTCGTCGTTCAACCTGCCCCTTCCCCGGCCTATCCCGGTCCGCTGGTCCAGCTCCATGGAACCCCTCAGGAAATCGGCGCCGAGCACGCCCAGGCCCTCGACAACAAGATCCAGACGCTCCACCACAAGTACCTCGACGTCTACATCGGCGATGGCGCCAAGCGTTTTGTCGCCCTGGGGGCGGCGAAAATGTTCGAATCCTACTTCCTCCCCGAACACCTGACGGAAATCGACGCGCTGGCCAAACACGAATCGATGGACGAGCGCGAGGCGGTGCTGGCCCAGTGCTTCCTGGATCTTTCCCCCATGGGAGTGGCCTGCTCGACCATCACGCTGCCGGCCTCCGCCTCGCCCGACCATGTCGCCCGCTTCGGCCGCAACCTCGAATTCAGCTCGCTGGGCGTTGCCGACAAGTATTCAACCGTTTTCGTTTACAAGCCCGTGGGCCGGTTCAAGTTCGCCTCGATTGGCTGGCCCGGAATGATCGGCGTGCTCAGCGGAATGAACGAGCATGGCCTTTGCCTGGCCAACATGGAAGTCCCCCGAGGCGTGCGACTTCCCACCGCCATGCCTTACACACTTCTCTATCGCACCGTCCTGGAACGCTGCAAAACCGTGAGCGAGGCGATTGACTTAATTGAGAAGACGCCGCGGCAAACCGCCAACAACCTGATGCTGATGGACGCCACCGGCGACCGCGCCGTGCTGGAAATCACCCCCGATGCCGTCACCGTCCGCCGCACTGCCGACGACCAGCCGCTCATCAGCACCAACCACCAGCGCGGCGCCGACTGCGACACGCCCGGCCGCTGCTGGCGCTACGACCGCCTGCACCAGGAAGGCAACGCCGAGTTCGGCCACATCGGCGTCCCCCAGCTGGAAACGCTTCTCGCCCGCGTCTCCCCCGGCAAACCCACGCTGCAGTCGATGATCTTCGAGCCCTCGACGCGCGTGATCTACCTCTCCACCGGCGCCAACGCCGCCCACGGCGCCTTCCACCGCCTGGACCTGAAGCCGGACTTCGACTGACAATTCCGATCTTCGCCCGGTGCACCCACGGAATCCGCGACGACGCCAGTGTCGCGCGGTCGAGCGCGAATCCACACTCCGGGCAGCGTTCGCTGCCGGCGCCGCGCAGGTCGTAGCCGCACTCGGGGCAAAACAATTCTTCAGAGAGGGGGCGGCTCTGTAAGTCCGGTTGAACGGCGTCGGGCGGCACCGCAACATCATCACCCCGCCGTCCGCACTGGGCAATCCACCCCCCCCAGCACCTGCACATTGCGCGCCTGCAAGTGCTGTCCGGGTTATAATTGATTATCAAAACACAGCTTACAGAAAAAATGGAACCAGAAATGCTATATATTGAGGCCCTGTTCTTTTGACGTCTGTTCAGCACCTGTGTTCGGTGTGCAGCTAAGGTTGTCGCTTCCCCTTTCAAGGAGTTTCTCATGTCCCAGATCGATTCATCGATCGAGTTGCAGCAGACCGCGCTCGCTCAGCCGGCTGAGCCGACCAGTTTGTCGGTGGTGATGGCGGAACGTTCCCCGCCGCAGCAGGCGGCGCTGGGGGCGCTGGCGGGCGGGCAGACGCTTTCGTCCGCCGCCGAGGCGGCGGGCGTCAACCGCGTGACTCTCTGGCGCTGGCTCAAGACCGACCCGGCGTTCGCCCACGCCTACCGCCAGTGGAAACTCGAGCTGCGCGAGTCGTCCGAGGCGCAGCTCCTGCGGGTGGGCGAGCGGGCGGTTGCCGCCGTCGCCCGCGCCACCGAGGCCGGCGACGCCAAAATCGCCCTGGCCGTTCTCCGCGAGATGGGCCTGCTCCGCGGGCCGCTGCGCCGACCCCGGCGATCAGCCCATCGAATAAGGCAATGCAACGAAATGTAACAAAATGCAACGCTCCGGCGTGGTCGCTTCAGCGACCTGCCTTTACCAGAATCTCCGAGGGCCATGGTCGCTCAAGCGACCACGCCGGTGTTGCATTTTGTTACATTCTGTTGCATCGGAACGGACGAGATGTCGTGACACGGGTTTTTAACCCGTGCTTATGGCATCTCAATAAAAAGCAACTTGCTTGTGAAGTCGGTCCTCCGCATTGAGGCCGTCAGCACGGGTTAAAAACCCGTGTCACAAGGCAACCGGAGTCCGATAATCGGCCGCATGTCTTTTTCGTAGTGCGGTCGGCGGGCCGGTCGTATCGTATGTTGATCGCGGGTTTCGAGAAATTCGCCTGACGGAGTCGACCATGAACCTGCGATCAAATGTGCTTCGCCTGGGTGCGTTTACACTGGCGCTGACATTGGCTTGTCCGGCTGGGTTCGGGGCCACGCCGACGCAGCAACCGCCCGGTCACAAACAAGCGTCCCCCGCCGCCCCCGGGGAGGTGCAAACGCTCCAGCAGGCTTATTCCCTGCTGGCCGGCGCCGATCACGATTATCAGGGCCACCGCATGCGGGCGATGCATGCGATCAAAGGCGCATGCCGGCTGCTGGGCGGGCAGGCTCAGGGCGAGGGCGCCGGAAACGAGCCGCAGGGCACGTCCGATGCGCAGTTGAGACAGGCGCAGGGGCTGCTCCAGAATGTCCTCGCGACAGCTACTGCCGCCAACCAGACCCGCGTGGTCCACCACATCGACAAGGCGATCGAAGAGCTTGGGGTGGCGCTGTCGATCAAGTGACCGTGATCGAGCCCAGCGACGCGCTGCTCGCGCCACCCTTCGGATCGGTGACTTGGGCAAGCAGGGTTTCATCGCCCGCCGCGGCGGCAGGGATCGATGTGATCGGGATGCTGACGATGGCCGAGTGGCCTGCCGCGATGCCGAGCCTGCGGACCATCGAAGTGATCGTCACACTGCCGGAGGCGTTCATGGCTTCCAGCGCGATCGTCGCCGGTCCGCTCGCCGTCACATTTCCGCTGTTGCTGATTTTCAGCGTGACCTGGGCGTGGATTTTCTCACCCGCGGCCACAGTCGCCGGAACCGTCGATCGCACCAGCGACTCGCTCAGGGAAATGAATGGGGCGGCGACGTTTACCACCGGCCCGGTTCCCACCGCCGACGCGCCTCCGGAAGGATCCACCGCCTGAGCCAGGATCGTGTACGAACCCTGCGTTTGGGCCTTGAACTGAACCGGCGCGCTCACCGTGATCGACTTGTTTTTCCCCGCCTGCACCGTGCGCGTGAGCGATCCGATGAGCACCGCGCGGCTGTCGATGGCGCCGTCGGCTGAAGCATAGATGCGGAACGTGAATTTCGCCTTCACCGGCGTGGCCGAATCGGCCACGGCGATCGACACCGACCCGTGTGACGCGACGCCCGCCGGCATACCGCTCGGCAGCGTGGTGCGGACGACGCTGGTGGTCAGCCCGGACGCCGACTGCGTGGCGCCGCCCAGGTCCATCTCGAAAACAGAGCCGCCTTGTCCCGGCCCGCCGGCCGTCGTCGTGCCGTAGACGTTGCCGAAATTGTCGGTGATCAGCGCTCCCTGCGGGTCGGATCCATTGGTGCCGGAAAACGCCTCGATCGTCCGCGGGGAGACGGTGCGTGCGGGGACTTCCCAGACGGTCCCGTCGCCCGCCGCGGTCGCCGCCAGGTCGCCCCCGATGGTTGTAGTCCCAAACAGATTCCCGCTGTCATCCGGCGCCACCCCGCCGACGGGAAACTCCCCGACCGTCGTGCTGTCGAAATCCGCCAGCACGACCGGCTGTGTGATGCCGACGGGAAGCTCCCAGACCACGCCCGATCCCAGCGGGGTGGATGTGCCGGCGATGTCGTCGCCGCCATACTGCGTCGATCCGTAAAGGTTTCCCTTGCTGTCGACGGCGATGCGCCCGACCGGCGTGCTGCCGTCGGTGCCGTTGAACGTCGCCACGGTCTGGATGGCGGCGGTGCCATTGGGCAGTTCCCAGACCGTGCCGAACGAACCCGCCGCCGCATTGCCTTCGGTCGTCCCGAACAGATTGCCGTTGTTGTCCTGGACGATCGAGTTGGCGCCGGGATTTTGATTCGCGCCGTTCACGCTGACCGGAGAAAACGACGCCAGGGTCGCGATGGTGGTACTGCCGGCGGCCAGCTCCCAAACCGTCCCGCATCCGTTGGCCCCGCCGTTGGCGGTAGTGCCGAACAGGTCCCCGGCCGAGTCGATGATGAGCACCCCGCCCGGCGAGCTGCCGGTCGTCGCGCTGTTGAACGTCGCAACGGTCGTGACGGCGTTGCTGCCCTTGACGATCTCGAAGATCGTTCCGTCGCCCGTGGCGTCGCCGCCCGTGCTGCTCAGGCCAAAGAGGTCGCCTTGCGAATCGATCACCGGCCCGGTCAGCGCAGCGCCGGAGACAGCAGGAAAGGACGCCAGTGTGATCGGGGTGCCGTTGCCCGGCTGCACCTCGTACGCGATGCCGGCGCTGTTCGTGCCACCGGCGGAGGTAAAGCCGAACAGGTCCCCGCTCTTATCCATGCCGAGTTGTCCGGCGGGCGATGAACCCCCGCCCGACGAAGCGAAATCCGCCAGCGCCTTGTAAACGTACCCCGCCGACAGCAGCCGCCGATCCTCCAAAGCCTCGGCAATGGATCGATTCTTTCCGTCGCACCACCGGACGCGCTCACCCAACCAGAATCGCCGCATGCGCCGGTCCTTGGTCATCAAACGAGACAGCCCCGCAACATAGTTCCGCTCGGCGGTATTTCTCTTCCATTTCGTCACCGGCGATTCACGGGGTTGCATATGAATGCGTCCATGCGTGGGATTTTCAAGCCCAGCCGCCGCCAGTCCGAAGCCAACGGCATCTCCACTCACACCTTCACCCTGAATGCCGCGCCAGATAGGCCAGCCGAAGTCCACAACGCAGACCGCGCAGACCGTGAAAGAGGTCTGCCAGCGCTTGCCGTTCACGCGGCTGAGCAGTAATTCTGAGGGGAAGTGAACACCACCGTCCGAATTCTGTTTGATCAGGCCGTTCACCTGCATCAGCGCGGGGAGTTGCTGCAAGCCGAAGCACTCTATCGGCGTATTGTGGCCCAGGCGCCAAACCACGCGGACGCACTCCATCTGCTTGGCGTGGTAGCGCTGCAACTCGGGCGGCCGCACGAATGTGAACCGCTGATCCAACGCGCGATCGCGATCAATCCGCAATCTGCGATTTATCATGGAAACCTCGGGCGAGCGTTTCTGGCACAGGGTAAGTTTGGCGAGGCGGAAACATGTTGCCGCAAGGCGCTGTCGCTGCGGCCGGACCTTGCCGACGCCCACCACAACCTCGGCGTCACGTACCAGCAAACGGGCCGGCCGCGGGAGGCCATCGCTCATCTGCGCCAAGCAATTGCGCTGCGGCCGGGGTTTGCCGAGACCTACCGTTTCCTGGGCGCTTCACTGCGGGAGATTGGTCAGGCTCCGGAAGCCGTTACGGCTTTTCGCCAGGCAATCGCTTTGGATCCCGCCGACGCCCAGTCACATAACAGCCTGGGCGGAGCGCTCCAGGACCTGGGACAAACGGACGAGGCGATCGCATGCTACCGCAAGGCGATCGAACTCAGTCCCGCGCTCGCCCACGCGCACTACAACCTCGGCAACCTGATGCGCGACGACGGCAGCACGACCCGGGCGATCGAGTCCTACCAACGGGCCATCGCCCTGCGACCGGTTTTTCCCGAATGCCGCAATAACCTGGGGCTCTGCTATCAGGAGGGTGGACGAATCGACGACGCGATCGGTGAATACCAGATCGCGATATCGCAGCAGGCGCATTTTGACCTGGCTTACAAGAACCTGGGAAACGCGCTGTCCCAGAAGCGGGAGTTCGCGGCCAGCCGCGTGGCGTTTGAGCACGCCCTGCGATTAAACCCGCAGTTGGACGAGGCGCGATTCGACATGGGCATTTCCCTGCTGCTGGAGGGGAAGCTGAGCGAGGGTTGGGAGCAATATGAATATCGTTTGCGCGTTTCGAGACTGAGGGGGCAGGAAGAGTTTGTCGAACCGGTCTGGGATGGCAGCGATCTCTCCGGTGCGAGGATTCTAATCCATTGCGAGCAGGGACTGGGCGACGCGATTCAGTTCGTTCGCTACGTTCCACTCGTCAAGCGCACAGGGGGCGCCGTGACGGTGCGATGCCACCCCGAACTTCGCCGTCTGTTCGACGGTCAGGTCGAAATCGACGCAGTGACGTCTGACACGCCCCGCCACAGCCTTGACCTTCGCTGTCCGCTGCTAAGCTTGCCACATGTCTTCCATACGATTCTGGAGACGATTCCTGCGGAGGTTCCATATCTGCGCGCCGATCCCGAACTCGCCGTCCGCTGGCGGGAGCGGCTGTCGGAGTTCAAGGGCTTCAAGGTCGGGCTGGTCTGGGCGGGCAACCCGAGCCATGGCAATGACCGCAACCGCTCGCTCTCGCTTTCAATGTTCGCGCCGCTCACAACGCTCCCGGGCGTTCGGCTCATCAGTCTGCAAAAAGGACCGGCGGCCGAGCAATCGAGGCTGATGCCCGCCCTTTCCGACTGGACAAGCGAGATCAGTGACTTTGCGGACACGGCGGCACTCATCGAAAACCTGGACCTGGTCATTTCCTGCGACACGGCAGTCGCCCATCTGTCCGGCGCGATGGGCAAGCCGACCTGGGTTCTGCTCCCCTACAACCCAGATTGGCGCTGGCTCCTGGACCGCACCGACTCGCCCTGGTATCCGACGGCGCGGCTGTTCCGTCAGCCCGGGCCGGGCGATTGGAGCGGCGTCATTCGGCAAGTTGTCGCAGTGCTTGGTTCGATGGCGACGTAATTCTCTTTGTGATGCCGCCCTGCCCGGCGTGACCGCTTTGGTGTTGCTTCGTCGTCCTCAGGCAGCGCCCGTCGCCAGGGCCGGTTCGTGGGCCCGGCGGTCGTAGTCGCGGATCGCGGCCAGGGCTTCCGGGCGCAGGACAATTCCGCGCCGGCAGTCGCGCAGCATTTGCACCGCTTCATCCGCGCTTTGGGCGCGGCCGCAGCTCAAAAGATAGGCGCCGGCTACGGCGGCGGTGCGGGAGTAACCGGCCTTGCAGTGGACGTAGACGATGCCCGATTCGATGTGACTCCGAATGAAATCCAGGGCTTGCGCCAACTGATCCATGGTTGGAGCGGTCAGGTCCATCACCGATAATTGACAATACTCGACGCTGGTGAACGGCGGGGCTTCGGAAAACTCGCCGCTCAGGTCGAGGACTGCGCCCACTCCCTGCGCGACGGCCCGGCGGGCCTCGGGGGTCGAGAGTTTTCTGCCGATCCACAGGTGATCCGTCAGGGCATCCCAGGCATTCGATTTTGTCTTGTAATACGCCAGCGACAGCCGCTGCCCCGCCAGCACCGGCCAGAGGACAATCGAGCTGAGAATCGGCACGCGGCCCTGGCGCTTGCGAAAGATTCCCGGGCCGAGCCCGAAATACGCCGCCGCGACCAGCGACAGCGAAATCACCGGCCAGATCAACAGCAGTCCCCACGGCCGCGTGAGGATCGCAACCGCAAGCCACACCGCCGCTCCCGCGGCGTACATCATTCCAACCCAAAGATTGCACGTGACCGGCTGCCGCAACGGCTCGTCTTGCCACAGGTAGACGCACAGCACACCCAGGGCGAATCCGCCAATTACGTCAATCACGTGGTGTTGATACGTCAGCAGCGTCGAAAGCCCAATCAGTCCGAACCAGATTCCCAGGGTGAATCGAAGCAGTCCGTGCGTGTGTTGAAGGTAAAGCACGGCCAGAATTGCCCCGAGGGCAATGTGCAGCGAAGGGAACTGGTTGTACGGCCGATCGAGCAGCCGGAAGTTGTTGAAGATGATGCCGAGCGGCCCGTCCACGTGCGGCCGCTCGAAGGCGAAGCGCAACGGCATGAGCAGGAAAAACGCGCCGCAGGTGAGGATCGCGGCGACGATCCGCCGCGTCAGCGTCCGCAATTCCCGCTCATCGCGGCACACGAACGGGGCCGCGATGAAAAACAGATCGATCGACATGTACGGAAGGATCGTCAGCGGCACAAACGGGATGTGCCGCTCCCACGCGAAATAAAAACTACCGACGTTGTGCCTGAAGCTGGTCAGCCAGTTGGAGGTTCCATAGACGAGCAAAAACAATCCGCAGAGTGCCGCGGAGGTTTTGGCGGCCCGCCAGTTCACCGCGTCACCCGCCGGGCGACGGAAACGGTGAAGATCCCCCACGGATCGATTGCCTGCTCGATCTTCTCAAAGCCGCTGACACGCACGAGCTCGTCCATCTCCGCCTGCGTGCGCCGCCGCATGATCCACGGCTCCCCCTCGCGATTGGTCAGCACCCGCGCGATAAACTCCACCTGCGGATGCCACGGCTGATTCGTGTAAATCAACAGCCCCTGATCCTCCAGCGCATCGGCAATGCCGCCCAGGGATCGAAGAACTCTCGCGTTGTCAGGAATCAACTCATAAAGACCGGAGACGATCGCGATCGTCGGCCGCGGAACGACGCTCGCCAGCGATTGCCGGTCGAACGCATCGCCCTCCGCGATTATGACGTCGTGCAGTCCGAGCGTCTCGGAGAGTTTTTGAGCCGCGTCGAGATTCGCCTCTTTGTAATCGCGGAGCAATGCGCGGATTGGCACTTCGGGCATGGAGTGAATCGTCTCCAACACATATCGCCCCGGCCCGGATGCGATGTCCATGATCCGCACCGGCCGCCCTGATTCGTGAACCTGCCGGATCGCATCGCGCAGCATCCGCTCGAGATTGTGCCGTCGCACGCGGATGCCGCGCCAGCCGATGCTGTTGAGGTAGAAATAATCGACGCATTTGCCGATCGGCGTGATTCCACGCGGCTTGTTCTCGTAGATGTAATCGAGCGTCACGCCCGAATCGAAGCCGGCCTCCCACCCGAGGCTGATCCCCCGGCTCATCCTTCCGCCGGTCTGCATCACCGCGCGAAGCATCTTCCACCGCGCGCCGCCGGGTGCGCGGAGACAGTCGAATTCGGTTCGGGTGTAGCCGCCGCGATCGGCGTCAAGCAATCCGTCCTTCAGGGGCTCGTGCGAAAAACGGTCCTCGATGAACGTGCGAATTCTGTCGGTGACGAGCCGTCGATCCTTCTCGTGGAAGATCGCGTGATAGAAACTGGGCAGCACTTCAAACTGTTTGACGCTCGATCCCAGATTGCGAAAGAACTGCCGCTGCGCAGAAACCTTTACCACCCAATCATTCCCCGCCGCCAGGATCAACGTCGGCGCGCTGATCGCCCCTGCGTCGGCCATCAATCGCGCCGAGGTATCGAACAAATCGAGGAGAATGTTCACGGCGATCTGGCGGAAGATCAGCGGATCGGCTTCATACGCCCGCGCTTGCTCGGCATCGTGCGTCAGCATCTTCGCCTTGACGTAACTCTTGACGACGCTATGCCGCACGAACATCTGCTTGAGCCGCAGCAGCGGAATCGCCAGCGGCAGGTAAAGCTTCACACGAAACGCCGGCGCGCCCAGAACCAGGCAGCGGATCGGCGGTGCATAATCGTGCACCCACGCCGTGGCGACGACCGCGCCCACGCTGTGCGCCACGACCGCGACATTCTCGATCCGCACGCCATGAGCGCTGCAAACGCGCCGGGCAAAGACGTCGGCATCCTTCACCACCGCCGCCAGGTTCTGGGCATACCCCCGCTCGCCCGGCGAATGCCCGTGCCCGCGCTGGTCCCAGGCGAACACGGCAAAATCGTCCAGCCCCAACGCCTTCACCGTTTCCTGCCACCGCGCCGAATGTTCGTGCCCGCGGTGAAACAGCAGCACCGCCTTCTCCGTCGGTTGCTGCGGAATCCAGGCGCGATAGAAAAGCTGCGCCCCGTCGGATGAAGTGAAAGTGTGCGTTGTCGCCCCAGCACAATCCTCGATCGGGATCTCATGCGAGACCGTCTCGACGGCGCGCCGCTGCTTCGCTTCCAGGGCCGCGAAGATTCGCCGGAGCCGCACAGCGATCGTCTGCGTGCATCCCGCGACGACGAGCAGACATGTCCAATCGAGTATCGAAAGCCGTCCCCAGTGAATCCGCCCGTGTCCCCAGACGATCGCCGCGAAGGTTATCCACGCGCCAGCATGCAGCGTCACCATCCGCCACGGCTTGGACATGACGCCGCTGAATTCGCGTTGCGCGCCCACGGCCTGGCCGAACATGCCGACGTATGCCGTGAGCAGGGCGAAGATCGCCGCCCAGAAGCCGCTGTCGCGGGCGCCCAGTCCGCTGTACGCCACACCCGCGAAGATCAGCACGTCGGAGATTCGGTCGGGAAGGTCGTTGAGGATTTCCCCGCGCCAGCTCGCTTTGCCCGCGGCGATCGCCACCATCCCGTCCAGCATGTTGAGCCACAAGCGCAGGTAGCAGAAAGCGGGCGCGATCAGCAGCAGCCACGGATGAAGCCCTGCCCGCCAGAAGCAAACCGCCGCGGCTAGCGACGCGACGATCGACGCATAGGAAATCAGATCCGGATGGATCCGAAGATGAACGCACACCCGCACCGGCAGCCGAGCCGTTTCCCGAAATACCTGGGCGATCGGCCGCCGCGAGGTGGGTTGATAAGCGGTCGCGGTCGCCGACAGTTCGTGCATGACGCTGCCCACTATACAGTCGAGCGCCGCGCTGGGATATTCCGCCGGAGTTCGGGCGAGCTGACGACAAACGAGCCCGCCTGAGATTGCACCACCTCCTGGTCGATATTCCTGCCCTGACGCCCAACCCGAGGCGCCCGCATTTCAGCGGGGTTTGCCCTCTCGCCTTTTCCCGATCGATCCAATGTGCGGGCATTGATTCAAATGGGGCGCAACGGTGCAATGGATGGCGTGGCGCTGGCGTTTCATCCGGACGATCGTTCGTTCAATCGGCTTAACGCGCTGTACCTGGCGCACGCTTCGGACGTGGCGTATGATCGCGCCCCCGCCGCGGCGGCCTTCGAGCGGCTGGGGCTCAGGGCCCTGGCTTTTCGAAACAAGATCACCCGCACGCGGGGGTTTCTGGGCGTGTGCGACACGCACGCCGTGCTCGCCTTCCGCGGGTCTGACCCCGTGACGCTGCCCAATTGGGTGACCGACGCGGTCGTCAAGCTGGTCAAGTGCGACGAGTATCACGGCCGCGTGCATCACGGCTTCAGCCCGGTGCTGCGGCGCACATGGGGCGGGATCGAGAAGATCCTTGACGAGGCGCAGGACAGGCCGCTGTTTCTGACCGGCCATTCGATGGGCGGAGCGCTTGCCGTGTTGAGCGCCTGCCGGCTGGCGAGGATGGGACGGCCGCCGGTCGCAATTTACACCTTCGGCGCGCCGCGCGTAGGCGATCCGGCTTTCTGTGCGGGCTATACGCTTCCCACCTACCGCATCGTGAATCGCCTGGACCTCGTGCCGGAAATGCCGCTGGCGTCGGCCCGCAGATTGCTTCCCGAAAAGCCGCGCCTTACCAATGAAAGGATTCTCGCTGGGCTTAAGAAGATTGCGGATCGTGTCCCGTGCTACAGCCACGTCGATACGTTTGTGTACATCGACCGCGATGGAGAGGTGATCCTTGAGGCAGATGTCGAACGCTGGCACACCCACGCGGTCGCGCGGGCCGTCGCGACCCGCGGCAAGAGCTTCCTGGAAGGCCTGACCGATCACATGATTGTCAACTACATCCGCGGATTGGAGGGACAGACCCGCGGCAAACAGACCGGCGTGCGACGCCGGAGCCGGGCGAACCAGACGACAACATAATCCGGGGCGACTAACTGAGCGCTTTTGAACCAATCTGAACGTTTTCACCAAAAGCGGCCGACGCGAGGGCGGACCGTCAGCGTTTGCCAGCATCTACCACCCGGATCGCGTCTTTCTTCTGCTCCGTTGCCAGAAGCTCGGCGGTGTCTCTGAGAATCGAGTCGGTGCAGCCCTGCGGGTCGCGGAAAAAGTGAGGGGTCCAGAGGCGATGGAGCTTCCAGCCCTGGCTTTCGTGGACGGCGGTTCGGAAGGCCTCCCATTCAACCGGGTCTTCGGCCTGGGCAAAGCGGGTGAGGTCACAGATGACGCCGAGCGTCACGTCGTCGACCCGGCGCGGGTGGTGCAGGGCGAGGTCGATGCAGAAGCCGTCGTTGCCCCATTGCACTTCGCTGCCAACGTTGTTGCCCTGAGCGAGTTGCCGGCCGAAGGCTTGTGAGAAGAGCGAGGGCGAGCGGCTGCGATGGACGTTGACGGTCGCCTGGCGGTCGGGGGCGAGCTGCGAGAGAAGCTGGTGACTCCGCTCGTATTCCTCGGCCAGGTTCTGAGCGTAAGACAGGTAGCTGAACAGGAGCCATGCTCCGCCGGGCGATTGGCCCGGTGGGATTGGCGGCAGGGCGCTGTAGATGCTCTGGGGGATGGAGGTGACCAGGTGCACCTCTTCCCGCGCGCGGGTGACGAGGACGTTGAGGCGGCGTCCACCGCCCGCCCGGCCGAGCGGGCCAAAGCGGCGGTAGAATTTGCCCTTGGGGTCGGGGCCGTAGGTCGTGCTGATGATCATGTGATCGCGCTCGTCACCCTGCACGCTCTCGAGGTTCTTGACGAACAGGCCGTCGAACGAGCCCTTGCCGCGGCGGGTTCGGGCATCGGCAAGCCGCCGGGCAAAATCGCCGTCCTCAGCGGCCATGTCATCGAGCGTTTCCACGATCAAGTCGCGCTGCTGAATGTTGAAACAGGCGATTCCAATCGACGGTGGATCGGCGCGCTTGAGCAGGTCGTTCACGATCCGGCCCACCTGCTGGGCCTCGGCGACGTTGCAATTCTTGTCATAGACCCCGTTGCACTTGTAGAGCGTGAGCGGAGCGAACCGCGAGCGGTTCGACGGGTGCGCCGGGATCGGCTGCAAGCGCGAGTTGTAGAACTGGCGGTTGCTGAATTCGATCAGGTCGGCGTTGCGCGAGCGGTAGTGGACATCGAGATAGCACTCCTGAATCTCGATGTTCAACGCGGCGCCGAGCAGATCCTCGATCTCGCCCTGCTGGGTCTCGAACCATTCCTGCTGGGTCTGGGCGTCCTCGTCGTCGTCAGAGACGATGGCCGACTCGAAGAACCGCGTCGGGGGAAGCTGCCGGGGATCGCCGGCGATCACCACCCGCTGCGCCCGCGTCAGGACCGGCAGCGCCTCTTCGAGCCGGCATTGCGATGCCTCGTCGAAGATCGCGACATCGAACAGCGGCTTTCGCGCGAACACCTGGGCGACGGTTTCGGGGCTGGCCATCCAGACAGGACGAAGATCGAAAAGCGGATCGCCGCCCTCGATCTCCTGCCCGGCGGCGACGACCTGCCGAAGCCGCATCGCCCGCTGCCCGCGGATGGTCAGCCGGCGGCGAAGGTCGGCGCCGTGGCTGTTGAGCCGCGACCCGGTCGTCGCGAGAAGTTTCTCACGCTGGCGGGTGATCCAGTGGTTTAACGTCGCGTCGCGAACGAGGGTCTTTTTGTGGGCATCGAGCAGCCGGTATCGCTCGAAGCTGGATTTGAGGCGTTGTGCGTCGGCGGCCTGGAGCCTGGGATCGGAGGCAAGACGCCGGGCGATTTCGGCAGATAACACCGCTTTCTTCAGAACGACCAGACCCGGCTCCATCTCGGCGCGCTGCCCGACGAGGAGTTTAACGGCGGCGCCAAGTTCTGGCGGCAATGCGGACAGTCCCTCGCGCACGCGCAGGAGCTGTTCCAGTGAGCCGAGCCGGTCGAAGAGCTGCTGGAGAATATCCGCGGCTGCGCGGCCCTGGCGCGCCTCGCCGCCGAGCGACTTTTGCCATGCGGGTCGGAACAAGCCGGCATCGGCCAGAGCTTTCTCCAGCTGCGCAATCGCCGCCGCCCGCTTTGGCGATTTGGCAAGGCCGTCAATAAAGGCCGGCGCCGTCGCGGGCTCGGCGAGCGCCCGGGCGATCAAGGCTTTGAGGCTCACCAGCGCCGGTTCATCCGCCACCTGCAAGAGCACATCGAACAGCAGTCGGTGCTGATCGAGCGAAGCGGCCAGGGCCTCATCCGACACCTCGGCACCGGCGGATTGCTGATGCAAAAGCTCCTGATTCAGCGATCGCAGAATGATGCGGGCGCGCAAAGCGCTGAGAAACTTTTTCAGTCGCAGGGCACTTGCGACATCGAGCGGTAGGCCGTACTGCGACAGCGTCCGCCGGGCAGACGATTTGGCGCCCATGCACAGGAAGGCGAACCACTTTGCGGCGATGCGGAGATACTGTTCGAGCGAATCGAGCTGTTGACCGATTGCGATCAGCGTCGGCGGCTGCGGTCGAGCCGCCAGGGCCAATTCCGTGTCGAGGGGGCCGGATTTGAGCAGCTCGATGAGGTTGGTAACGTCGGTCAGCTTCTGGCGCGTTTGCCGCACGTTTTTGGCATCGGCCTCGGCCCAGCGGACAAGAATCGTGGGATCGGCCTGAGCGATCAAATCCTTCAGCATTGGGGCGAGTTGGGCGCGTTTCTGTCCCTGCGTTTGCAAATCGATTCCCAGATCGAAAGGAGGGATCGCCGGGTCGATGGTCGCGTCGGCCGCGAGAGCAACATCCGCACAGGCGCGAACCGTCTGGCGGAATTGATCCATCGGCTTGGCCAGGAATTCGCGCAGCGAGATGCCCGCCGCGTTCGTCCAGGGATTGTCGGAGTACTGGGCCGAGGTGGCGCGCTCGAGGATTTCGCCGATCTGGCGGGCGTGTTGCTCCAGGTCATCGGCCGTGACGTTCTGCACGAGCGATTCCTTAAGTTCGAGATCGCTCGACGGCAGCTCGAGCCATCGGCCCATCAGCTCATGGAATGAAACGCTCCCGGCTGCGCCCGATTCCATCAGGGCGGCGTGATAATCGCTCAATTCCTGGTGCAGCGCCTGCAACTCGGCATCCACTTTTTTGAGTTCACCATCGGCGCGGGGATGGGCTTTGGCGTCGGCCAGGCCGTCCAACTGCTCGCGGATGGCTTTGTACAGTTCGCGCTGGTCGCGTTGCGGATCGTGGACGACGGCGCACAATTGCCCCAAGCCCAGCGCCTCCAGCCGATACACCACTACATCCAGCGCCGTGCGTTTGTCGCACACCATGAGCACGCGTTGCCCGCGGGAGAGATGATCGCCGATGATGTTGGCGATGGTCTGGCTCTTGCCGGTTCCGGGCGGCCCGTGAATGACAAGCCCGCGGCAGGTGCGGGCGAGCCGGACGGCGCGGGCCTGGCATGGATCGGCCAGGGCGATGAGCCGCTCGTCGGCAAATACGCGCGCCTGCCTGGGCGCAGCCTGTTCAGCTTCGGGCGTAACGTCGGGGGTAGTCAGGGCAAGGCCGGTCTCGACGCTCAGAAAACTGTCCAGCGGCGCTGCAATCGGCTCGCCCGCGGCCAGGGCCTGCATGTCGCGCAGCAGCCCCTGGTTGGCCACGGGAAACAGCCCGAGGATCGCCGACGGCAGGATGGTGGGCTCGGCCTGGTCTTCCTCCGACCGCGGCGCGGGTTTCAGCAGTGGCGGGACAACCTGCTCGGTTGCAAACGCCTCGGGCACCGGCGTCTGGGCCAGATCGCAAACCCGGCGCACGATGGCGGCGATCTCCTGCCAGGGATGCTCCCCGCTCTCATCCGGCGGCAGCTCGACCGGCTCTTCCCTGGTCTGCTGCTCGAGCCAGGCCAGCAGGGCGGTGTTGGGGACGACCAGGTCCTGCCCGTGATTCTTGCATTCCAATACGACGCCCGGCGCCCCGCCGCCGCGCAGGCCGAGCGTCACCGAAATGAACGCGATCGGAGCGAGGATGCGACGGCTGAAGTTACGCTGGAGCCCGAACGACCCCGGCGGAAGGCTCAGCAGCGGATATCCGATGTGCAGCACGTGGACGCCGGTGTCGTTTTCATAGGTCCTGGCGTCCTCGGCGATGGTGCGGAGCTTCCCGATCAACGCCTGCTGGTCCGTCCACGCTGCCCGGGCGGCCTTCTCTTCGGGCGTGAGCAGCTCATCGGCCTGGCCGTCGGAGGCGGCGCGAATTGTGGACGCTTCCGGCTTCCTCACGAGCGGCGCCTTGGCGGACACCCTGGCCTGATGTTGCTCGCCCAGCAGATCGGCCAGCACCTGATCCGGGGTGCGGTCACGCAACTTGGTGAACTGCATCAGGTCGATGCGCTGGCGGCTGGAGTGAGGCTTGCAGTTGAGGCTCGGGCCGTTGGCCAGCGCCGCAAACAGCCGCTCCAGCATCTTCACAAGAATCTTGTTTTTTTCCTGCGGCATGAGTCCTCCCTGATGCCGTACGATCCGTTCGCGCGGGCTGAACCGGCTCAGCCTCGCCCCCCGCAATTCGGGCACGACTCTACATTCGAGGCATCCCGTTGTTAATCATCGGGCGGATGTGCGGGGGCGCTCATTTGGCGGCGCGATCCACACCCGCGAACGAGCTTTGGACGATGGAAGACCTCTATCGCGCGGAATCATTCACAGATCCTCCACAAGTTCTCCACTTTTCTTTGGGGCATAGAATGTCGCGGCTCTCTTTTGCTCTTGTGGTCTTGTATGCCCTTGGTTTACTTTACGTAGACGGACAGGGGTCAACTGGACATTGCGAAAGGCCGGGCGTGGCGAGATATCCCGAATTAGCGCAGTTTATTGAGCGGCATTCCCTAAGGCGTGGGCACTTCATCCTCGCCAGCGGGAGGCCATCGACATATTACATTGATGGCAAACTGACGGCGATGAATCCGCACGGGGCCGTTTTGATCGCAAAAGCGATTCTAGCTGAGATAGAATGTCTTCCAGTAGACGCGATCGGCGGCATGGACATGGGCGCTACGCCAATCGTGGGTGCGATCGCCGCTGTCAGTGACATGACGGGACGCCCCTTCCCGGTCTTTGTCGTGCGGAAAGAAGTCAAAAAACACGGCACCATGAAGCCAATTGAGGGCCTGATTCCAGAGTCTCCCTCGAAGGTCGTCATCGTCGATGACGTAGTCACCACCGGAGATTCAATTCTGAAAGCGATCGATGAAGTTCAGAAATCCGGGCATGAAGTCGTACTGGCGATTTCAGTGCTGGATCGAAACGCCGGGGCGACCGAAGCTTTAGCCCGCCGCCACATTGCCTATCAGCCTCTCGTGACGCTCGAGGATATCGGGGTCTCCGATGAGCCGAACCGCCGGGGCAGCGAAATCGGCATCGGCTGACTTCTGGCACGAGATTGACGATCTGCTCAATTCGCTTCGCGACATTGTTGCTTAACGAGCCGCCCCACGCAGCCGGCGCTCGTTGACGCCAATCGCAAGAGCCCTTAAATTCCTGTTGCCATATATTGACCGGGGGGGAGACCACTATTTTGGGAAAGGACGCCGCCACATGACACAGCCGCCGACAACGCCGCCGGGTGGGATTCAGTATCAGGTGCCGCCGACCGGCGGAGGAAACGGGTTGGCGATTGCGAGTCTCATTCTGGGAATCCTTGCCTGCGTCACATTCTGCTTTGCGCCGGTGTCAGGGCTTCTGGCCGTGCTCGCAATCGTTTTCGGTGTGATCGCAATGGGCAAGCCGGTGGGCGGCGGAATGGCAAAGTCCGGGCTGGTGCTGGGGGTCGTGGGCATCTCCCTCACGCTCGGTTTCTATATTGCGGTTAAAGCGGGCCTGAACTGGGCCGGAAAGAAAGTGCAGCAGAACAGCCAGGATTGGCAGAAGCAGCTTGACGAAGCCGCCAAGAAAATCCAGGAAGAACAGAAAAAGGCGCAGGAACAGATGCAGCGCCAAAACCAGACTTCCCAGCCGGGTGTGATTCTGGTGCACCCGTCGGGCTGGATGCTGGTTTTAGATTAGAACGACCAGACTAAATTGAACTGCCGGCCATTTTCATGGTTGGCCTGACTAAACATCTACTGGGTCGCCCAAACCGCGATCGTTCTCCGCAGGTTTATCTGATCGCCACAGCCTTCCCAGTTTCTCCGAGCTGAACAATACGACAGCCGAATCACGTCCGGCTCGCGCAAAATCGGCGTAGGCGCGGCAGCGTTCGCTTGCTTACAGTAGTGGCTGATCTGTCAGGGTGGGCATGTCTGCCGGTTCAAACAGGCTGGAGGTATTCGTATGAAGCCTGGTTTGTTGCGCCCCCGCGCGTCGACTCTGCGGGGCGGAGTGATCGAGCAGCTTGAATCCCGGTTGCTTCTGAGCGTGGCTCTCTGGAACCCGGTTCATCGCGCTGTTCCGCACCACCCCGCGGCGTTTTTCGCCACCCAGC
>DATHPP010000072.1:0-6601 GCA_035483795.1 Tepidisphaeraceae bacterium | reverse complement strand
AACTTCGTGTCGGGCTCCATCGCTCCAACTCGCGAACCGGCCTCGACCCGGCCCGTCGGCAACGATACTTTAACTGCGGGACGGCCCCATTTTCATCCTCTCAGGGTGAGGCGCCGCCTCATGAACAACTTCGTGGTTCATCTGAGTTTTCCGGTCAAAGTTCTCCCCATTTCCGACCGCTGATCGGCGTGGCGGATTCCCCTGTCCCGGCAACTACTTTGCATCGCGCTTTGGCGCAAATAACGACGCCGCGTATTCGAGTACGGGTTGCATATCGGCCGCAAGCACATCACTTTCGTAAATCTCCAGAAAATCGACATGCCGGCCGGCATCGTTCGGCGCCATCCCTTTATCGATCGACCTTCTCAAGGCCAGGGGAGGATCGCCTTCGGCGCCCATCACTTTGCTGGGGACAAGGCCGTGGGAACCGCCGCGCATCTCGAAGCCGGTGATGATCCGTCCGGTATAACTCTGGATAAAATCGGTGCCGTCAAAACCTTCGACCTGGGCCCGACCGGCATGAAGATCGCTCGATTGAATTGCCAGCCGCCTCCCCAAGACCTTCTCTGCCCGTTCGACGATGTCGTGCTTTGCCCGCATCCGCGCCGGAAGACCGGATTTTCCCTGCTCAAGAATCGGGAGGCCCGGAGCCGCAAGAGAAACATATTGATTGGGAAAAGAATCGGCATAGAAGTGAAAAGTCTCTTCCCACGCGCCCAGATATTTAGCGGGCGTATAACCGTCGCTGCGCCATTTTTTGATCGCCGGCGGAGAGTTGCTGGGCAACGTCATCTCTACGGAAACCGAAGTCGGTCCGGCAGCCGCGATCATTCTAAAAGCTGGCGACTTCCCATACCTCTCACTCAGTTGCTTCACAAATGCGAACCAGCGGTCGAGGTACACGTGATCCCATGGCATTGGCAGTGTCCGCACGGTGCCATGGCCAGGTCCATACGGTATCTCGAACTGATCGGTCCTTGCGCCTTCCAGGGCCCATGCAGGAGAAAAAAACCCCGGGAAGATATCGAGTTGCACCCATTTCTTCGATGATTCGGCGGCAGTGAACAACTGGTCCAGCTTCGACCAATCCGGTTTTCCTTCGACCGGCTCGATGTCGGCCCAACGAATCTGAAACGCAGCGCCGCTGATGTACGGGTTCTCCAACCCCTTCAGATTTAACGGTTGGTCAGGCTTGTTCGGGATCACGACCGCGAGCCCGCCCGGCGCTGATGCCCGCGGCGACCTTTCTTGTGCCATGACAGGCCGCGAGTATGCGAGCACAGCGCCGGCCAGAACAAGAGCAACGCGAATCGCAAACTGCAATTTCGATTTACCCATGTGTCCTCCTAACCGTGTGCTCCCAACCAAACCGGGATTTCCCCTGTGAGCCTCTGTCGACAAACGTGGCCGCCAACGCGTGCAAGATACCAAGGGAGTGGAGCTCGCTCAAAGGCTTTTCCCGGCTGGCGGCTCCGCCTGCAGGGCAATCGCAAACTCGCGGGCCCGCCATTTCGGGAGGGCGAGGCTCCTGCCCGAGCCGCATTTTCCCGAGTCCGGAAGCCGCGGCCCGGCAGGAGCCTCGCCCCACTCCTTTCGCGTTCTCGAGTACAGAAAGACCCTCAAAAGCAGGGCATTTGGTGGGGCAGACATTCTTGTCTGCCTCGGATGCCGGTACTCCGGCATCCGACCGAACGTTTCGGGTCGACGAGTACGTCGCCCCGAGGCAGGCAGGAATGCCTGCCCCACCAAAATACATCGCCGGTGACGTTTTTTTGCGAGAACGCGAAAGGAGTGGCCTCGCCCTCCCAATTGAGTTTGCGATTGCCCTGGCTCCGTCTGAGCCCCGACGATTTGGATGCCCATGGAAATCGGCGCACAAAAGAGGCGAAGGCCCGAAAGGGGTGGAGTCGAGATGCCTTAGTCGCGGCCTCTACGTCCTGGAAACATCGAACACGAAATCATCGCTGGTTCGCACGCGCACGGTGGAGGGTTCAACCCATGCTTCGATCGACGTGAAGGCGGGAATGACGGCCTGAACGCCTTCCGCGTTGATCATTTCGACCATGCCCCCGGTCTGAACCCCGACACATGCCGCCCCAGCAGCCCTGGCCGCTCGCACACCGGCGATGGAGTCCTCGAATACCACGCACTCCGCGCCGAGAGCGCCAAGCTTCCTGGCGGCGGCGAGGTAACAAGCCGGGTCGGGTTTGCCCCGTTCAATGTCACCGGCGGTGACGATGACATCGAATCGGCCGTCGAGTTGAAGTTGTTGAAGAACATCTTCAACCTTCCACCTCGTGCCACTGGTCACCAGACCGGTCTGGCAGCCCGCATCCTTCAGTTGCTTGAGGAAACGCGTGACCCCCGCGACCTCGGTGTATTGCAGGCCGCGTTCATACCGCACCGAACGGTCGATCACCGCCGCCGCCTGTTCCGGACTGAATCCGGGGAACAAGGATCGAAGCGTCGCCGCAAGTGGAACGCCGTGGATGTGTCGATCGAAGTCATCGTCAGTCAGGGTGATGTGATGCTCGCCAGCCACAGCCTGCCAAAAATCGGTAACGCTCTGGCGGGTGTCGATCACCACGCCATCCATGTCGAACAGCACGGCTCTGGCTAAGAACATTCCCGGCTCAGGCGATCTTTCGATGTTTCGAGCTTTTCTCACGCCGCAGAGGGCGGTGGAGCATTAAGGAGGAGAGATAGGCGGACGGGTTCTCTTCAATTTTGTCGAGCAGGCGGCAAGCGAGCGGCGCCGGCTTCCGGATGCCGTACTCCCAGTGCGCGACCAACTGAGCAGACACTGCCAGCAGTTCGGCAAAGACGGCCTGGCTGACCCCGAGTCGCTGCCGCAGCGCCTTGACCTGTTTTGGCGTGTAACGGGAGGGCTCCGGGATCTCGACAGTTCGCATCGTCAGCTTCGAAAAATCGCCGGTGCGGAGCACCTCTTCCAGTTCCGCGATGCCCGCCATGATCTGGCGGCCCGCGGCATTTGTTGTATTTTGACGCTTCATATCTTCTCCGATTACTGCAACGTCTCCACCAGTTGTCTCAACGCCGGAATCAACTTGCTGATTCGCGCCTTGTCCTGGCCGGACAGGTTCGCCTTCTGGTTCTTCGGAAACAGGGTGACCAGGTAACAATAGCCCAGGTCCGCATAAACGACATAGCAGACCCGAGCCGCGCCGCTCTTTCCGGCGTGCCACGAAGGGGGCGCGAATCGGACCTTTCGCAGGCCGCCGGTGCCCTGCATAACCATCCCCGCCTCGGGGCGCTCGGCCAAAAGCTTTTCGAGCGCCTGCTGATCCTCGTCGCTCAGTTTCAGTCGCTTCCATCGGTTGAAGAACTCGGCCGTCTGTCCGAAAGTGAATCCCGCAATTATATACTACATTGCACTATAATACAGCTCAAGAACAGGGCGTGGCGGCTCTGGTTTCTTGTCAGTCGCGAAAATCGCAACAAACTTCGTGAATGTGGCCCGCCGTACGGCCGATATCTGCGGTAAGGGCAGAGGCGCGCTCTGCGCGCCGGCGTCATCCCAGGAGAACCATGTCGCGATTTGTTCAACCGTTGGAATCCCGGGTGCTTTTCTCCGCCGCTTCCGCGGCGGCGGCGGTTCTTCTGGGCGACGTCAAGCAAGTGACGGCGTCCGCGGCGACCGAGCGGGCCGACCTGAGATCCGCCCAGTCGGCGGCGACGGCCGGCTTAAACAAGGTCGCCGCTGATCTCAAAACGTCCACCACCAGCGCCAATCGCACCAGCAACGCCGCCCTGCTCAAAACGCTGAAAACCGATGAGCTCCGCACGCTGGCGACCCTTCGGGGCGATGACACGGAGCTGCTGGTCGTCGGCACCAGCTTGTCGGCGCGTGCGGCTAATGACGCCAAGGCGCTGCTTCTCCATTCCAGCGACAGTAAAATCCAGGCACGGGTGGCGGCGGACATCGCCGCTTTGACAACCGATCCGGCGGCACGATTGGCAGCGCTCCAGGCCGCCGCCCAAAGCAATGTGATCGGATCCGATTTGAGCAATCTGGTGACTGCGAATCCCGCCAACACCGCCCTGGCGGCGGATGCGAGCGCCTTTGGGACCGGGGGGACGGCGGCGGCCGCGATCGGGAATGCC
Organism: Tepidisphaeraceae bacterium; assembly: GCA_035483795.1. Classification (GTDB taxonomy): domain Bacteria; phylum Planctomycetota; class Phycisphaerae; order Tepidisphaerales; family Tepidisphaeraceae; genus DASXMX01. The sequence goes on along the minus strand of DATHPP010000072.1, from coordinate 2,476 downwards.
CTCACCGCCGCCGGGACGTTCACGGCAACCATCGGAACGCTCAACACCGAGGTCAACTCGACCACCAGTTTTTCGGCGATCCCCAACCTGGTCGGCACCTACGTAGGTCAGGTCACCGACGGCAGCCACAATCAGGGCCTGCCCAGCAACTGGACATTGGATATCTCTTCCGAGGGCACGGACGGCTCGTTCAGTGGCACCATCACAACCACCCAAAATGGAAATACGAGCAGCCAGACGCAATCCATCGCCGGCTCGGTAAAAGCCGACGGCTCGTTCACCGCGACCGCCTCCGACCCAACCACCCATCAGGTCGGCGGGACACTAGCCGGGACCGCCTCCGGTACGACGCTTTCGGGCACATTCAACGACGGTATGGGTGGGACTGGACCGTTCACTCTCACCAGGCAGTAGACAGGGTAAGATGATCGGCCGATGGAGCTTTCGGAATTCGAGGCCGCGGGGCGGGATTTTGCCGCGGGGCGGCTGCGCGAGGCGGAGGTGCGGCTGAGGGAGATTCTGGCGGCGCATCCGGCACACGCGCCCTCGTTGCATTTGCTGGGGTTGATCGCTCACCGGACGGGTCATTTCGCAGCCGCGGCGGACTTGATGCGGCAGGCGGCCGCCGCCGAGCCGGCAAACCCTGAATTCCACAATCACCTCGGGCTGGTTCTGCTGCTGCTGGGCGAAGTGGACCAGGCGATCGTGCAATTTCGACGAGTCAATGAGGTGGAGCCGGGGTTTGCGGATTCGCGCAACAGCCTGGGAGCGGCGCTGAAGCGCAAGGGGCACGTGGAAGAAGCGATCATCTGGTATCGCGAGGCGCTGCGGCTGCGCCCGCGGTTTCCCGAAGCGTCGAACAATCTGGGGACGGCCCTTTTGGCGCAGGGGAAGCTCCAGGAAGCGATCGAGGCGTTTGGCGGGGCGATCGCGGCCCGGCCTGATTACGCCGAGGCACTCAGCAACCTGGGGAACGCGCTGCGGTTGAACAGCCAGTCCGCCGCGGCAATTCAGGCGCTTCAGAAGGCCGCCGCCATCCGGCCTGAGCTTCCTGAGATTCACTACAACCTGGGACTGGCGTTTCAGGCGGACCGCAAGTTTGCGGAGGCCGAGCAGTCTTATCGAAAGGCCCTGGCGCTGCGGCCCGACTACGCCGACGCCCTCAACAACCTGGGAAACGTGCTGGAGGAAACATCACGCTTTTCGGAAGCCATCGGGGCGTATCGGCAGGTCCTGTCCCTGCGCCCCGATCTTCCGGAGGCGCACAACAACCTGGGGACCTCGCTTCGGCAAACCGGAGCTTTGGAGCAGGCGATTGGCGAGTTCCGCAAGGCGGTGGAATTGCGGCCGGCCTTCTTCGAGGCATACAGCAATCTGGGAAACGCGCTGGCCGAGGCGGGTACGCTCCAGGAGGCGGAGGCGGCATTCGGGCGATCGCTTGCAATCAAGCCCGGCTATGCCGAGGCGGCGTGGAACCTGGGGCTGCTGTGGCTATTGCGCGGCGATTTTGAGCGGGGATGGGACGCCTATGAACTGCGGCATCAGGCGAAAGTGGACTTGCGCTTTTCCGGCACGGGCACGTTGAGCTTTGGCCTCGATCCGGAGTTCGTCCGCTCGTTCTGGAACGGCGGTGAGCTGAAGGGTGATCGGATTCTGCTGCTGGGCGAGCAGGGCTTCGGTGATACGCTCCACTTCATTCGCTACGCACCGCTCGTAGCGCGTCGGGGCGGGAAAGTCCGGCTGCTTTGCCAGCCGGGCTTGAGGCGCCTGCTCACTGGGCAACTGGGGATCGAGCAGATCGTGGAGGTGGGTGAGGCTCTGCCGGAGTTTGATGTGTGTTGTCCGCTCATGAGCCTGCCGCACGTCTTTCGGACCCGCATCGATACCATGCCGGCGGAAGTTCCGTACCTGACGATCGACCCGTCGCGCTCCCAGCGGTGGCGCGAGCGGATCGAGCGTTTGCCGAGGAGGTTGGATGTGGGGCTGGTCTGGGCGGGGAACCCGACGTACCGGAACGACCGGAACCGCTCGATTTCGCTCGCGGCGTTGTCGCCGCTGGCCAAGGCCGAAGGCGCGCGGTTCTTCAGCCTTCAGAAGGGCGAGGCAGCTCGGCAGGCGCAGCAGGCGCCGGCGGGGATGGAGATTGTCGATTGGACGGCGGAGCTGATCGATTTTTCGGACACGGCGGCGCTGATCGACAACCTGGATCTGGTGATCTCGGTCGACACGGCGGTGGCGCATCTAGCCGGGGCGCTGGGTCGGCCGGTGTGGATGCTCCTGCCGCTGACGCCGGATTGGCGGTGGATGCTGGGGCGGGAGGATTCGCCGTGGTATCCGACGATGCGGCTGTTTCGCCAGCCGGAATGGGGCGACTGGGCGACGCCGATCGGGACGATGGCGGAGGAACTGGTGAACGCGGGCCAAGGCACTCCCTCTCCCCCCGCGAGATGGCTGGGGTGAGGGGCAAGGGGAGGCG
>DATHPP010000071.1:0-7877 GCA_035483795.1 Tepidisphaeraceae bacterium | reverse complement strand
AACTTCGTGTCGGGCTCCATCGCTCCAACTCGCGAACCGGCCTCGACCCGGCCCGTCGGCAACGATACTTTAACTGCGGGACGGCCCCATTTTCATCCTCTCAGGGTGAGGCGCCGCCTCATGAACAACTTCGTGGTTTATCCGAATTCTTCAGCCAGACGACTACTTGAATCCCTTGCGGCGCTGACGGCTATACCGGGCCAGGGCGTCCTCGATGATCGGAAATCCTTCCTTTGCCGGCTGGATTTGGTCGACCTCGACGGCCTTGCCTTCGAGCTGCTTGTAGTCCTGGAAGAACCGCCGCAGCATCGACAGCCGGTGCGCCGGCATCTCGGCGGCCTCGCGATAGGAGTTGAACTCCGGGTCTTCGGTCGCGACGGCGATGATCTTGTGGTCCTTCTTGCCGCCGTCGATCATCGTCATCAGCCCGATGGTGCGCGAGTGAATCAGCGTCAGCGGCACAACGGTTTCCTGGCACAGAACCAGCACGTCCAGCGGGTCATCGTCTTCGGCCAGTGTCTGGGGGATAAAGCCATAGTTGGCTGGGTAGTAAACGGCCGAGTACAATACGCGATCCAGCTTGATCAAGCCGCTGACTTTATCCAACTCGTATTTGACGCTCGATCCGAAAGGGATTTCGACGATCGCGTTGAACTCCTGGGGGATGCTTTCGCCGGGAGTGACGTCGTGCCAGGGGTGGATCATGACCGTTGCTCGCTTTCGCGACTCTACGCTTTATTTCGGCCAAGAGTGGCTCAGGGATTATTGCTTGCCCGTGGGTGCGGGGCCGCCCGGCGCCGCGGGGCGGGCTCGGCGGAAACTGAACGGAACATGCGGCCGTTCCGCTCCAACCCAGTACCCCAGCAGCGCCCCGATCGTCCCCGCCCCGGCGTAATCCAGCGGCAATGGGTGGGCCAGGTTCGAGAGCGCTCCCGAAGCGGTACCAACCGTCCACGGCACGGCATGAAAGTAAGCCGCTACATAACCCACGGCGCCGACAACGAACGGCCCCAGCCAATACCAGATCACCGCCTTGCGGCTGGGAAACAGATATTCCGCCAGCATCGACCCGAAAAAGCTGCCGGCAAAAACGCTCAGCAGCACCTGCTTCTTCGCATCCGTCGGCGAGAGCAGAAGAACCAGAACACCGGTTGCGATGATCTGAGTCGCCACCGCGCCGATCCAGTTGAAGGAGGCTTCTTCTTTGTCCGGTTGTCCCGGTTCCGATATTGGCGCGAGGGCGAGAAACCGCCGCCAGAAATACATCCAGACAATCGCGACCGCGACGAATAGCAGGCACTGCTCGAACAGCAGCCGGATGAAAATGGAGCTGCCTAGACCGCGCGAGGCGGCGTCAAACAGCACGAAATGCATGGCGCCGCACCGGACCGACAGCGTCGCCAACCCCACCGCCGCCGTGAACAACCCGGCAAAGAACCACGTCCATCCCGCCAGAACCGTACCCACGACGACTGCCGCAAAGACCAATACGTATGTCGCCAGAATCGCCTGCGGCCAGTTCGGCTGCGCCAGTAAGCTTCCATCCACCTTTGCCACCGGCGGAATCGCCAGCCACTTGGCCGCCTCCCAGAAGATGACGATGCACAGCACCGAAATAACCGAGACGACGGCCTGCGTTCGGCGATAGGGTGTGAAGATCGAGCCCGAAGGGGCCGCAGGTTCGTTCGATTCAGCGCGATCATCCATGGCAGAAGGCCGGGCAGAAACAGTCACAGGTTTTCCTAACTATTGCCTAACAACAGAGGCCGTTCTATGATCGTTAAATACGACCCACGGACGGTCAACTTGGGGGCGGACGGTAGCAGATTGTCCCACCTTCCGCCACTGAGAGGATCTGTGATCGCATGTTCGCGACCGACCGGGAGGGCGAGGCTCCTGCCGAGCCACACTGTTTCCGCACCGCAAGGCTTGGCTCGGCTGAAGTCTCGCCTCCCGTTACACCAGCCCGCCCTGGAGCGCAATGCAAACGCCGACACTGTTTGAAGAAATCGACGAGCCTGGCGAGCCGGAGGTGGAAGCGCCATCTGGCCCGTTCGCGGCGGTCGCGCTCGAGCAGAGCATCGACCGATCGCTCGACTACGCCATCCCCGCCGCCCTGCTCCCTTCCATTCAGGTCGGCCAGCGCGTCCGCGTACCGCTGGGTCGAAACAACCGCCCGACCAGCGGCTACGTCATTGGCATCAGCACCACCACCGCCTTTCCCAAAATCAAAAAGGTGCTGCGGATCGAGGACGAGCGCGTCCTGGTCCCGCCCAAGCTGATGAAGCTGGCGCAGTGGATGAGCCGGTATTATTGCGCTCCACTGGGCACCGTCCTGGAGAGCGTGCTGCCATCGGCGGTGCGAAAGCAGATCGGCGTCGGCTACCAGCAGATTGTCCGGCCCGTTCCAGAGCGCGCCGAATTGCAACTGCTCTTTGAAGGGACCAAGGCGCCCAAACGCCGCTCGATCCTCGGCCGGCTGCTCCAGCTTTCCCCGAGCGAGGGGATCGAGCTGGTCCACTTGGCGACCGAAGCCGGCGTCACCGCCCCCACCGTTCGCAAGCTCGTGCGGCTGGGCATCGTCACGATCACGCCGCAGATCGATCTGCCCGGCCTGGCCGAAGCGCCTGAACCCGCCGGCCAGCGCGAAGCCGATATCACCCTCAATCCGGATCAGCAGAAAGTCTTCGACGAACTGCTCCCCCGAGTGACCGACGGCGGATTCTCGGTCAACCTCCTTCTGGGCGTAACCGGCAGCGGAAAAACCGAAATCTATCTTCAGTGCATCCGCAAGGTGATCGAGCAGGGCCGCCGGGCGATCGTGCTGGTGCCGGAGATCGCGCTCACGCCGCAGACGGTTCGCCGCTTCACCGCCCGATTTCCCAACGTCGCCATTTTGCATAGCGGCCTGACCGCCACGCAGCGCCACCGCTATTGGCAGCAGATCCTCATGGGCCGATCGCAGGTCGTCGTCGGGGCCCGCTCGGCGATCTTCGCGCCGATCCCCGACCTCGGCATGATCGTCGTCGATGAAGAGCACGAGTCCAGCTACAAGCAGGACCAGGCCCCCCGCTACCACGCCCGCGACGTCGCCATCAAACGCGGACAAATTGAAAATGTGCCGGTGCTGCTGGGAAGTGCGACGCCGTCGCTTGAGAGCTATTACCGCGCGACGCGGGATGAAGACAAGGAGACAGGGAGACAAGGAGACAAGGAGAAAGAAAAAGTCTCCCCCCAAATCTCCTTGTCTCCTTGTCTCCCTGTCTCCGTGTCTTCGCGACTCACGTCTCACCTGCTCATCCTCCCCAGTCGCGTCCGCGGCCTCCAACTCCCGCACGTCGAGCTGGTCGACATGAAGCAGCAGAACAAATTTCGTCGCGGCGTTCACCTGATCTCGCAGCGGCTGGAGCATCTGCTCCGCACGACGATTGAATCTGGCCGGCAGGCGATCCTGCTGCTCAACCGCCGGGGGTACTCGAATTTCGTTTACTGCTCCTCCTGCACGAACGCGGTGCAGTGCAAGTATTGCGACGTGACGATGACGTATCATCGCACTCCCGGCGCCTCGCCGGGCAGCGCCAGCCACGCCAGGGGCATCCATACCGGGCAGTTGCACTGCCACTACTGCCTGGCCGTCAACCCGCTTCCGGACAAGTGCCCGCACTGCGGAAAAAAGCTCAGCCTATTCGGGCTGGGAACGCAGCGGGTCGAGGAGGAACTGACGGCAAAGTTTCCTGACCTCAAGTTCGCGCGGGTCGACAGTGATTCGATGCGGTCGGCCAGGGATTACGAGGCGCTGCTGGAGCGATTCGCCCGCCGGGAGATTCAGGTGATGCTGGGGACGCAGATGATCGCCAAGGGGCTGGATTATCCGAACGTAACCCTGGTGGGCGTGATCAGCGGAGACACGGCGTTGTCGCTGCCGGACTTCCGCGCCGCCGAGCGGACGTTCCAGCTCATCACGCAGGTGTCCGGTCGCGCCGGCCGGGGCGATTCGCCGGGCCGCGTCGTCCTCCAGACCTTTCTTCCCGACGATCCCACTATCCGCGCCGCCATCCGCCAGGATTTTGCCGGCTTCGCCAAAACCGAGCTGGCCAGCCGCCGGCAGGTCGGGCTGCCGCCTTTTGCCCGGATGGTGCGGATCGTTTTGCGTGACCAGGAGAGCGACAAGCTCTTCAAGCACTCGGAGGAGCTGGCGGCCCAGCTCAGCGAAGCCGCCGCGGCCGAGGGCGACGCCATCCGCATGAAAGGCCCGATGCCCTGCGCCATCAGCCGGATCGCCGGGTATTTCCGCAACCAGATCGTCCTGCTGGCCCCCACCGCCGCCCCGCTCCAGCGCCTGCTGGCCAAAGTCCGCGACAAAGGCCATCTGGCGCGCAACGAGCGGATCGCCGTCGACGTCGATCCGGTTTCGCTGCTGTAACGCGGAGCCGGCAATCGCATGTGGCCCATTAGCCGTGGAGACGAGCAAGAAAATGAGTGCCAAATGTCACGCACTTGTCACACCCAAAAAAGTGCGACATTCCGCGACATTCGCGACATTTGGAGCACCCCATTTCTACGGCCCACGGCCTACTGCCTACTGCTCTACCAGGCATTTCGACAGGCGCGCCACGGCGTGGGGTTCAACCGACGCCGGAACTTCTGCGAATGTGAGAACGTGTGCCACGCATTATCGAGTCGAGTCACGAGCGGAGCTCGAAGCCCAAACTCGTTCGAGAACACCCCACGCCGTTCGGCAGAGCGGAAGCGCCGCCGGCTATCGCGATGCGACGGTCTCACGTCGCCCGCCGCAGCAGCTGTGCGTTGATCGCGACGATGACGGTGCTGGCGGACATGAGGATGGCGCCGACGGCGGGGTTCAGGACGACGCCCCAGGGGGCGAGGAGGCCGGCGGCCAGGGGGATGGCGGCGAGGTTGTAGCCCGCCGCCCACCACAGGTTCTGGATCATCTTCCGGTAGGTCGCTTTGCTCAGGTCGATGATGCCGGGGACGTCGCGCGGGTCGCTGCGGACCAGGACGATGTCGCCGGCCTCGACGGCGACGTCGGTGCCGGCGCCGATGGCGACGCCGACGTCCGCCGTCAGCAGCGCCGGCGCATCGTTGACGCCGTCGCCGACCATGGCGACGCGCTTGCCCTGCTGCTGGACCTTTTTGATGTTCGAGGCCTTCTGCTCGGGAAGGACCTGGGCGTAAACGACGTCAATGTTCAGTTCCTCCGCGACCGCATTGCTGACGGCCTGCGTGTCGCCGGTCATCATGATGACCTGGATCCCCTGCGCGTGCAGACGGTCGACGGCCTCGCGGGATTCGGGCCGCACAGCGTCCGCCACCGCAAAGACGGCCAGCGGTTTGGTCCCCTCGACCAGCGCAATCGCCGCCTGTCCGCGCGATGCGGCGCGGTCGATCGCCCCGCGCAGGCCCGACTCAGGTTCGGCCCCGATCTTTTGCAGCAGAGCGGGGCCGCCGATCTGCAACTGCCTCCCGCCGACCGTCGCCCGCACGCCTTGTCCTGGAATCGCCTCAAATTGCTCGGCCGTCGTGATGGAAAGGTTTCGCTCCTGGGCGCTTTTGACAATGCCTTGGGCAATGGTGTGCTCGGAGTCGCGCTCTGCCGCCGCGGCCAGTGCAAGGGCATCGTCGTGAGAGAGGCCGGCGACGGTTGTGACCTCGACGACGCGAAACTCACCCCGCGTGAGCGTGCCGGTCTTGTCGAAGAAGACCGCGTCGAGGTTGCGCGCCTCTTCCAGGCCACGGCGGTCGCGGACGAGCAGCCCGTGCCGCGCGCCCAGCGTCGTGGAGATCGCGATCACCAGTGGGATCGCCAGCCCCAGCGCGTGCGGGCAGGCGATCACCAGCACCGTGACCACGCGCTCCATCGTGAAATCCCACGGCCGCCGAAGGAGCAGCCAGACGACCGCCGTGAGGATCGCTGATGCGATCGCGATGATCGTGAGCAGGAACGCGGCCCGATCAGCCAGCGCCTGGGCGCGCGACCGCGAGGACTGTGCCTGCTCGACCAGCCGCATGATGCCGGCCAGAGCCGTGCGGTCGCCCGTGCCGGTCACCTCGACATGCAGCGAACCGTTCGCATTGACCGTACCGGCGATCACCTTGTCGCCCGGCGATTTCTCCACCGGCACGGATTCGCCGGTGATCATCGATTCGTTGACCGCGCTGGTTCCCCCGCGGATGACTCCGTCCGCAGGAACGCCCGCGCCCGGCTTGATGAGCACCAGGTTGCCGGGCTGGAGCTGGGCAACCGGCACTTCGCTGACCTGCCCGGACTGGTCCAGCCGCAAGGCCGTGTCGGGGAGGAGCTTGGCCAGTTCCCTGATCGCGCTCCCCGCCTGCATGACCGAGCGCATCTCGATCCAGTGACCCAGGAGCATGATGCTCACCAGCGTTGCCAGTTCCCACCACAGGTCCATTCCGCTGGCGGCGTGAGCGGTCACCAGCAGGCTGTAGAGGAAGGCGACCGTGATCGCCATCGAGATCAGCGTCATCATGCCGGGCAGGCGGTCGCGCAGCTCGCGACACGCGCCCTGGAGGAACGGCCAGCCTCCGTAAAGATAGACCGCCGTGCCGAAAATCGCCGGGATGTAAGCGGACCCGGGGAAGCTCGGCGCGGTGTAGCCGAACCCGTGCTGAATCGTGCCGCTCCAGAACATCGCGGGAATTGTCAGCAGTAGCGTAAGCCAGAACTTGTCGCGGAATATCGCCACGCTGTGCCCGGCGTGCCTGTCATGACCGCCGTGGGCGTGAGTGCTCGGAGAGCTTCGCTCTGCCGAGTCCGCACGTTCTGCGCGATGACCAGTCTTACCCTGGTGATTGTGATCGTGGGGGCTGTGACTTGGGGTTGCCATAGTTATCCCGCCTCTGCGGTTTCCCCCGTGGTCATGACCGCATCAGGTTCTGCGATGGACGATGGTACGCTTGTCGTAATTCAACGTGAAAGAGCCGGGCGACACCGTCTCCTTATTCCCCATCTCGCAACAGCAGCAAAATGCCTGACTCCGTCGGCCCCGGCGCGTATAATCTCGTTCCTCACCCAAGGAGCCGCTCATGCGCATGGCATTTGGTTTGGTTTCTCTCCTGGTTGTCATCGCGATCATGATGGTGCTATTCAAGACCTTCGAGGCGCCGACCATCGAGACGGGGCAGAAGACCAAGGAGCAGGCGATCCAGATTTCCGGGCGCGGGCAGGACGGCGGCGATGCGATGAGCTCGTTCGCCGTGCAACCAAAACTGCGCGGTTCCTCCCTCGACGCCCTCACCGTCCTGAGCGTTCATCCCAGTGGCGCGATGGCGGATTTTTACGGCATTCAGGCCGGCGATCAGATCGTCGAGGTCGACGGGATGAAGATCGGCGAAATCTCCAATGACGACGCCGAAACCGCCAAGGCCATGGTCGTGCAGAAAGGCTTCCAGGCCAGCGCGCCCATCGTCGTGGTTCGCAACGGCCAAAGGCTCAATCTCCCGGCGGAGAAAAATGCGGTGACGGCGTCCACGCCGGCGCCGGCCCCTAATGTGCCACCTGCCGCCAACACGCCTCCGGCGAACAACCCGCCTGCCGCCAATTCCGTCCAGGACCAGCTCAAAAACCTGGGCATCCAGACGGGGCATTGAACTGGAACTTGTGGCACAAGCGATTCTGCGGAACTCCAGCGGACGCATTGACGACGGGAACGTTTGAGTTTCTCTTTGTGGCATGAGCACAGTCAAAACCCTGCCCAGGCGATCGAAGGTCAAGGTCGCCGATACCTGGAATCTGAGCAGCCTTTTCAAGGATGACGCGGCTTGGGAGGCCGCGTTCAAAAAATGGGAGAAACAGATTCCCGGCTACGAAAAATTCCGCGGACATCTGGGCGACAGCA
>DATHPP010000070.1:0-8565 GCA_035483795.1 Tepidisphaeraceae bacterium | reverse complement strand
TTTGGCCATCATCGCGTTTGTGTTGGCGATGCTGTTGCCGACGATTCGTACCGCGCGCCTGCAGGCACAGACGGTGCAGTGTATGGCGCAGCTCAACGAGCTGGGCAAGGCCCTGCAGAGCTATTGCAACGCCAACCAGGGATGGCTGCCAGCTTGGTCGGGTTGGCACACTTGGCCCCCGGGCGGCAGCGACGATTCGCCCGGTCCGGCCTGGACGCTGGAATTGATTCCGCAGATCGGGAAGCCCGACTCTCCCGTCTACAACTGCCCCTCGTTTCCCGGCCCGCAGCGCTGCCGCAACTATTTTTTGGCCGCGCAGTGGTCCGGCCGCAGTCATCGCAACACGATGAAGCTTTCGGACGTGACGATGACCAGCCGCTTTGTCCTGGCCGGCGACAAGACGCAGCGCGGCCTATACCCACCCCCGTTTGGCACCAGCGAGCACCTCAGTGACGACGCCGATCCCGATGACAGCGGCGATGGCATGCCGGTCCTGGCCTGGCCGTGGGAACTGGGCGGGTTCTACATGCACCGCGGGGGCAACAACATCCTTTTTGATGACATGCATGTCGCGACGTTTGCCGCTTACGACCCCCTGGGGATGACCTTCAACCCCCGCCGTATGGAAAACTGGGGGGACGTGACACCCAATTAGCCGTCAGTTGGACACACCGGAACCCTACCGGGCTGACATTCCCTTGGCTCTGGGCCCTGTTTTCTTGCGCTTTTTTTTTACACCATCCAGAGATTTTTGTCCTCGTTCCGGCTCGGCAGACCAGTAAAGGGGGGCATGCGGGGTCATCCGCCGTGAATCAGCCAATGCCGGAACAATCTGCACGCAACCTGGACCTATCACGAATCAAGGGGCAGAAGCTGCTGGACCAGTTGCAGCTCAGTGCCAAGGACAGGGAATGGGCGCAAAAGCATGGCGAAGAATTGATTTGCCTTTTCCTCAGGGACCTGTCGGAGCGCCTGGAACCGGGGATCTCCTTTCGTGCGATACCCGCCGTCTTCGCTTACGCCCGGGCCGTCATTGAGGCGGGGTACGAAACGCCATCGTCTTGAGCGGACCAAACGAGAGGGTGCCATCGCGACGCGGCGGCGCCGCCCCAAGATCAGAGGGCCGCCACCTCGGATTCAACCCGGTGGCTGGGCCCGGGGTGGCGGGCACACGGATGCCTTCGGCCGACGGGCGAAACGACGGCACGGACCCAAGCTCGGAGGCGACCCGCAACGGTTGTGAAGGAGCGGCCATGAGCCTGCCGACTCAGCTCAATCCCACAACCCAGCAGAGAAAGCAAAAACATCGTCACCGATCGCGCCACCAGATAGCCGCCGATTTTGTCGCCGGCACCGCCGAAGCAGCCACAGTCGATTGGCAAGCCTCGCAGCCAGGCAGAACTGGTGGCCACGGTAAACAGGGCGAAGAGCAAAACGGTTAAAAACATCGCGCCCTGAACCAGGACCCCGCCAATCAGACACACACCCAGCACCATCTCGAGCCAGGGAAGCACAGCGGCGATGAGCAGGCTCGTAGCCGGAGTGGTCATTGCATAAGCGTTGACCGCCGCGAGAAACTCGTAGGGTGATTTGAACTTGGCCAGGCCGCCATACAACAGCAGCGCGCCCAGCGATAATCTCAGAACAAGCAAAATCGTTTTCATCATCCTCCTTCCTTTGCGACCGCTGACCAGGAGACATGAACCTCAGACTGCGATGGCCCCCGCCACTGCGTCCAGCCACCGGCAAATACCTTGACGTTATCAAACCCATCGCGGATCAGGCGGCGGGCCAGCAGCCGCGCGTAGGGACAGGACGGGCTCTGGCAGTAGACCACCAGCGGCGCACTTTTGGCGTGGCCGGCCAGCGCGGCGGCACGGTCGAAGCGCGAGGCCGCGGGGGGAATGCTGATCGCACCGGCGATGTGATCCTGCAGATAATCCTGGGCGTGGCGGGCATCGACAAACAGCGTCTCCCGCTGCCAAAGTTGTCGCGCTTGCGCGAGGTCCAGCGGCGGCGCATCGGTCGCCGCCGAAGCGATGATCGCCGCGACCGCCGCGCGTTGGGCCAAGAAGCCTTCCGGTGCGGTCAGGTGGTACGCGGCCGCCAGCACCGCGCCGACCACAGCCAGCAGTCCGCACTGGGTCAGGAGCCCAAAACAGAAGCCCGCCTCTGCCGAGCGGCGCCGATTGGTCAAGCGGACAAACAGCAGGATCCCCAGAGCAGCCAGAGTGCCGGCGACCGTTACTGCAACTCTGGCTGCCGCCCAGCCCCGCATCGACGCCAGGTTGATCGGCCGCGCGGAGACCACCAGAGCCGTGCCGTCCCACAGGGCGGCCAGTTCGTGACCCGCCGTTCGCACGATTGCTCCCGGCGGGTCGTACAGCGCCAGTTGCCCGCCTGCCACTGGGACGCACAGCAGGAAGTGGTTGTAGTCCGGCGCATCATATTCGTTTTTCACGTGCAGGATGGCGGGGCAGTTGAGATGGTGCAGGTCGGCAACGCTCAAGTTTTCCAGGAGTTGGCCGTAAACCTGGTGCTCCTGAGTGGCCTGCTGCAGTTGGGAAAGGGTGCTGCCGGAGGTGGAACTGACGTAGGTGGGACGGAGCAGCTGAGCCAACTCCAGGTTCACCCCCTGGCTGCGCAGGGCCGTATAGAGGCTGTACACACCGCAATAGGGACCGGAGGCGACACCGGGTGCCGTCTGCGCATGGGCCAAGGACGGCATCGCCGCCGTCCAGGCTATGATGGTCAGCGTCAGGATCGAGAAAACCCCCGCCCTCATCGCCCCGCCCCACCGCTGTGGGTCGATTCCTGTTTCAGCGTGGCGGCGGTCTGCTCCATCTGGGCAAGCACTCGCGCGTCCACCAACGGCACCGCGGCGCCATCCTTCCACTGATAAGGCAGGTAGCGGTCAACCTGGTTGGCCAAGGGCGCTCCCTGCCGCAGCTGCGGCCGGAAGGCACCTAATGCGGTCAGGTCCGGATCGAGGACCAGCTGGGTTCTGCGGCAGTTCATCACCGTCGTCTCGGAGTTGCCGTCCGCGAAGCTCTGTATTCGCATCACACGACAGGTCAGCGGAAACCAGCGGTCGCCAATTCGTTCAAAGGTCGTCTGGTCCATCGTGTAGCTCACCGCCGTCAGCGCTACCGTCCCGCGGCTGCCGCTGGGGCTGATACGGGTCCATTGTGAGAGGCGCAGGTTGCCCATGAAATGACCGACCGTCTTCTGCACCAGCAGTTTGCGCGGCAGGTAGTTCATCGCCGGATCGAGCCAGGCCTGGTAGCGGCCGTGATCGGGTGAATCGACTTGCAAGAGCACGCATGCCGACCCGTCGACCTGATCCTGGCCCACCTGGACCTGGGCCGCCGACTGGAGGATCTGGCTCAGGGACAGATAATCCCCCGCCGCATATCCTTCGAATCCGCCCCAACCGCTTGGAATCGCTGCGCCGACGAAGCGACCGCCCTCGGCGGCATACATTCCCGAAAGCGCCGTGCTCCCGCGCGGGGGCACCGGGTAGGAAATGTAGAATCCGTCGATGATGCTGCGCCAGGCGGAAATCGGCCTGCCCCCCTCGTAGCGCGTGGTCTGCACATCGAGACGTTGGCCGTCGCGCAAATAGGTGCAGACAAGCCGGAAACTGCGGGAGCGCTGGGCGCCCTTGCCAAAGGCCCATTCTGCCGTACCGAGGATTTCCAGGCGCACCAGTCCCCGCGACGGCACGGACTGCCGAAGGAAGGCGAGCGGGGCCGCCGAAGGCGCAGTGTCGGCACCGCGCGCGGCGGTGCTGCCGGCGGTTGCCCATCCCAGCACGGACAAGGCCAGGAGCCATCGATTTTGCATTGACATGATGCGGCCTCCTGCTCAGTGACAAACGCCGCCGTCGAACTGGCCGCCGCAGCCCGCGCTCGAGCAAAAGCTCTGCGGCTCGCAGATGCCCAAGCCGCTGTCGTCACACGCTGAAAAACCCGAGCATCCGTCGCTCACATAAGGGCACAATCCGTCCTGTTGACTACTGCACAGCCCGGAGCTGCATCCGCCGACGGCCGCCGTCGCGCGGTGTTGCGAGAGCGGCCGGGGAAGAATCCCCAGGGCGACGAGACCGCACAATGTCATTGAGGCCATCAGCGCTGCTGCGGAGCGCAAGGAAACACGATACATGTGGACGCATCCTTTCCGAGTTTGCATCATGGGTCGGTCGAAGCCAGAGTTTGCCGCCGCCACTGGTCCTGCTGAATCGATTCGTCCAGCTCCCGCGCCAAGGCGGCCTGCGACCAGGGGGCGAGCTTGAAACGCGTCAAAAGGTCCGCCAGACAAACGCGTGCTTGGTCGAAGTGCCCCGTCTGCAATAGCGCCCGGAACAGCGCCTGCTCCGCCACCTGATCGTGTTCTCCCCTCCCGCTCACCAGCTTCAGAAGGGGAATTGCCGCTTCAAATCGCCCCGCGCTGAACAGCAGGAAACCCTGCTCATAGTTCATCTCGTAGAGGTCCGAGCTCTCCAGCAAGCCCAGGTCCCCCACCCGCCTATGCTCGGCCTGCACTGCCAAGATCAGGTCGGCGGCTTCGTCGAAACGGTCCTGGTAGAACAGCGCGTCGACCAAAAGGTAGCCGCTGCGCCTGCTTTCCACGCTCAAGGGCGCGTAGAGTCGTCGCGCGAGCCGAAAACGCCTTTCCAGCGCGGGATAATCTTTCAGGCGCCACAACGCCTTGGTCTGATCCAGCTCGTGCAACAGGGGCAGTGCCGCGGGGTCCCCGGGTTGCGTGAGCGCGTATTGCGGTTCCGCCTTCAGCAACGCGGCGTCAAAGAACGCCGCGGCCAATTGGTCGCCTTCCAGGAACTCAAACCCCTTGGCGGCCTCGATCAGCGCAATGGCGTCGAGCGACGATCGCCCAGCGGCCTCCTGCAATTGAGCGATGATCGCCCCCGCCGGCGGATGCCCCGCCAGCCAGTCAGCCTCCCATCGATCAACCAATCCTTGGAGGCGCCGGTCATCCACAGAGGTGCCGATTTTGCTGCGCAGGAACTCTGCCGGCGGCGGAGGCGGGCGATAGAACGTCTCGCGCCGTTGCATCACCCCGCGGGGGTCGCGCGGCGGCGCGTGTTCGAAGCCATGCTCGTAATAGTCACACAAGAGCCCCAGCGGAACGTCTACCGGGATCCCCCCGTTGGACCTCCCCTCGTGTGGTGCCAGACCCGGGCCAAGAAGGCTCGGTGCGGATTGCCTGGCATCGCCAAAGCGCCGGCCAGGCACGACCGCGAAACCCACTGCCCATAGGGCGACAATCAGAACCGCCAGAACCGAGGCCAGCCGCGTTCTTGCGTCACGGGCTTCCGTACCCATCTGACTCCTTTGCGATACCGCACACCGCACTCATCCACTGGGAAATCGGCCCCCAAGCGGGCAGAGAATAAATCTAAAGAATCAGAGAATGCCTGAGCGGTACGGGCTCGGATAGCGCTAATCGGCCATTCAGAAATGACTTACAGCGGAGAATGGTCGTCAGTTTCTGATTCAGCGACTGGCGATCGTGGCCGTCTTTTGCACGTCAGATCGCTTGTCCCGTGGCTGGACGATAATGCGACCATCGGCGGCGACGCATTCCAACGTGCCGGGGGCGACGCGTTCGAGGATGGCATCCAGATCCTGCAAAACGTTCTTGTCGCGCAGATCTTCGGTGAACTCGGTGCCACGATGGACACCGAGGGCCTCGATGTCCTGCCAACGAGGTTCAATGGGGATGTCGCTCATCGCGGACAACGAGGTGAGAGCGAAGTCGAAGCGCGCCGGCCGGTTTAACAGGCCCGGGAGTTTTCGCGCCAGGCGCCGATTAAAGTCCAGGGCTGCGCCTGGCGCGACACCACCGTTCGGTACTGCCGGTGTGATTCTGATCAGAGGGGGGTTAGGTGCTGCGGCGATCGGTCGACTACGGGGAAAAAGAGCGACCATGACGACCGCAGCGATGGTGGTCGCGCCGGCGATGCCAGTTCCGAGGTGCACCAACAGTTTCCGCGATGCACCGACCCGACAGGGGGCAGGAGGGGACCTGAAAATGGCCTCCACAATTCGACCCGTAAGGTCCATAGGGGGAGAAGGAACCGGCAGCCGCCGCAGCATTCCCGCGGCCACCGCCAGCGACATGGTAAAGCCTTGAGCCGCCATCCGCGCGCGGAGGTGGGCCAGGGCCCGCACGAGCCGCTTCTTCACCGCTTCGGGCGACAGGTCCAGTGCCGCGCCCACCGCGTCGATGCTCAGGCCGTCGAAGTACCGCAGCTGGACCGGCTCCCGGTACCGTCGGCGCAGCTGAGCCAACACCTGCTGGAGCCTGAGCGACCGCTCGTCGGGCGGCTCGGTCGCTTGATCGCTGCGCTGTTTCATGTTCCCGTACTGGCGCTCGTGTCGCGCCCTGGCGGCGCGGGCCAATCCCATGTCCGTGGAGATATACATGGCGGTCTTCGCCAGAAACCCAGGTAAAGGCCCTGGTTCCAATTCCGCGGCCTTCAATGCCAGCGTAACGAAAACCTTCTGCGTGGCGTCCTCCGCCAGATGCGGGTCGCCCAGCTTCCTGCAACAGATAGAAAAGACCAGTCCCTTATGCCGTTCCACAATCGTGCGGAAGGCGGGTTCTGACCGCCGCCGTACGAACAGCAGCAGCAGCTCGGCGTCTGGGGTCTTCATGCGAGGTGAACGGCATTTTAGGTCTTGCCGCAATGCAACGCAAAGAAAACGCCCGCATCGACAAACTTCGCACCCTACGGCCGCCATCTGGCACGGTGATGCAACGGCCGAGCCTTGCAGTAACGATCATTACACCGAACCGACGAGGTGCGTCTATCACCTGTTTAGGCGATCCGTCAATTTGTGATGGTCCAGCCGGTTTAAACGCGCGGCGCGCACGGTCCGCCGCCGCCGGCGATAGCGCAAAACAACGGTCCTCATTTCTCGTCCGCTACCGAGTTGGTGACCGGTTCACCCGATCGCGGGCCTGCTGGCGGATTCTCTTTGGTTTTGAACGGAGCTCAGCCGGGCGGGCACGGCGCGTGAATTTGGGCGGTCTTCGCGCCCGGATGAGCTTCAACGATTCCGACACCCCAGCGAATTGAACTGCCGCGCTGCTGCCGCTGCGGCGCCCACGGCGACGGTCTAGATCTAGATTTCTGTCAAGGCGCATCAATCGTTTGATGACTCTGGCTGGCGCGCCGGTTGCGAATGGAGCTTCCGGGTAATGTTCAGCGCCTCCTTGACTAGCGCCCCGAGGCAGTCAAGCGTGATTCGGTCCCACCGCGGCTCAGACGTCATATGGTCGAGCGACACGAGAGCTTCCCTTAAATGACGGTTGAACTCTTCCACGTGGGTTGACTGCGGCATGGCGGCAGCATAAGAAAGAATTTGCCAACGGGGAATAGGGGAGATTTCCAGACCCCCGACACGTTCAAGGCAGGGCGGGATCGATGCCGCGCGGCGACCGGGCGGCAGTGAAGCACTTCGGCACCGCTCTTGGGCGCCTCAGCGATCAGCCAGGAGAAGGTAGAATGAGCGTCAGAGCTGAACTGCGGATTCTGATCGCCCCGCACTGGATACGGCGCTGATTCGAAGCGATACTATAGGTTTGGTCACGCTGCACCACTGATTCCACATCGTTTGCACGCAGGGCGGATTTGCCATGGCAACGGCGTTCGACTCGATCGAGAAGCGCACTGGCGTCGCAGTTCCTGAGGCGCTGCGCGGTTTTTTCCGGGATTTCGCGGGTCGCGAAGCCGGGGCGCTGAAGCTGTTGCCCCTTGTTGAATCGGAACGACTCCTGCAGAACTGGCTGCTCTACGGATTCTCCAAGGATCGAGGATACGTTCCTATCGCCGAGGACCCAAACGGCGATCTGTATTGCCTCGCTTGTGCTCCCCAATATTGCGGCCAGGTTTTCCACCTGGCGTGGGCCGGCGAAGAAGAGATGCGCTTCCACAGCCTCAACGATTTTGTCGCGGCCCATGCGGACCGTAGCTAACGATTAAGCGTTGCGCGCACCGGTTCGGGTCCCCTGACTGCGATGTTGAGCGCCTATGCGAATGTGAACTGCATCCATCCAACGTTTCTGCTAGCACCAAAAAATGTTACCTGCCGCGGTTTTTTTGTCCTCATTTTCGACTGGGCGACAAGTTATGGGCGTGGCTCACGATTGCCACCGGCGGTTGTCCCATGGGACAGGGCACGGCTGCCCTGTCCCGTCGCCGATATCCCTATCGCCCCCCAACCGGAGAACGCTCCTGGGGCGTTCTCGATCCCCTGGCCCCCTGGCTCCCCGGCCAGGGGTTTTTCACGCGCCCCAGCCTATGAAACCACTCCCGACCTCACACTCGAAGGCTCTGACGCCGTTCATTGGCGCGGCAACGCGGTCGCCGGATGGATTGTCTTTGCCGAAAACAGCGCAACGGACCAGACGTGAATGAACGTGACGGGGCGAGTGGCGCTCCACTCTTGCGCGCACAGCCGTGTATCGCCGCAGACGCAAACGGAGTAGAGTCTGCAATCAGGAGCTTCATGATTTACAGCAGATTCGGAACCGCAC
>DATHPP010000069.1:0-44140 GCA_035483795.1 Tepidisphaeraceae bacterium | reverse complement strand
CCGCCCGTCTGCCGAATCATGGATTACGGCAAATGGCGCTACCAGCAGCAAAAAAAGGAAGACAAGTCCCGCGCCAATTCCAAGGGTGGCCGGCTCAAGCAACTCAACATCGACACCGTCCGCATCGGTGACCACGATCTTCAGATCAAGATCAATCACGCCCGCGACTTCCTCAAGGAAGGAAACAAGGTTCAGTTCACGCTCCGTTTCAAGGGCCGTGAGATGGCCCACCTCGACCTGGGCCGGCTGCTCTTGAACAAGGTGAAGCAGGAGTTGTTCCTGGTGAGCAAAGTCGAGCGCGACGCCAAGATGGAAGGCCGCCGGATGACCCTTGTCCTCCAGCCCGACCACAAGAACCCGGCGACCGCCAAACCCCCGCAGCCCGCCGCTGGTGCGCCGCGATCGGCAGCGCCAATGACTTCCGGCAGCAGCCTGAATATTCCGCCCCGGGCCCCCGCCGCGCCGATGCCTCCACCCGTCCGCGCAGCGCCCGCCCCCGAGCCGCAGCCCGTCGGAAGATAGCGACCGCGCCCCAAGCCGGGTGCGGTCTTGCCACAATCGCACCCGGCTCGGGGGAGAAGTCCGCTCGAGCCTTCGCGGAGCCGCAGCCAGTTGGCGCAGATCATGCTTCAGGCGAATGTTGCCTTTGAAGACGGTGTTTATGGCCGCCGAGCGGTTGTTAAATGCCCTTGGTCGCGCGGCATGGTTGACCATTTTCGGTCAAACGGGGTTGTCGAGCTTGAACTCAATCAGGGAAAAGGCTGGAGGGGGACGGATATATCATTTCTGCTCGAACTGCCGAATCTGGTTGCATTTGATATTTTCGATTTCAGCATCGGGGACATCTCGCCGATCCACAGTCTCCACAACCTTAGGCAGATTGGCATCACGACGTACTGTTCCACCGCTATTGATTTTTCCGCTTTTCCTCGACTTGAAAGCTGTGGGCTAGAATGGCGCCGAGGGGCGGAGTCATTGTTCGATTGCGCCACAATAATTCGGCTCTTCGTCAATCGGTACAAGGGCAAAACGGTCGAGCCCTTTTCCAGGCTGGTTAAGCTTGAATACTTGGCGATTTTGAATGCGCCAGTGGAAGATTTGAGCGGACTGAGGAGCTTGGTCCATTTGCGAGCTCTGAGGCTCGCCGGTCTGCGGCGACTTAGTTCGCTTCGTGGCATCGAGCGGCTGGCCAGTCTGGAGGAGTTGGAGATTCACACATGCCGGCGCATTCCTTCAATTGAAGAAGTCGGCAATCTCCCGCGGCTTCGACAGCTATATCTCAATAATGACGGTGACATTGAATCACTTAAACCACTGGATAGGCTGAGTGAGGTCGAATCGGTGTTATTTTACGAATCCACGAACATTCTTGACGGTGACCTTTGTCCGCTATTCCGCCAAAAGAAGCTCCGTCAAGTCAGTTTTCAAAACCGGAAGCATTACTCCCATCGTCGTGAAGACTTCGGTGCCGCTTACTACACGCCTACTCGGCTTCCAAGCCCGTCAGGTCTACGCCCAGGCTGACCAAGATGGCTTCGTCCACTGCTCTCATCGTCTCACGCGACGCCATGCCGAGCCGGCGGACCAGCCTTTGGCGATCGATGGAACGGATGTGGTTCAGCGATCTTCGGGCGATGCTTCCGGCAATTCCGCCCATTCCTGGACGAGTTTGCGGTCGTGAGCAGCGGTGGCTTTGTAACCCGCCGCCAAACTGCGCCCGCCTCGTCGAGCGGGTGCACGCGGCGACGTTCGTTGTTGCCGAAATAGCATCCGCAGGCTTTCACGGATCACCTCGCTGGTTGATCCATAATCGCCTGACTCTACGCGCTCTCGTACCAGGCGCAGTTGCTGGGGAGTCAACGAGACGTTAATCGTTGCATCACGCGCCATGAGACCAGTCTAGACTAGAGCAGGGTTTGTGCGTTGGCAACCGTTGTCAATGGCGGCCTGGGTGTTTGTTGGAGAGAGAAGAGATTCCGGCAGGCTTGCCCGCCCGCCCCGTTGGGTGTAGATTTTGAAGCTCTTTTCCCTGGGCCGCCATATGGGAGTGGCCCGGGAATCATCCGACGTTTCGTCATTTGAGATTTCGGCGTTTCGGATTTGATTCGTCATTCGTCATTCGAATTTCGTCATTGAGACAGGAGCCCCCGTGCCCCCAGAATTCCGCCGCAGCGCTCACTTGTTCACCAGCGAATCCGTGACCATGGGCCACCCCGATAAGGTGGCCGACCAGATCAGCGACGCCGTGCTCGATGCGCTGCTGGCCCAGGACCCCAAGTCGCGCGTGGCGGTCGAGACGCTGGTGACGACCGGGCAGGTGGTCCTGGCCGGCGAGGTGACGACCAACGCCTACGTCGACGCCGCCGACATCGCCCGCAAGACGATCGCCGAGATCGGCTACGTCCATCCGGACGTCGGCTTCGACGCCCATAGCTGCGGCGTGCTCACCGCCATCCACAGCCAGTCCCCCGACATCGCCCGCGGCGTCGACCACGCCGAGGACGACGACCGCGAACAAGGAGCCGGCGACCAGGGCCTCATGTTCGGCTACGCCACCAAGGAAACCGACGACCTGATGCCGCTCCCCATTCACCTGGCCCATCGCATCGTCGAGCAACTTGCCAGGTGCCGCCAGACCAATAAGCTCCCCTGGCTTCGACCCGACGGCAAAAGCCAGGTGACGATCGAATACGAGGGCGAGAAGCCCGTCCGCGTTCACACCGTCGTCGTCTCCACCCAGCACGATGAAAGCGTGGTCGATCGCAAGAAGGACACCGTCAGCGACAAGGCCAAGAAGCAGATCATCGAGCAGGTGATCAAGCCGGTGGTTCCCAAGAAGCTGTGGAATAGCGACATCGTCTTCCACATCAACCCGACCGGGAAATTCGTGGTGGGCGGCCCGCATGGAGACACGGGCCTGACCGGTCGCAAGATCATCGTCGATACGTACGGCGGCCGCGGCGCGCACGGCGGCGGGGCCTTCAGCGGCAAGGACCCCTCCAAGGTCGACCGCAGCGCCAGCTACATGGCCCGCTACATCGCCAAGAACATCGTCGCCGCCGGCCTAGCCTACAACTGCGAGGTGCAGCTCGCCTACGCCATCGGCGTCGCCAACCCCGTCAGCGTCACCGTCAGCACCGAAAATACCGCCGTGATTCCCGAAGACGATATCGCGGAGCTGATCAAGCAGCACTTCCCCCTCACCCCCCGCGGCATCATCAAGCACCTGGACCTATTGCGCCCCATTTATAAGCGCACTGCCCGTCACGGCCACTTCGGAAGAAAGCCCGTCGACGGCGGCTTCACCTGGGAACGCGTCGACAAAGCCGACGCCCTCGCCAAAGCCGCCGGCGTCCGCCGGGCCGGGTGAAGAGGTTGAACCACGAAGGACACGAAGGGCACGAAGTTTCCGCCGGCCAGAACGCCGATCGTGACACGGGTTTGTAAAGAACCCGTGCTGGCGGCTTGCCGAGTCAAGAGATTAACGTGGCAGCTCGGCATGCGGCGCTGGACCGCGCCGTCGTGGAGGAACCTCTGCGTAGTACCGGACGCCATCACCCCAGTTCTGAAATTGGCTCAGACGTGAGTGCCCGCCCGCAGCCCGAAAATCATTTGCCAGAGGCGGTCGCTTTCGCCGCGTTCGATCAGCTCGATCGGCTTGAGGCCGCCGAATGCAGGGTTCGGTGTGTCGAACCATTCCGCCAGGGCCTCCGCTTTGAACAGGCCGCGCAAGGCGTCCGTCAGGCCCTCAAGCTCAAGAAACCACTGTCGATTGACTCGTTGGGCCAATTCAACCATCCTCTATATCTGAGCATACAGTGGCCGCTCGAACCCGAGAAGTCCCCGGCGCGGCGGCATCAGGAGTGTCATCGCGGCGGCTCCCTCTCGGGCTGCGGCACGCGCTCCCGCGGCTCCAGCACGACAAAACCCAGGACAAGAATGAAGTTGCTCATAACTCTGTGTTTTGTTTTCTCTTCTTCGCGTTCCTCGCGCCTTCGCGGTAAATGATCCGGGTCATGGCTACCCGTGACCAGCGCGCCCGGATCGCAGCGTTCGCCTGATAGACGCATATGAACTGGGATACCAACTCGGAAGACGGCGATGGGGTGGGGGGATGCTGCTGGATGAGTTGCCTGGCCGCACTTTTCAGAAATGGGCGGAGCGGCGATTCAATTGGACCGCGGAGATGGGCTGCCGGCAGAGCGTGGCCTCGTTCGCCCTTCTCATGTCTCAAGACGAACAGATCGCGTTTGATCTTTTCTTCGATCTTCGCAAGCAAGCGGTTGCCGACATTGCCGACTTCAAGTCGGACGGGACTGATGATTTCGAGCTCCCGCAGGAAGAGCTGGTTTCCTTCATCACCAACGGGCGATTTAAGGATCGGCCGGGCATGTGGCTCGGGGGCGCGTCGGTCGATGCGCTGTGGGCGCTGTGCAGTGGCTTCGTGTGGCGGAGCGGGATGGCGGGCTCGATGATTCAGAGGCGCAGCGCTTTCTCGCCGGATTTCAGAATTGGATCGAGGAGCGGTATCCGTTTTCGCGGGGACGGCCCTGGAACAAGACCATCGATTTTTTGGCGCTGCATCTACCGGAGCGCGCATGGAAATCGTGTTTTGAGATGATCGACATGTTTCGAAACGGAATGGCGCCAGACTCACTTTCGATGACCGGGCGGCAGATGCTTCAGGGGCTTACGAAGGCGATTGATGAGCAGAACACGGACATGACGCCTGAGGATGTCGCCAGAGAGTGGAGCGACGTCGTGAAGGGGATTTGTCCGAGTTGAAGTACGCTCAAGGGGCGGGTGAGCCAGCGCGATGTCGAATTCGCCAGCGCCGACTGATGCGCTTCTGCGACCGGCGCGGTTGCAAAAACTGCACAGTCGGAGCCAGGCAAACGCACGCCAGGTCAAAGCCACACGCGATAACTCGCCCGGCGGTTTGGAGAGGCGATTTTGCGGTGGCGCTGGTTTCTCTATCCTGCCGAGGGCGGATTGCTTATAGCAATAATATGACAAACACTCCATTTTGCTCGAAAAGTGGAGTGTTTTGGAGTGTGTGGAGCATTGGCACACGGAAAACCGCGAAATTGAGCCAAAATGGGCACTTTGAGCATGTCACCTGTCTGGCCAAGGCGTCCGTCAACGGGACATTCGGGACATTGAGGGGCCAAATCAGCGGATGCCGCGTTCCATCTGCTTGGCGTATTCGATGGAATAGCGCGCCCAGGGTTGGGCTTCGAGGCGGGCCTTGGTGATCGGCTTGCCGGTGCCTTCGCAGATGCCGTAGGTGCCGTTCTGGATTTTGGCCAGGGCGTGATTGATCTCGCGGAGGAGCTTGCGGTCGGTCTCCACCAGGGTGAGGGTGAATTCCTGCTCGTAGTTGTCGGTGCCCATGTCGGCCATGTGGATGGGCAGCGTGGAGAGGTTGCTGCCGCCGCTGGTGCGGAGGGCCTCGCGTTCCATGGAGGTGACGTCGCCCAGGATCTCGCCGCGTTTGGCCAGGAGCAGGTCGCGGAAATGATCGAGTTCCCTGGGGGAAAAGCCGGCCAGGTTCTTTTTCGGTTTGCTATTGGTCGGAACCGGGGCAGGGGGGATCCCCTGGTTGTTTTGGGGGGTTTTCAGCGGGGTGGGGGGAAGAATCACGCGGCCGCTCGATCCGGGCTTTTTGGGCGAATCTGCCGGGCGGAGTGACTTGCCAGCCACTTTGGCCGAATGGCCCAGGCTCGCCTTGGCGGGGCGCTTTGGCGCGGGTTTACCGCGAAGCGCGGATTTGGCTTTTGATAGGGGTCGTTTCGCTGCTGCCTTTGCCACGACGAATCCTCGCTCCTTTCGCGATACTCACCGGCGACCGCCGTAGGTTGCCAAGGGGCTGGCTGGGGCTTCCCAGGGCGTTCCCAAGGCAAACGGCAGACCGGATCAGGCGGACCGAAAAGATTCGCAAGTATAACAACGAGAAGCGATTGGCGTCAAGAAAGGGGATTGCGCCGGGCTGGTGATGACAGAACCGTGCATAAGCGCGAAAAAGTTTGCCCGGGCGGGACGGTTTTGCTAGATTCCCCAGCGTCCGCGCGGCGGAGTATGGGTGGTGTTGAGTTGACCTCTTTGAATGTGCTGCGTGCCCGCGTGCCGCTCCCCTTGTTCGCCAAAAGTGGGCCTGCGCGTCGTGGGCATCGATGCGCATTTTGAAGGTGTCAACACGGGTTGACCCGGCTGTCGAACACCCCTCCCTCCGACCGGTGAAGGCGCGTGGTTCGGAAACGCCACGTTACCGGCAGTTATCAGCTGCAAGACTCGCCAAACGAAAGGAACCGTATGTTTCGCCGTCGCCCTGCGTCGCGGGGTTTGTGTGTGCGTGTAGGAAACACCGCCCGCCTGAAGACTGCCACCGATCGCGCTCTCTCTGTCGACCATGCCGCCGCCCTTCACGCTGCCCCTCATGCCGCCGCCTCTCATGCCGCCGCGCTGTTTGAGCCGCTGGAGAAACGCGTCCTCCTCAGCGCCTCGTTCAACGTCACCGGGTTGACGCAGATGCGCAGCGATCCCAATTTCTCTTCGATCACCGGAAGCGGGATTGGGATTGCGGTTCTGGACACCGGCGTCTTTGCCCAAAACCCGGATCTCAGGAGCAATATCGTCGCGTTCTACAATGCCGTCAGTAACCCGCCAACCCAGCCGATCGATCCGAATTTCCTGAACGACGCCGTCGACGAAGAGGGGCATGGCTCGTTCACGTCCGGCATTGCCGCTTCGTCAAATCCCAGCATTGGCGTCGCGTATCAGGCGCACCTGATCGACATCAAAGTCCTTCCCGCCCCCGATGACCTCGTGACGCAGGCCGACCCGGTATTCAACGGGCTGGAATGGGTCGCCATGCACGCGGCCCAGTACAACATCAAGGTCGTGAACATGTCGCTGGGGCCGGTATTCCCGATCAACGTCAACTCGACGCCCCAATTAGACCAGGAGGGTCAGGAGATTCAGGTACTCCAGAACATGGGGATTACGGTGGTGACGGCATCGGGAAACTCCTACCAGGATTTCGCCTCGCCCGGTCAGTCGCCGCTCGCCGCAGAGTCCACCATCGGCGCCGCCAATTCATGGGCGGACAACGGCATTGGCGATTACAATTTCACGGCTTTCTACGGTGACGGCCTGCCGTACGCCGCCTTCGAAACCTCTGCCCAGCCAGATATCTTCCAGGCCACCAGCCAGCGCAGTTCGATGTTCAATCAGTTGGTCGCCCCCGGCACGGCAATCTTCAGCACCTGGAACAGCCCCACGCAATTGCACAATACCGGCACCGGCACCAGCTTCGCCGCGCCCTTCATCGCCGGAACAGTCGCTCTGATGCAGCAGACCGCCCAGAAGTATGGCGGGGTTTATCTGAGCCCCACCGAGGTGCTCACCATCCTGCGAAACACCTCCGACCCCATCGTCGACAACACCCTCACGACCAACGGCCGCGCATTAGTAACCCCCTCCGGGCTCGGACCAAACGTCCCTCTTCCAGGAACCGGTCTCACCTACGACCGCGTCAACGTCGACAAGGCCATGCTGGCCGTCAAAGCGTTCGTCCAGGGAACAGGCGGCCCCAACGGCGACTTGAACAACACGCTGGCCACGGCAAACACGACCAACGCCCTCAACGGATCCAACGCCATCACGATCACGGGAAACATCGGCACCGATGGGACGAACGTCATCGGCCCCAACGATGTCGACATCTACAAGCTGGTCGTGCAAACCCCCGGCGCTTTCACGCTTACTTCCCAGGCGCCCAGCGGAGGCGTGCAGTTCAACGAGGCGCTGCGCCTGATGGACAGCAGCGGAAACAACCTGGTCCTGGGCGGGGTGACGATGGCCATCCCCGGCGGAAATGGCACTCCCTACCCCAACATGGTTTCACCGCCCGGAACATTCCTGGCGGCCGGAACCTATTACCTGGGGGTCAGCAGCTCCGGCAACTTCACGTACAACGCCGTCGCCGGCACCGGAGACACCGGCGGCGCCTCCTCGGGCGACTATCTCATCAATTTCACTATCGCCAGCCCGGACCCGGGCGGCGTTCCGGTCGGCGCCAGCACCGTCCCCCTCACCAATCCCACCACTATCACGCCCCCCGCCACCGCGCCCAATATCGCCTTCACCCAGCTTTCCGGCACGATCGGCGAGGCCATAGATTCCAGCGGAAACACGATCGCCGTCCCGCACGGCGACGTGAAAATGTTCACCCTGGTTGCTCCTGACAGTGGCAATCTGATTCTCCAAGCCGACAACACCCTCTCCAACGGGCAGGCGGTCATTCGTGTGCTCGACTCGAATCTCAACACCGTCGGCTCCATCGGCACGAACATCACGGTTCCGGTGGTCGGCGGGCAAACCTACTACATCGGCGTCACCACGCCGCGCAACGAGAACTTCTCCCCCAACGATCCTTTCGCCCGTCCCATCAACAGCACTGCGGGGCTGGTCGCCTTCAGCGTCTTTGTCGGTTTCGACAACGGGGATCGCAACGGGACGCTTGCCTTCGCCACCCCCGCCGCCGTTGGAACCCCGGTCAGCGCGGTCATCGGGTCCGACCCCATCGGAACCTTCCTGGGCGCCAACGGGGGCAACAAAGACGTGGATTTCTACTCCTTCACCGCGGCCACGGCCGGTGTGTTCCAGGCGGTGGTCGCCCCGGCCGGCGGGTTCGCGCCAGCCCTGAGTCTGTGGCAGAGCCCCGGCGGCGCAGTGAGCGCAAACCGTCTGGCCGACGCCAGCTCGAACACGATTTACGACCAGGTCACCGCGGGGGAGCAAGTCCTCATCGCCGTCACCGGACAGGGGAATCAGAACTTCAATGGCCTGACCCTGGGAAGTGGAAGCGGGGGGTCGACCGGGTCGTATACCCTTTCGACCTCGCTTCAACCGCTCAGTGCGCTGGCGACGATCAGCAACAACAGCATCGCCAACGCCACGCCCACCCCGGTGGCCCTCAATCAGCCTATCACCGGCAATATCGGCCTGGACGGAAACCTGTTCGTCGGACCCACCGACGTCGACATGTACAAGTTCACCGCCCCCTCCACCGCCCAATACAGCTTCACCACCACCACCCAGAGCGACAACAGTGCCACGACGGTCATCCGCGTCTTCGATGCGCTGGGCAATCAGGTTGCCGTCGGCGGGAATGTCAGCAGCACGACCACGTCGCAGACCGTCAGCGTTCCGATGCTCGCCGGGCAGACGTACTACATCGGTGTCAGTGGCGCCGGTACCAACCAGTTCGCCTACAATGCCCTGACCGGCGCCAACGCCGCGGCCGGGTCAACTGGTCAGTACAGCTTCAATGTCGCCAACGCCGGACCCTACCAGCGCGTCGTCAACGTCCCGATTGGCAAGAAGCTCACCTTCACCGACGCCGAGGGACACAAGGTCACCATCAACCTCAAAGGCCCGGGCTCGGCGCAGGTGATCTTCTTCTCCACCAGCGGCAACGACAACATCGGCAAGCTGGTCGTCACCGGCACGGACAATACTTCCGTCCTCACGGTCACGGGCGCGACGCCGATCGGCGCGATCTCGATATCGAGCTCGCTGGGTACGCTCAATGCCCGCCAGGCTTCGCTTACCGGAAACATGACCGTGGGCGGCGGGCTTGGAAAGTTTCAGCTCACCAACGCTTCCAACGGGGCCATCACTATCGGCGCCGGCAACACGCTGACCGCCATGCTCGGAAAAATGACCAACGAAGCCCTCACTTCCAGCGAGGCGATCAACGAGCTGAAGGTTTCCTCCTGGGCGACGACGGGCGCGACGCGGTTTGCCATCACGGCGCCTTCGATCAAGTCGCTGATCTCGACCGGCGATTTCAATGAGGACCTGTCGGTCACGACGATTTCCAGCGCGAATCTGGGTTCGTTGACGGCCTCGGCGATCCGCGCTTCCGTATCGATCGGAAACCTCACCGCCGGCTCGGCCTCGGCCAGCGAGATCTTCGCCGGGGTGCAGAGCACCCTGACCACGCTTCCCGCCAGCGCCTCCGACTTTGCCAATGTACAGAACTCCTCGATCGGCTCGGTCACGATCAAAGGAACGTTCAGCAACGCGCAGATCGCCGGTTGGAAGGTCGGCAAGGTCTCGATCGCGACGATTCAGACGGGCAACAACGGCCAACCCTTCGGGATCGCCGGCAACAGCATCCAGCAGGCCAAGGTCCCGCAGAACGGATCGCCCAAGGTATTCACCGACCTGTTCTCGCCGTTAAGCCAGATTTCGCTCGGGGGCGACGCCGTCATTCGACTGATTGGATAGCCCCAGTTGGGAGGTTTTGGAGGTCTTTCTGCACCCGAGAACACGGAACGAGTGGCATCGCCCTCCCGCAGTATGCGATCAGGACGGAAAGTTCTTCACCAACTCCAGGAACATCTGCATTCCGACACCCACCGCCGCGTCCGTGAAATCGTACCGGTCGCTGTGCAGTGGGGGATAGGTCTGGCGATCCGGGGGATCGACCCCGACAAAGAAGAAACAGCCCGGAACCGCCTGGAGGTAATAGGAAAAATCCTCCGCGCCCATCGAAGGCCTGGAAACAGGGAGATAACGATCGGCGCCGAGAGATTCGGCAGCCACCCGCGCCACGTAATCGGCCATCGCCGGATCGTTGAAGGTCGGCGGATAACCCTCGATCCAGTCGAAGCGTATCTCGCACGCGTTGGCGTCGGCGATTCCCGTGCACCGCCGCTCCACCGATTCCCGAACCCGCGTCCGCGCCTGTGCCTCCAGCGTGCGGGCGGTTCCTTCGATGGTCGCTGTGTCGGGGATCACGTTGGTGGCCGTGCCGGCGGAGATTTTCCCGACGGTGATGACGGCGGGCTCGGTGGGATCCATCTCGCGGCCGACAAACTGCTGGAGGTTGAGCACCGCCTCGCACGCCGTCACGATCGGATCGACCCCCAGATGCGGATACGCCCCGTGACATCCGCTGCCAATGAAGGTGATCGCGAAATTGTCCGTAGCCGCCAGAATCGCCCCGGCTTTGGTCGCCACCATCCCGACCCGGAGCCCTGGCCACCCGTGAAGTCCGAAGATGGCGCGCACCTTCGGCCCCAGCGAGCCGTCCAGGACTCCCGCCTCGACGAGCCGCTCGGCGCCGCCGCCCCCTTCTTCGGCGGGCTGCCAGATCAGTTTCACGCAAACCGGCAGTTCGCCCTCGATTTGCTTCAAAACGCCGGCCGTACCCAGCAGGATCGCACAGTGCCCGTCGTGCCCGCAGGCGTGCATCCGCCCCGGGTGGGTGCTGGAATAGCAAAGGCCTGTCCGTTCCAGAATCGGCAGGCCGTCAATGTCCGCCCGCAGGGCAACGCAGGGTTTGGATGCGTCTCCAAGCCACGCGATGGTGGCGGTCGGCGCGTCGGGGACGCCCTCCACATACGCGATTCCCAGCTCGTCCAGCGCCGCCCGGATGATCGCGGCCGTCTCGAACTCTTCATAGCAAAGCTCGGGAACCTGGTGCAGACGGTGGCGCAGACCAACCGCCCGTGATACATCGGATTCAAGGGAAGCAAGTACCGCCATGGCAGAACCCTAAGCCCGACGGCGGTCGGCTGCAAGCGGTATGTGGCAGGCGCTGACGACTCAGTGTGTCCGCGGTGGTCAATCCCTGGGATGCGAAGCGGCGTCATCGTGCTTATCGCGAATATGGGCTGCCAGATCGGAGACCGGGGCGCCGCACATGGGACAAGTGCGCGGCCCGCTGCGATCGGCCCGGCCGCCTGGGGCGGGCCGCCGGCGTTGCTGCATTTTCGGGCCCGGTCCACCTCCGCCTCCACCCCCTCGTCGTCGTTGTCCGGATCCGCCATCCCGACGATATTGATGTCCGCCTCCTCCGCCCGATCGCCGGTTTGTTCTCATATAGTTCATCCTACGAAATTGCCACCTGACTCACAAAAACGAGCTTCAAAAGACCACTGTCAATACGCCCGCCGATCGGATAAATACCTGCTCAGGTGCGATTCCAGGCCCATCCGATTCCTACCGAAGAAACGCTTCCCCTGCGCCAGCGGCAGCGCGCGGAGATGAATTGCCAGATCACTCACGACTCGCTCCATTGCCGCCCGGGATGGACAAATTCCTTTCTACTCCAATCCGACGGAAGGGGCGTCGGCTTTGGCTCAATTGCGATCGCAGGCCCCTGGAAGGACAAGCCGACCATTTTTGAGTTTTATGTCCTGCCCCAGCACCGGTCGCATGCGTTCGACCTCTTCGAGTGCCTGCTCGCCCAGAGCAAAGCGCTGTTGATGGAAGTCCAGAGCTGCGACGTTCTCTTGACGGTCATGCTGCACACTTACGCCCGCAACGTCGTGAGCGAGTCGATCGTGTTTCGCGACGAGCTGACCACCGATCTTCCCTCATCCGGCGCCGTGCTGCACAGGACGACGCCCCTGGAGGAGATTCGCCAAAG
This sequence comes from Tepidisphaeraceae bacterium, assembly GCA_035483795.1. Classification (GTDB taxonomy): domain Bacteria; phylum Planctomycetota; class Phycisphaerae; order Tepidisphaerales; family Tepidisphaeraceae; genus DASXMX01. The sequence continues at coordinate 31,695 of DATHPP010000069.1, read as the reverse complement.
CATCGCGCAGCGGCAGGGCGGGGGCGAGTGGACGCTCGAGCTGGACGGAGCCGTTGCCGCCACCGGCGGAATACTGTTCCACTACAATCGCCCGTTTGGTGACATCTACATGGAAGTCGCCGAGCCCTGGCGCCGCCGCGGGTTGGGCTCCTTTCTCGTCCAGGAACTCAAGCGATGCGCTTACGAGCTCGAGGCGATCCCCGCCGCACGATGCAATCCCTCCAACATCGCCTCGCGGAAAACGCTCCAGAAGGCGGGCTTTGTCCCATACTGCCACATCCTCACCGGCCAGATTCCGCCCGCCGGCTGAACCGAAGTCGCTGGACGTCACAGCTCGCCAGCGTCACCGCGTCAGTTGCACAATGACCTCGTGCAGGGCCTGGACGGTGACCGGCTTGGTGAGATGGGTGGCGAAGCCGGCCTCCATGCTCCGTCGCAGGTCCTCGTCCTGCCCATATCCTGTCAGAGCGATTCCCTTGAGGTTGCTGCGCCGCTGAGCGATGTATCGCATGACCTCGGTTCCGCTGCCGTCGGGCAGGCCGATGTCCGAGAGCAGCAGATCGAAGTTCTGGCGATCGGCGGCGGCGATCGCCTCCTTCACGCTCCCGGCGGCGACGACCTCGCACCCCAGGCTTCGCAGCACCCGGCACATCACCTCCCGCGTGTCGGCATGGTCTTCCACCAGCAGGAGGCGGCAGAGCGGCTGTCCGGGGGCGGCCGCTACCGCTGGCGCCGCTGGCGCTTTGGGCGCCGCCGGTACGGTTTCGATCCGAACCGTGAACGTCGAGCCTCTGTCTTTGCCTTCGCTGGCGGCGCTGATGCTTGCCTTGTGCATTTCCACCAGCGATTTTACGATCGACAGCCCCAGGCCCAGCCCGCCGAACCGGCGGGTCACCCCGATCTCCCCCTGCTCGAAAGGCGCAAACAGCCGCGGCAGCACCAGCGGATCGATGCCCAGCCCGGTGTCGCTCACCTCGATTCGCAGCGTCCCGTTCTCATTGGACGTGCGGAACGTGATCGTGCCGCCTTCCGGTGTGAATTTGACGGCGTTGGAGACCAGGTTCATCAGAATCTGCTGGAACCGGCCGGCGTCCGCCCAGACGTGCGACTGCCGAGCCCGCAACGACATCGCGACCGTCAGACCTTTCTCCTGGGTGTCGTGCAAAAACGTCGACATGATGTTGCGCAGGACTGCGTGGGCGTCCACCGCCTCAAAGTGCAGTTCGATCTTTCCGCGCGAGATGCGCGTGAGGTCCAGCAGGTCGTCGACCAGCCGGGCCTCGGTCTCGATGTTCCTTCGCATCATTCCAAGCTGCTCGAGAATCTGCGGCGGGATGGCGGCATCCTGCTCCAGGAGGCTGATCGCGCCCAACACCGGCGTCAGCGGGGTGCGAAGCTCGTGGGACAAAATGCTCAGGAATTGATCCTTGGCTCGATTCGCCTTTTGTGCCTGCTCCATCGCCTGCTCCGCCGCCAGCCGCGCTTGCTCGGCGGCTTCCCGGGCGACCTGGAGCTCTTGCTCGACGCGCTTCTGGTGCGTGATGTCCCGCGCAATCTTGGACGCTCCAATGACGCGGCCCTCCCGGTCGCGCACCGGCGAGATCGTCACCGACACGTTCAGCAATCTTCCGTCTTTGGTGATCCGGATCGTCTCAAAATGGTCGATGCGCTCGCCCCCACGAATCCGCTCGAGAATCTTCGGCTCCTCCTGCTGACGGTCCGGCGGGATGACTTTGGTGATCGCCTGCCCGATCATCTCCGCCGCCGTCCAGCCAAAGATCCGTTCGGCGCCCTTGTTCCAGGAGATCACGATGCCTTCGAGGCTCTTGCTCACGATGGCGTCGTCCGAGGATTCCACAATGGCGGCCAGCCGCGCCTGGGGATTCAATCCCTCATCGATCTGTTCATATTCCGCCGAACCCAACACGAACCTCCAAGGCGACGATGACCGCCTGTTGGCCCACCCGGTCAATAGGGCGGCCAATATCCTGCGAAAAGTCACACGCCGAGCCGGAAAGAACCCAGAGTAAGCCTCGGTCCCTTGTGCGTCTACCTGCTAAATACGGGCATGCGCCTGCCACGTTCGTCTTCAAGCGTGCATGAATTCGCATTCAGCGTAAGGGCACGAGGTTGGGGTCGACGCGGACCGCCTGCCGGGAATCAGCCGAGAGCACCGCGGTTTTGTCGGCGTAGCGCAGCTTACACCGTACGGCGGCGGCAGTGCTTTGGATCGTCGCAAATTGAAGTTTCCCATCTTTCCATTGCATATCGACGGTGAATCCACCGCGGGCTTTGAGGCCCGCGACCGAACCTTCCGTCCAGGAGGGCGGAAGGGCGGGAAGCAGACTGATCTCGTCGGCATGATTCTGTAGCAGGGCCTCGGCGACGCCCGCCGTGAACCCGAAATTGGCGTCAGACTGGTTGGCGCCGCGGTTCTGGAGATTGTCGGCAAAAGAATTGGCCGTGAACGTGTCCATCCATTGCTGAACCCGTTCGCCCTTTTCCAGCCGGGCCCACATGCAAATGTCCCAGGCGGTAGGCCACCCGCCCCGGGGCCGTCGCGAGCTCATCCATTTCAGCTCCGCCGCGGCGAGCTCTGGCGTGCCGCGCAGCGTGATCGTTCTGCCGGGAAACAGCGGAAAATCGGGCGAGACGTTGTGCCCCTGGCTGCCCGGCTTCCAGTCTTCGATCCATTCCTGCAACGCCTCGGGGTTGTCGTAATCGTGAGGCCGGCCCGACCAGAACGTACCTTCGTTGAGCGCGATGCGCTCCTTCTGCACGCCGCCAAACACCATCGCGCCCATCAGCCCGTTGCCCATCGGCGTCGCTTCCAGCCAGTTTTTTGCCGGCTGGCGATACCACAGCAGCATGTCGGACGCCGTCGCAGCACTGGCGCCGTGTGACCCGGTCAGCAACGCGCAGATGAAAAGCAAGGACGATGATTTCATGTTGGTTTCCCTTTAGACATATCACGTACCGGTGCGGTCGTGCCCATCTTCTCCCCCCGGGTATGCCCGGGGAGGGCTGGGGAGGGGTTGGCAGAGTGGCTCTCCCGGACCCCCCTCCCTAACCCTCCCCCGGAGTACCGGGGGAGGGAACGAGATTGCGCGCCTTCCTATTCCCGCTCGACCAAATATCGATGATTGGCAATTGCCGTGAAGACGATGCATTCGCCGTTGTTTCGGTCGATCTGGAACGCGACAGGCTCGCTTTTTTCTGAATCGCGGATGACGACCGCCTTGCCCGGCCAGGGGTTCATCAGCAGGCATTGATTGTCGCGTCGCGGCTGGATCTCCAGGTAATACACCCCCTCGGCTTTGCGCGCCGCGGAGACGAGAAATCCGCCACGGGCCTGGAAATGATGGAACGCCACCTCGGCATTCGGCGCGACGGTGGGAAAGAGGTGGATTCGTCCGCCGCGGCTGTTGAGCAGGGCCTCAGCGTCTCCGCCCGAAGAGGAACGCCTTCGCGTCGCGCCGGGATCGTCCCGCTCGCCCAGCAGAAGCAGCGTTTCTGACGTGCTTCCGGAGCGCAATGTCGTTACCGAGCGGATCATCATCTGGCGCTGATCCTGCGGGGAATCCAGGTTGATTTCATCCGCGAGAATTGTCGGATACGACGCGGCGTCGCCGAAATGGTCGGCGGGCAGGTGCATTGGCTCGACGCCGGGCATCCCCGCGAAGATCACCCCCTGCGGCTTCTGCCACGTTGGATACGGCGCCAACTGCGCCGCGACCTGCCGCCACTGCCGGCGCATTTCGGCATCGACTCCGAGAGATTCCGCGGCGTCTGCCGCCCGCGTCAATCCCCAGCGGAACATGCACAGCGAACTGATGACGTCCTTGTTGCGGGCGAACTGCGGATATATTCCCCATCGCTCCTCCTCCATCGAAGGGGTGATGTGGTAGTACCCGTCGCTGCCCTTCTTGGCGTACGCGGCATAGAAGATCGCCATCTCCCGCATCAGCGGATAGCACTGCTCGCGAAGGTAGTTCACGTCGCCGCCGTAGTCCCATTCGTCCCAGACCGGCTTCATGATCTGCCCCATCGTCCCCAGGCAAAGCTCCAGCGTGATGGTTGTATGCACATACTTATCGGGTTTGACCGGCGGCAGGTAGCCGTGCGAGATCAGCATCCCCGGCATGCCGAACCTGTCGTGTGCATTCTGCTTGGCGCCCGGCAGCCAGTGCCAGACGAGTTGCTTGTACATGTCGACGCTGTCGCCCCAGTTTCGCACAAAACGCGAGGTGTGGAAGATTTCGTTGTAGCAGGGGGCGCTGTCCCATTCCTGAAAATCGCGTTCGGGCAGGGCGTAGGAGGCGCTTCCCTCGTAGCGGCGCATGTCGGTTTTGGTGCCGCCGCCGTGATTGCAGGTCCAACTGCGGTAGATCGCGCGGATGTCGTCGGTGGCGTCGCGGCCGCCAGATCCGTGGAACACGCGGCCGTCTTCCCGTTTGTCATAGAAAGCATTCCACCAGCGGACGTTTTCCTGGAGCACGCCCTCGAAGCCGCCCGGCTCGATCTCCGCCAGCCTTTGCTTCGCAACGGCCATGATGTCCTGGCCATCGGATGAAGTGGCGATCGTGACGAACGCTTCGAGTTTTCCGTCGACGGGAGTAAGCGTTGCGGTCGCCGCGGCGCCGGGCGCGTCGGCGATCGCCGGCCGCATGATGCTCTTCCATTCCCCGTTGAGCCGCTGATTCTGTGGCGGTGTTCCCAGGCGCTTCTCCCCTTCCACCGAATCGAGCTTCACCTGCGCCGGCGATTTCACCACGCCCATCAGCACGTATTCAAACCCGTGCGGAAAGGTCTTCTCCGGCGGCATCCGCTGACGAATCCAGAAATACCGCCCGTCCTGCCCGCTGGTCGGTGGATCGATCGGGCCGTTGAACGCCTTGTCCGCCTCGGCGGCGGAATTCGTGTAATGACCGTCATCCGTCATGTACAGCAGGTGTGATGTATCCCGATGCCGATACAGACGCAGCGACACCGACTTCCTGATCCCGGCAAGCTCGCCTCGAATCGCATAGGTGTTGCTGGTCATTCCCAGGACGTATTCGAGCGAGACTTTCGCATCGCCCTGGGCCGCTTCGAGTTTCGCCCGTCCGCTGGTGCAGCTTTGCGTGAGCGTTGGCGGCTTTGCACCCGCCAGATCGTCGATCCCGATGATGATCTGCCCGACCGGCTTGAGGCTCGGAAACGCATAGCGCATCGGCTTGCGATACGGATCGTATGAGCCGCCTTCTTTCCGCAGCCAGCCCAGGTCGACCGGCCGCAGCGAATTGCCCTTCACGCCGACGTAGTCTTTGTTGATCGGCGCCTCGGCGCCGTCAATCAAATCCTGAAGGGTCGGCGCGGCGAATTCGTGAAGCCGCCGGTCCCAGACGTCGTTCTTGTTGACGCTGATCGTGATGCGATCCGGCGGTCCCCAGAGGGTGGACCGCATCTTGAGATTGCTGATGACCATCGACGGCCCGGGAAAGGGGCCGCCGCCGTAATCGGGCTGCGGATTGGTTGGGTTCAATACGCTTTGCAATGCAACCGACTGTGCCGCCTCCCGAAGCGGCATCTCCCGCTGCCAGGGAAGCTCGGGCGATGCGGCGATGCAGGCCCCGACCACCAACTGTGGAAACAGCGCCGCAATCCCATTGATAACTCTCACAGTTCCTCCAACCCGCGCGGGCCGAAACGTGACACGGGTTTTTAACCCGTGCTGGCGACGCCAAAAGAAAGGATCCGCGCGATGAGCGGCTATTTTCTCCGCACATCGTCAGCACGGCTTGAAAAGCCGTGTCACCGGGAAACCCGTCAGTCTCCATGCGCTTTCAACGCAGACGGTATCTCTTGCCACAACGGCGTTTCTCCTCGGATCATCTTCGTCGCGGCGCCGGTCAGCTTCAGGTAATAGTCGCCGGGAAGCCCTTCGTAGGTGACAAAGTGCTTGCCGACCGGAACGTCGTTGGCGACCTTGTAGATGGCCGTGCCTTCGTTCACTTCGTCAAACATGCCAACGAACACGGTTCGGATTCCCAGCTCGCGGAAGATGGCGAACTGCCGCCAGTAGAATTCGCCCTTTTGCCGCAGGATCGTCGTCGTGCCGGGCTTCACCCTCCGAAGGTTGTCCCAGGAGAATCCGGGAAACGCAGTGGGCATGTAGCCTTTTCCGGCGGTCCGGAGTTCCGCCAGATCGGGATCCCACACCGCCTTGCGGAGGTGGTCCATCGAGGCGTCGTCGCGATATCGCCCGGCGTCCCACGGGCTGATGGCGTCGAACGAGTGGTAAACTTTCTCCCACTCCGGGTCGGGACGGGACCCGCCTTTGAGCGTCCGCCAATAAGGGTCGATCCCGCCGATCAGGTAAACGCCCCCGTATTGCGGGTCGTTTTTGAAGAACTCGACCAGCTCCGCGCCCTGGGCCGGCGTCCATGGCCGGTCCTTGAATCCCAGCCCCCATAGCAAAACGACCGGCTTGCCCTGGTGGTGAAGATAACGCGAATCCTCGCGCACCTTCACTTTGTCGCAGAGGAACTTCCAATCGTCGGTGACGATTTTCGTGGACGCCCGCCGGCCGGTCGAAAGATCGAGCATCATCGCCCACACGCGGCCTTCGCGGTGCGCGCCCTCGCGCACGTTCGCCAGAACCGCGTTCACGTGCCGCGCCCGCGCGGGGTTGGTTGTTTCCCCAACGAACCGGCTGAGGAAAACCCCGTCGATGCCGTACTGTCGCATCCATTTGAAATGAACCAGCGTCGGCCCCTTGCGAAACCCGCTGTACAGCCGGGCCGGCGATCCGTCCGGCAGCTTCAGCCCCGGAACCTCCGCCAGGTCCTTCGGGTCGTACTCCGAAACATCCGGCCACATGTCGACCACGAACCGCCCGTCCCCCTGCTCCAGCCGCTGCCCCCAGTGTCCAAATCCAAACTCCGTCCCGTCGCCCGGCGTGTTGAACCAGCCCTGATACCCGCACAAGACTTTCCCGTCCCACGTCGTCGCATCAACCCCATTCTCCGCCGTCGGCCCGTTGTACGGCCCCAGCCAAGGCTCCTCATTCGATGGCGTCGCCGCTTGCGCCGCCCCCGCCCACCCGCTCCCCACCAGCACCAGCAGCAGGCCAAGGCAGCGCCGGTGCAGTCCAGCATGGGTTGCCAACATGATCTAGCCTCGTTTGAATGGCGTTTGAGAAACGGACGGCAGTCTCCGCATCAGTTTGGTAACGCCTCTTGCCCGCCGTGGCAAGAGAACCGGGTCCCGCCGCCCGACGTCACTTTCGCCTGGCTGCACGGACCCGGCGCCCAAAGCGCAAAAAACGTTCAGTTTTGTTCAAAACGTTCAGTCGAACCCCCGACGCAAAATCGCCGCAAAAGTCCCGAATGTCGCACTTGTCACACCCAAAAAAGTGCGACATTCTGCGACATTCGCGACATTTGGGGCACCCCATTTTCTGCCGAACCCAGGCGCTCGTCTATTTAGACCATGCCCAAGCCGCCGGCCTCGCGATCTCCTCCACTGCTCGAGTGTTCTCCTGCTCCACGGTTCTCGCTCGCGTACGCGAGCGGGTGGCACTTTTGGCCGACTTTGGCACAAAAAATGGCACGTGCCATTTGTGCCATTTATCATATTTTTGCTAACACATTGCCCAACCCGCCGTGGCGGGGCCTACGCAAGTCTGCCCAGGCCGCCGGGTCCGTTATTCCTCCCGCCGACTGCGCCCCGGACGACATGGCCGCCAGGCCATGCCCGCCCCAGCGGGGCAAACCCCGGTGCGATCTCTGATTGCCCGGACTTGGCCCACTCTCGCAGAGCCGCAGCCCGCGCCTCCGCGTGCATCTCCCCTGCTTCGCAAGTACGATGTGCCTCGCCAATTCGGGAGGGCCTTGCCGGGCATGTCTTCTTCTGTCGCGCCTGAGAATCAGGAGCAGTTGGTCGCGGATTTTGTCCGCCGGTGGCAGGAGTCCGGGGCGGGGGAGCGGGCGAACTTTCAGTCCTTCATTCACGAGCTGTGCGATCTGCTCGGCGTCCCGCGCCCCAACCCAACGCGGCCGGACGACCGCGACAACGCCTACGTCTTCGAGCGCGCCGTTCAGTTCGACGATGGCGACGGCAACGTCACAACCAACTTCATCGACCTGTACAAACGCGGCTGCTTCGTGATGGAAGCCAAGCAGGGCTCCTCGGCCGATGAAGCGCCAAACCTGTTCGATCTCGACGCCCACGCGAAGCACGAGCGCGGCACCGCCGTCCGCGAGCCGCCGCGCAAGCATTGGGACGCAGCGCTGCGCCGACTTCTGCGTTATAGCTTGCCAACCGATTAGCATATTGTTAGGTTGAGGGGCCGAATTGTTCGAGCGTTAGCTCGTGCCGTGACTTCGGATCCCGGCACCTTGAGCCGAGCGATTGCCGGCAACGCCCTCGAGATGAACAGGATCTTTGATGCAGCCTGAGCGAGTCAACGCAGACAAGCCCCATCTCTGGAAGGCCGATATCGCGGCGTCTGTCGATAGGTTTAATCAGTGGTTCTTGCGCTTTGCCCCTCTGACATTCCGTTCAACACGAGTCCAAACGACCGAGTCCGTTAAAGCGGCTCTTTTGGCGACCGATGACTTGCGAAATCTCGATGTGCAAACACTCAGGGCGAATCCCGGTGCAATCCGTACCTTACGCATGTGCACAGCGCCACCGATTGCCGTCGACCGCTTGATCGGCCTTTCCAGCGCCAACAAGTCGCTGATCGGAAGAATGGAAAGTGGCCAGCTCGCCAAACGCATGAAAGAGGAGGTGCTCATCGAGCATCTTTCCTCCGTCTGTCGCGTTATCGAGAAGCTGCTGGATCGCGATATTTTTCCGTGGTTAGACAGCGGGTCCGATCCGACCGACCACGACCGCGTCCGGGCTGCGACGATCATCGCGGACAGATGGTGCGCTGCCGAAGCGAGCAGCATCAGCGAGCGTGCCCGAGCGAACCAGCAGATATCGGTGATATCCAGATTCTTGGAGTCGCTGGGGTATCGCGAGGTGAAAGACTGCGGCCGCTGCGTGGCCACCACACACGAGCCGGGCACCTATGGTCGGTCCGTGCCAGTGCCGGTAGCGACGGGTCGGAAATGGCTCGTACCTTTTGACATTGCCGTGCTGCCGCCTCCGGACGAGTCGCTTCAAGGCCCCGTGCTTATCGACGTGGAATCGCCGGCCTGTATCTGGGCGGCGCGGCGCCGCGCGCGCTCCATCATTCAGAAACAACAGTTGCTTCAAACGACGTATGGCGACTCCCTGTCGTATCTGGTGATGTTCGGTGGCGTCCTCGATGCGGGCGTCCTTGGAATGCTGGCGGCGGCGGGCACCGATTGGATTTGGCAGCATCGCATCGAAGTCTATGATGCGCGGTTGCCCGATAGGTATCTGCTTAGAACTTAATGCTCCAACTGGGGTAAATTGCTCGCGCCTTGGCGAATACCTCGCGCAAGCTCAGGTCGAGCACCTCACCGCTGTGAATGTTGACGAATGCAAACCGGAAGTTGTCGCCAAGCGACTGCGCGACCAGGAGCTCGGCCGTGGAGAACGAGAAGAAGTAATCGGCGAATCCCGGCTTAAGGGAACGGCTCGATGACTTCACTTCGTACAGACGAAGCTTCGGCAGGGCTCGGTCTATCGCGTTCTCGTCATCGAGATTGACAGAAACGTCGCAAGAGACGAGATCGAACGCCTGTCCATAAACCACCATCCCACGTCGCGCTAGCGCAACGGCGATCTTGGTTTTCTGACGGGCGGTTAGGATGCGAAAGCATGGGTCCTTTTTACAGAGAAGCGCTCGCGCGGTGGACGCCGTAATTTTGTTGCTCGCCCTTTCGCTCAATTCTGCTCCGAAGATAAGAGCCGACCACGGGTTTAGTCGACAATCCAGCCGCTGGAACATGAGAAGCAGCCGTTCCGCTTCATCCTGAATAAATCCAGAGCGATTGCCACTAACCTCTATCTCATGCTTTCTCCAAAGCATGGGCTGGCTGCCATGTTGCGAGCGCATCCAGATCGTCTCACAGACTTGCACGAGTTGCTGGGACGCGTGACCGGTCACGAACTGCGCGGGGAAGGTCGCGTTTACGGCGGCGGGTTGAACAAAATTGAGCCGAGCGAATTGGGCCGCATCTCGGCAGAAGCCATTCTTGATCGGTGGCCGGAACTACGCGGGGATGTTATGCGGGTGGACGATGCGCAATTGTTCCCGGCATGAGGTTGTTCAGAAACTACCTTCGGGCACAAGAACTGATAGACAAAGACCGGCGAATTCACGAACAGGGGCTGGTATCGGTGCTGAAGCAGATTCACGACGACCTGGACGCGGCGGTGGCGGAGGCGTACGGATGGCCGGCGGACCTGAGCGACGAGGAAATCCTGCGGCGGCTGGTGGCGCTCAACGCCGAGCGGGCCGAAGAAGAACGCCGCGGCATCGTCCGCTGGCTGCGCCCCGAGTTCCAGAACCCCAGCGGAGCAGCAGAGACGCAGCAGTCTCTCGCCCTCCCCGTCACCCAAAAGCTCGCCAAGCCCAAACCGGCGAAAAAGACGCCATGGCCCAAGACAATGGCCGAGCAGGCGCGGGCAGTCCGCGCCGCGCTCCAGACGCTCGCCCAGCCGGCGACGGCAGCGGAGGTGGCGCGGACGTTCCAAGGAGCGAAGGCGGAGAAGGTTGCCGAGTTGTTGGAGACTCTGGCGACCCTCGGGCAGGCGCGGTTGGCGGGGGAAGGGAGATATGTGGCATGAGCAAGCGCCGTTCGACGTTGCGCATTTACGCCGATACGTCCGTGATCGGAGTATGTCCGGGCAAAAATTGTAGCGCCCAAATGGCTGGACGACGCCACTCATGTCGCCGCTGCCAGCGCGATTGGGGCCGATGCGATCGTGTCATGGAACTTCAAGCATATCGTGCGCGTCAACCGCATCGGCCGGTATAATGCGGTGAATATTGCGCATGGCTATCGACCGCTGACGATCGTAACGCCGCTGGAGGTTACCCGTGAAGACGACCAAGAAAGATAGAAAGCCATTCGATTGTGTCGAGTCCAAACGCCGTGCGCAGTCGCGCATTTACCGCAGGATCGAAGGCATGACCGCTGACCAGGAGGCTGCCTATTTTGACCGCGCCACGCGAGGCGGCCCGTTCGCGCAACTGTGGCAGGAGCTGGTAACCGATGGCCGAAAGGCACGCACCTCCGGCCGGTTAAGCCGCGGCGCGCGAGTGGGTTGATAATCCGGAAGGTGGACATGAACTGCTGGATCACCACCCACTGGCCGAGTCCTCACGGCTTCGAGGTTGCCCGCAACGTTTACTACAAGGCGGGGCGGGCGAAGCTGCCGAGAGTCGGCGACCTCATGCTGATTTACGAGGCGGAGACGGCGACCGTGGATGGCCAGAGGAAATCACACGCCATTCTCCATCACCGTAGGCGGCGGGAGCGTGTCGAGCTGCCGAAAGGGCGGGGACGGATCATCTCTTGCGTGACGGTCAGCGGACCGCCGAGGCAGATCACCGAAGACGATCGGGTGTATGAGTATGGCAATCTAAAGGAGTGGTCGCTCATCCCTTGTGTACAGGAAAGGCCGGTCCGGGATGTCTCGCGAGGACAGACGATGGAGCTGCTGGGCAAGCCGGCGACAACGCCGCCGCGGTTTTGGAGCCTTTGGAAAGTCCCCGACAGCCACGTGCCCAGACTCGTCCACAGAATCTTGTTGAGCGATGGAACCGAGCTACAGATTCCCTTCTCAGGCTGCGGCGTCGTGCAGATGACTCCCGCAATGTCTCACTCGGCGCTACTGCAAATCGCGTGAGCATCCTGCGATTGGCTGCCTGTGATGAGCATTGATCGACGCGGCGAATTCTTCCCAGTCGCGCTGTCGCACGTTGAGCGAAGCAATCTCACGATCCGCACTTTCACGAAGCGGTTTACCCGTCTGTCGCTGGGCTTCTCAAAGAAGCTGGAAAACCTCGCGGCGGCAGTGGCGCTGCACGTCGCTCACTACGACTTCTGCCGCGTTCACGGCTCACTCGACAAGATCACGCCCGCCATGGCCGCTGGCGTCATCAACGAGCTGTGGACGATTGAAGACCTGTACGACGCCGTGATGGAGTAGGACCGCAACCAGCCGCCCCACGCGGGCGCCTTTTTCATGCGCGGGTGGTAGAATGCCTGACGGCAGAAAACCCTCTGGGAGACATCGGAGCGAAGATGGCTATACAAGACCGCCTGCCGCGAACGTGCCAGATTTGCGGTGGTAGCGAACTGTTTTCGCGGACCGTCGCTGATTGGTACGGGCCTGATGTGCTAAAAGGTCTTGGTTCGCTCATGCCGTTGCGTTCACCAAAGTTTTCCGTCCTAATCTGCGCTGGTTGTGGCCACACAGATTTCTTCGCTGACGAAGCAGTACTGGAAAAGCTCAGATCCGGCAATCAGAAGGGCTGGCAGAAGCGCTAACCAGATATCTATTTCTATAAATTTGAATGAATTTAAGACACTACCCGGCCGTTGCTTTCGGCGCTAGATTCTTGGCCGAAATACGCCGAGCACATATACTTGCGCGAGTTGGTCACCAATCCCTGACCGCAGGAAACGAGGAAGTGTCGCATGCCCAGTTACACGACCGCCGATATTCGCAACGTGTTAATCGCGGGCCACGGAGGGTCCGGCAAAACCACGCTGGTCGATGCGCTGCTGTTCGCCAGCAAGACCGTCACCCGTCACGGGTCCACCTCCGACGGCTCCAGCTTCAGCGATTTCGAGAAGGAGGAGAAGGAGCACAAGCACTCGATTTTTTCCAGCATTCTTCACGCCGATCACATGGGCAAGCGGATCAATCTGATCGACACGCCGGGATCGCCCGACCTGGTCGGCGCGGCGCTGGGGTGCATGCCGGCGGTCGAGACGGTTGCGGTCGTCATCAACGCGCAGAACGGCATCGAAGTGGTCACCCGCCGGATCATGGAGTCGGCCAAGGATCGCAACCTGTGCCGGGCGATCATCATCAACAAAATCGATATGCCGGAGGTCGACCTGGATGGATTGGTGTCGCAGATCCAGGAGGTGTTCGGCACTGAATGCCTTCCCATCAACCTTCCCAGCCAGTCAGGCAAATCGATCGTGGAATGCCTCTTGAACAAGGAAGGCCAGAGCGATTTCTCCGCTGTCGCCGACGCTCACACGGCGATCCTCGATCAGATCGTCGAGCTGGATGAAGGCCTGATGGAGAAATATCTCGGCGGCGAGGAGCCGAACTACGAAGCGCTTCACGCGCCCTTCGAGCGGGCGATGGACGAAGGCCACGTCGTGCCGATCCTCTTCACCGACGCGAAAAACAATGTCGGGGTTTCCGAGCTTCTCGACGCTATCGCCCGGCATTTCCCCAGCCCCGAAGAGGGAAATCCCCGGCCGTTCCTGAGCGGCGAAGGCGAAAACGAGAGGGCGTTCGAATATCACAACGATCCCGGCAAGCCGCTGCTGGCCCATATATTCAAGGTGACGACCGATCCGTTCGTCGGCAAGCTGGCGGTCTTCCGTGTGCACCAGGGCAAGGCGGCGGGAAACTCGCAGGTCTTCATCGGCCACAACAAAAAGGCCGTCAAGCTCGGCCACGTCTTCCACCTCCAGGGCAAGGAGCACAAGGAGGCCGATGCGGTCATCGCCGGGGACATCGGCGCTGTCGCCAAGATCGAAGAGATTCACACCAACGACGTGCTGCACGATGACCATTCGCTGGACAGCGTGCACCTCAAGCCGGAGGTTTTTCCGACGCCGATGTATGGCCTTGCCGTGACCCCCAAGGCCCGCGGCGACGAGCAGAAAATCTCCGGCGCCCTGACCAAACTCAGCGAGGAAGACCCGACCTTCAAATGGCACACCGACCGCCAGACCCACGAGATGGTCATCAACGGCCTGGGTGAATTGCACCTGCGGCTGGTGCTGGAGCGATTGAAGAACCGCGGGATTCAGGTCGACACCAAGCCGCCGAAGATCGCCTATCGCGAAACCGTCCTGAGCAACGCCGAGGGCCATCACCGGCACAAGAAACAGACCGGCGGGGCAGGACAGTTCGGCGAAGTTTTCCTCCGCATCGAACCGATGGAACGCGGCGCGGGCTTCGAGTTCGTCAACGAAGTGTTCGGCGGGACGATTCCCGGACAATACATTCCCGCCGTCGAGAAGGGCGTGCGCGAGATGCTGGACCAGGGCGTCATCGCCGGCTATCCGCTCCAGGACGTCCGCGTTGTCGTCTATGACGGCAAGCATCATCCCGTCGACAGCAAGGAAGTCGCGTTCAAGACGGCGGGCAAGTACGCCTTCAAGGACGCCGTGCTCAAGGCCAAGCCCGTCTTGCTCGAGCCGATCGTCAATATGGAAGTGACGATTCCCGAGGGTAACGTCGGCGCCATCACCGGCGACCTGTCCGGCAAACGCGGCCGCATCCAGGGCACCGACATCCTTGCCGGCGGCATGGCCCAGGTGAAAGCCACGGCGCCGCTGTCGGAAGTCATGCAATATCAATCGCAATTAAAAAGCGTGACCGGCGGCCAGGGCTCGTTCGCCATGGAGTTCAGCCACTACGAGCCCGTCCCGCCGCAGGTGCAGCAGCAGATCGCCGCCCAGTACAAGCCCAAAGCCGAAGAGGAATAAAGACAGACAAGGAGACCGGGAGACAAGGAGACAAGGAGATGGGGGAAGCAATCTATTTCTTCTTGTCTCCCGGTCTCCTTGTCTCCGTGTCTGGGGTTCGACCGGCTAACTACTCGAACTGAGCGGTTTTGATGCTCCTGGAAGATAGCGACGAGTTGTAGTGCAGGTTTTCCTAAAGTGCCGCCGGTGCCCTCACCGGCGGAATCCGACGGCGCGCTTGCGCAGCGAAGACCGACGGTGAGGGCACCGGCGGCACCAGAACGGCCGCACGAGAACGCGCCGCTCGGCTTGCCCCTAAAAACCGCTCAGTCTGAGTAACTAGAGATGTTGATCGTTCAGGTTTGCGATTTCGGCTACGACGGCGACGCCCGCTATCGGCTGCACGATCCAAGCCGGTTTCTCGGCCAGTTGCCCGGCGTCACGAGCATCGATTGCCATTTTTTCAGCCGGCATCTCCCGGAGTTGGCCGAGCTGGCGGATGTGCTGGTCGTTCAGTTCGTGAACGACTGGGACTTGCTGGAGCTGTGCCTTCGCCGCCGCTCGGCGGGGCGGGTCACCGTCTTCGAGGCCAACGATTACTTTTTCGACCTCCAGCCCTGGAACCCGATCGTCAGCCACTGGCAGGATCGCAGCGTTCAGGAGTTGTATCTCCAGTTTCTCACCCTCTGCGACGCCGTGCAGACCAGCACCGAAGAGCTGGCGCGGCGCTGGAAACAGCGCGGGGCGCAGCAGGTCGCGGTCTTCGCCAATCATTTCACGCAAGTTCCCCCGCTGCCGCCGCCCGTGCCGCGCCCGCTGACCATCGGCTGGGCCGGCTCGCCCGGACATCTGGCCGACTGGTACGACATCGCGCCGCTGCTGCAAAAGTGGCTCGACGATCATCCCGAAGTGCACCTGGCGGCGATGAGCAATGAAGTGGCGCAGCCGTTCTTTCGGCAATCGCCGGATCGGTATCATTTCGCCGGGTTCGCATCGCTGGAAACGTATCTCCAGTTTCTGGGCGGCATCGACATCGGGATCGCTCCGCTCTTGCCGACCGGCTACAACCGCTGCCGTTCGGACGTGAAGTTTCTCGAATACGCCTCGCGGGGCGTCGCCGGGATCTATGCCGACCTGGAGCCGTATCGTACGACCGTGATCCCCGGCGAGACGGGCCTGCTTTACCGCACGCATGACGATCTGATCGAGCAGCTCGAACGTCTGCGAACTGATGCCGCACTGCGCAGCAAAATCCGTCAGCAGGGATACCAGTACGTCGCCCGCGACCGTCTTCTCGCCAATCACATCACGCAGCGGCTGGCGTGGTATCAGGGCCTGCTGAAATCGCCGCCGAATCAAACCGCGCTTCCGCCCGAGATTGCCGGAGCGGTCCTGCGCGATCAGGGTTACCTCCAGTTGCCGCTGGGCGAACCGGAGCGGAGTTTGCGCGACGCGCTTCGCAATCCCAAGGCGCCGGAAGCGTCGGCGATGATCGCGCCGCTGCTGGAAAAGCATCCCCGCTACGTTGCCGCGCTCCAGCACCAGGGCAAGCTGCTGAACGATCAGCGGCAGCACCGCGCGGCGCTGGCGACTTTGGAGCGGGCCCGCCAGCTCCGGCCCGACAGCGCCAAGACCTTCGCCGAGATCGGGCGGGCCCACTTCCGCCTTGGCGAGGACCCCCAGGCCCGCGCCGCGATGGAGCACGCGATCCGCCTCAATCCGCGCCATCTTCCCGCCTGGCAGTACCTGCTTCGGATGCTGGCGGTAAACAAGAGCCCCGACGGCCCGGACTTTGCCCGCCGGGCAATCGAGCTGTTTCCCGGGTGTTATCCGCTCGCGCTCCTGGGTTTGACGACCTATCCGCCGGCGCAGGCGCCGGCCGTGCTGCTCGAGCTGCTGGAGCGCTACGCACCGACCATTACAACCATAGAAAAAGCAATGGCTTTGACGGCTTTTCGGCAGGCGGTGCTCGAAGTTCTTGCCGCGGCGACGTCGCTGGAGGCGATTTTGCCGCTGCTATCGCGGGCCTGCGCGATCTTTCCCGAGTCCGCGCGGCTCGCCGCCGAGCACGGCGCCGCCCTCCGCCGGGCCGGGAGAATCGACGAGTCCTGCGTCGAGCAAGCCCGCGCCCTGACCCTTCACCGCCAGGCGGTCGTCAACCGCGAAGAATTCAAGCCAGGCGAAGCGCCGCCCCTGATCTGGCAGCTCGCCGCCCACATTCTGGAAACGTCGTAGGGCGGGCACCGCCCGCCGCCGTCGTGCTCGCACACTTGGGGGGGCAGGCATTCCTGCCTGCCTCGGGGCGACGTACTCGTCGACCCGAAATATTCGGTCGGATGCCGGAATACCGGCATCTGAGGCAGACAAGAATGTCTGCCCCACCAATGCCCTGCTGTTGAGAGCCTCTCTGTACTCGAGAACGCAAAAGGAGGAGCCTCGCCCTCTCGGTTGCCACCCACAAGTCACACCCCGCCCCCGAAGATTCCACTCACCACCGCCACGTCCGGCGAGTACGATATCCTCATGCCCGAGCCGCCGATCCGCGCCGGCCCGATCCTGGATTACTCGAGCCCGCGCCCGCACGGACGGGTGAGGCTTCCGTCGCAGAGCCGGATCGAAATCCTTCCCGATGCCGACGGCGTCATCGTTCACGAATGGCTCGCCGCCCGGCAGGGAGCCATTATCGCCCTGGCCTTTGCGGGTTGTGCCTTCGTATTGCTGATTCAGGCCTTTGTCTCCTCGGAATTGGAGCGGTCGCGGGGGCGGTTGGTGATGGACCTCGGCGCGATCGCCTTCTTCGGTGTGCTTGTCCTGCTGGTGCTGATCGGCGGCATCGTCGTCATGGCCATGGTGATCAACAACACCTGGCGGCACACGTTTCTCGAAGTCCGCCGGGACAGCCTGATTCTCCGCTTCCGCGCGCCATTCGGGTCCGAGCGGTTTGAGTGGAATGTCAGCGAAGTCGAGGAGGTTCGTTTGGAAACGACAACCCAACCGACCGACCGCAATCACCTGGCGGAAATCGAACTGCACATCGCCGCCCGACCGGTCGTCAAGCTTTTCACGGACCATACGCTGGGCGATTTGCAGCCGATCGCGGCGGCGCTGCAACGGGGGATCAAGTCAGGTTCCTGACGCAGCCATTCTTCGTATTGGCGGCGGTTTCGTGGTAAATACTCCGCGGACCACCGATGCCCTGGACGCAGGCCTACACGCCGGCCCACAACCTCGCTCTCTCGGCGCTGCTGGCGGCATTGCCGGTGGCCGTGCTGCTGGGACTTCTGGCATTCTCCCGGGCGCCGGCGCACGTGGCGGCGCTGGCCGGGCTGGCGGCATCGCTTGCGGTTGCAATCTTCGTCTACGGCATGCCCGCGAAGCTGGCAGGGATGGCTGCGGTCAGCGGCGCCGCCTACGGCCTGTTTCCCATCGGCTGGATCGTATTGGGCGCCATCTTTGTCTATGACATCACCTGCCACACGGGGCAATTCGAGGTCGTCAAGCGGTCCGTCGCCGGCGTTGCCGACGATCGGCGCATTCAGGCGATTCTGATCGCGTTCTGCTTCGGGGCGTTCATCGAAGGGGCGGCGGGATTCGGGACGCCGGTCGCCATTTCCGCGGCGATGCTGATCGGCCTGGGATTCAAGCCGCTTCCCGCGGCCGGGCTTGCCCTGCTGGGGAACACGGCGCCGGTGGCGTTTGGCGCGCTGGGCACGCCGATCATCGCCCTGGCGCAGGTAACCGGCATTCCCGAGACGAAACTGGCGATGATGGTGGGGCGGCAATTGCCGATCTTCTCGCTGATCGTCCCGCTCTGGCTAGTCTGGGCGATGGCAGGGCGGAAGCGGGCGATGGAAGTCTGGCCGGCGTGGCTGACGGCGGGACTCAGCTTCGCCATCGTGCAGTTTCTCATCAGCAATTTTCACGGGCCCTGGCTCGCCGCCGTCGGCGCCGCCCTGGCCTCGATCCTCTGCATGCTCATCCTGCTGCGCTTCTGGCAACCGCCGAGCGTCTGGCGATTTGAGCATGACGAGGATGCAGATGCTTCGCGCGCCGAGCATTCGCCACCTTTCCCTCCGGGTGAGGGCTGGGGTGAGGGGAAATCTTGTGGCACAGCCGCCCCCGGCTGTGTTCCGCCTACAGGCGGAAGCTCTTCGACGGATACTCTTCGACCTTCGGTCGAACACAGCCGAGGGCATCTGTGCCACACCGATCGCCCCTCGCCCCAACCCTCTCCCGAAGGGAGAGTGGGAAAAGAAGCCCTCGCCCTTGAGCGCGAGTCGAGCTCGGCTGTTATCGCCTGGATGCCGTGGATGATCGTGTCGGTGCTGGTGTTCGTGTGGGGGATTCCGCCGGTGAAGGCGTTCTTAAATCGGCATGCGGCGGTGAACGTGGCGGTGCCGGTTCTTGACCAGCGTGTGTACCGCGTGCCCCCCGTCGTCGCGGCGCCGCGCCCCGAGCCGGCGGTTTTTGTCTTCAACTGGCTCTCGGCGACGGGGACGAGCCTGCTGCTGGCCGGCATCCTTTCGGGATTTCTGTTGGGACTCGGTCCGATTCAACTGGCCATGCTATTTGCCAAAACGCTGTGGCGTCTGAAGACGTCGCTGCTGACGATCTCCGCGATGATGGCGATCGGATACACGACGCGGTACGGCGGGCTGGATGCGACGATGGGCCTGGCCTTCGCGGGGACCGGCAGGCTGTTCCCATTTTTCTCACCGCTTTTGGGTTGGCTGGGCGTCGCGCTCACGGGAAGCGACACATCCTCCAATGTGCTGTTCGGCAACCTCCAGCAGATCACCGCCAACCGGCTGAACTTCTCGCCACTGCTGGCCGCCGCGTCCAACAGCTCCGGCGGCGTGATGGGCAAGATGATCGACGCCCAGAGCATCGTCGTCGCCGGTGTCGCCACCGGACGCAAAGGCGGCGAAGGAGAAATCCTCCGCTACGTCTTCTTCCACAGCATCGCCCTGGCGATCCTCGTCGGCCTGCTGGTTTTGCTTCAGGCGTACGTGCTCAAGAGTTGGATTCCGTGAAACCTTGCTTCAACTTGCTGCGGGCGAGGATAGAGTGAGAAAATGCCGATCGTGAGCACCACGAAAATGACCGCCGGACAATTCCTCCAGCTTGGTGAGGACCCTCCGGGCGTTCGGCTGGAGCTTGTCAACGGGGAGTTGGC
Source organism: Tepidisphaeraceae bacterium (assembly GCA_035483795.1). Classification (GTDB taxonomy): domain Bacteria; phylum Planctomycetota; class Phycisphaerae; order Tepidisphaerales; family Tepidisphaeraceae; genus DASXMX01. The sequence goes on along the minus strand of DATHPP010000069.1, from coordinate 11,886 downwards.
CGTGAGTCCGAGTCTGACGCCGGACCACTCCTATGTAGTCGTCCAGCTCGTTCTTGTCCTGGAATCGCACAACCGCCAGCACATGCTGGGTGAGCTCTACAACGACGTCAATACAATCCTCGATCGTTTTAACGTCCGCCGACCCGACGTGCTGTTTTTCTTCAAGCACCGTACACACCTCGTGGGCAAGAAGGCGATGGAAGGTCCGCCGGACCTGGCGGTGGAAGTCCTCAGCCCGAGCAGCGTTGAAGTCGATCGCGAAGACAAATTCGAGCAATATCGCGCGGCGGGCGTGCGGTTCTATTGGATCGTCGATCCGAAGTTGCAGACCATCGACGCGTGGGAGCTTGTGGACGGAGCATATGTCCACATCGGCCGCGCCCAGGGGGCCGCGACGATCAATCTTCGGCCGTTCCCCGATCTGGAAATCCCGCTGGCGCAGCTTTGGCGGCGGTAGCCGGTGAACCCGACTCCGCCTCGGTCGCCGCCATGCCGCCGTTCGTGCGGTAGAGCGTCTCGCCCATTCTGGATTGACGGTGTGGGCCGTCGGTTTGGTTGCCCGTCCGGGGGCCATCCCGCCGCAAACTATGCTTGGAAACTTGCCAACTCCATCGACTCCAAATTCTCCTGCCGCCATTTCGGTAGCTCGGCAGAGAACGCCTCAAAATCTGATTCCATTCGCTCACTCGTGGCACGTAGGCGAGCCGCCATCGCAGCACACCACTCCCGGCCGTCCTCAATCAGGCTGTGAACCGCGCGCGCCAATGCTTGTTGCGCGCCTTCCCTATCCTTGAGCAGAACACATGACATCGCGATTGCTTCCAGTTCGTACGGGTCTTCCACCGCCGGCATTTGGTGAATCGCTGCTGCAATTTTCTCGGGCGTATCGGCTGTCCGAAAGAACGGAATCGCCTGCTCGCGGATTGCGTCGAATACATGACGCATCTCCTCCTCCCTTCCAGTGAATCTCAGTCCGCCGGGTCTCTTTAGCCGTTTGAGCCTTTTGAACTTTTCCCGAACCGGCGGCAGATAGAGAGGTTGGACGATAGCTTCCGTGTACACGAGATTTGCATCGAAAGAGGATGTGCCGAATCCGACCGAGCACAAGCATTCCTCTATTGGCTTGATGAATATGACGCCACGGCTGACCTCCCAATTTGGCAACCGCCGGAGAAGGTGCTGGCGAACCAACCTGTCGATGTCTTTTGTTTTCATGAGGTCATGGCCCTCTTCTGCGTTCGCGCGGATTCTGGCCGCGCGTCAGTGAGCAGGCAATGGCCGGTCCTGATCCGGGAAAAATCGTCGCCACACGATGAACACCAACACGCCGGCCACGATCACGCCGACCCCGTCGCAGATCAGCCACAATCCCGACGTTGACCACATGAAGATCCAGCCGGCCAGGGCGATCAGCGCGGGCATTGGATACAGCCACATGCGAAATGGCAACGGCACGTCCGGCCGCGCGACACGCAGCAGGTGAAGCGCGACGATCTGCCCGACGAACTGCACCAGGATCCGCACCGTGACCGCGGCGTCGATCACGGTCTGTAGCGGGAAGAAGCAGAAAACCGCGGTCAGTCCCGACACCGTCATCAGCGACACCCAGGGAAATCTCCCGCGCGAGTGCAGCCGGCCGAACACGCGGAAGAAATCTCCTTCACGGGCCGCGGCATAGGGGATGCGCGAATACCCAAGCGTCATCGAGAAGCAGCACGCGGCGGCGGTCCAGATGATGAGCGCCGTGAACGCCACGGCGATCGGCCGGCCATACAGCTTCTCCATGAAGGTCGCGGCGATGTTCTGCGAGTCCATCGCCTCGCGCCACGGCACCACCCCGATGATGCAGACGTTCATCGTCAGGTACAGCGCCGCAATCAGGATCACCGACCAGATGATGGCGCGGGGAATGGTGCGTTCCGGCCGCTTCACTTCATCGCCCAGATGGCAGATGTTGTAATATCCCAGGTAGTCGTAGACGGCGATCCGCATCGCCGCCCCCAGCCCCAGCACCCACGTCCAGTTGATATGGAAAGCCCCCGGCGGCATCCGCAGCAGCGACCGATTGAAATGCGTCAGCCCCGCGCCGATGACGATGAAGATCGTCACCAGCGTCCCCGCGCAGAAGACGACCGCCATCCACCCGACCAGGCGAATTCGGCCGCACAGCATGAGGGTAATGACCAGGCACATTCCCGCGGCGACCACGCCCATTCCCCCGGGCACGTGCCAGCGGGCCAGCGTCGGGGCAAGCTGCGGCACCGCGTAGCTGATGTAGTCCATGGCGCCGATGTAGCCGGATGCCAGCTCGAGCGTGCCGCTGACCAGAAACTGCCAGATGAACAGGAACGGCATCACGCGGCCGAAGCGGTAGACGCCGAACACCTGCCGCAGGAAGTGATAGGTTCCTCCGCTGCCCGGCAATGCCGCGCCAAGCTCGCTCCAGACCAGTCCGTCGCACAGGACGAGAATAGCCGCGGCGACCCACGCGATCATCGCCTGCGGCCCGCCCATCGCCGCCAGAAAAATCGGGATGGTGATGAACGGCCCGACCCCGACCATGTTCGAGATGTTCAACGCCGTCGCCTGCACGACGCCCAGGCCGCGCTCCAGCCCAGACTGCAACTGCGGCTCATATTGGATGACGGGAGGAGAAGACATGAACGGGCGTTGAAGGTAAGTTGCCCGGAGTAATTTGCAAGAAAATCACTTCGCGGAAGGAGTGGGTCATGCTTGTAAGGTCGATAGTTCTGGCGGCCGTTCTCTTGGTTTCCGTGAGGGCATTGGCGGATGAGGATGTGGCCGCGGTCCGCGCGCAGGCTGACCAGTGGCGTGCCGAGCATCGGCTCATCGACATGCACCAGCACATCGATTTCACGCCCGAGCACCTGGCGCGGGCAGTGAAGATCATGGACGCGGCGGGGATCGGGTTCGCCATCAATCTCGGCACCGGCACGGTCACCCCCGGTCCGCACGGAGAACCTTCCGAATTCGAACGCAACAGGAAGCTCGCCGACACGCTCGCGCCCGGCCGCATCCTTCACTACATGCTGCTCGATTATCACGGCTGGGACGATCCCGACTGGTCCGACAAGGCTGTCAAGCAGATCGAGGAGGGCCATCGGCTGGGCGCCGCCGGCCTCAAGGAATTCAAGCGGCTGGGGCTCTACCTGCGCGACGGCAAGGGAAAGCTCCTGCGCATCGACGATCCCAGGCTCGATCCGGTCTGGGAAAAGTGCGGCGAGCTTCACATGCCGATCTCGATCCACGTCGCCGATCCCAAGGCATTTTGGGAACCATACAACGAGCACAACGAACGATGGAAGGAGCTGAAGAACCACCGCCTCTGGTGGTTCGGCGACAAAACGCGATATCCCGGATGGAAGGACCTGCTCGAAGCGCTCGACCGGGTCATCGCACGGCATCCCCATACGACGTTCGTCGCCGTTCACTTTGCCAACAACGCCGAGGAGCTCGACTGGGTTGATCAGTCGCTGGCGAAGTATCCGAACAAGATGGCCGACCTGGCGGCGCGCATCCCCGAGATCGGCCGGCACGATCCGGAAGCGGTTCGCGCGCTGTTCATGAAGTATCAGGACCGGATCCTTCTCGGGACCGACTTCATGGTTTACGACCGCCTGATCCTCGGATCGAGCGGCGACGAGCCGCCGCCCACCGACCAGGACGCGCAGGTGTTTTACCAGAAGCACTGGCGCTGGCTGGAGACGCGCGACCGGGATTGGCCGCACATGACGCCGATCCAGGGGAACTGGAAAATCAGCTCGATCGGACTGCCGGCTTCGGTCCTGCGGAAGATCTACTTCGACAACGCCCGGCGACTGCTGGCTCGATCGCTGCCGCTGCCAACGCTCAAGGCGGCGCACACACAGGAAGATTTCGCACTCGACGCAGATTTGAACAAACCGGTGTGGCAATCGGCACAGCCGGTGCGGATCGAATACATGATGAAGGACGGGACGCCGCGGCCGGAGTTATCCGCTGCCGTTCGTTGCCTCTGGTCGAGTCAGTATCTTTATGTCTCATTCGACTGTCCGTTTACCCGCCTGACGGTTTTTGACGATGTTCGTGCGGCGGGCGCCCCGAAGCGAATGGGTTTGTGGGATCGCGACGTCGTCGAAGTCTTCTGCGGCTCCGATGTCGGTCATCCCAACCATTACGGCGAGTTCGAGGTCGCCCCGACCAACGAGCGGCTCGACGTGTTCTGCAAGCTTCCCGATAAGGACTTCGGATGGGACAGCAAATTCGCATCCGCGACGAAGGTCGATGAAGCATCGCATCGCTGGAGAGCCGAGTTGCGCATCCCACTGACGAGCCTGAGCGCCACGCCGCCCAAGCCCGGCGACCGCTGGCGCATTAACCTTTTCCGCTCCGACCGCGCCGGCAGCGCCTTTCTGGCATGGAATCCCACGCTCACCGGCAGCACGCACACGCCGGAAAAGTTCGGGATCCTGGAATTTGAAGACGGGGTTAAATGAGAAATACTAAATGCGCCATTCTCGATCCTTCCATTCGCGCAGCATCGGGTAATGGGTGAGATCGAACTGGAGCGGCGTGACCGTGATGTAGCCATCGCGCAGGGCCGCGACGTCCGTGTCCTGGTCGGTCTGGCCGAGGGTGAAAACCGTGTTGTTCCAGAAATACGACCGGCCGCGCGGGTCTTTCCGCTCTTCGTAAGTATCGATCCAGGCGTTGGTGCACTGACGGACGATCTTCACCCCGGCCGGAGATTCGTCCTTCCGCAGGGGCGGAACGTTGATGCTCACCGCCTGCCCGCCCTTGAGGCCGGCGTCGAGCACCTGGCTGATCACGCCCATCGACAATCGCGCCGTGCGCGGATAATCCAGCGGAATCTCATTCCGCAGATAGAGTGAAACCGCCACGCTCGGCAGCCCGAGGAACGCCGCCTCGATCGCCGCGGCGACCGTCCCGCTGTAAATCACATTGATCCCCACATTCGCGCCGGAATTAATCCCGCTGACCACCAGATCGGGCCGCCGGGGCAGGAGCTTGGCGACCGCCAGCTTCACGCAATCCGCCGGCCGGCCTTCGACTGCGATCCCCGTGAACGTTTCTTCGACCGTCACCCGGCTGGTCAAAAGCGGCGTGCTCAGCGTGATCCCATGCCCCGTTGCGCTCTGCACCGTCTCCGGCGCCACCACATGGACTTCGCCCAGTCGCGTCAACTCGCGATACATCGCAACCAGTCCCGGAGCGCGGATCCCGTCGTCGTTGGTGAGCAGAATGAGCATGTCGAAGCCGTGCAGGAACTCTACGGGGTAATCACCGAGACAAACGAATAGCGTCGGAAATCGGCAGGGTTGAGCGTAAGGATGCGGCCGATTCCATGCAATGCCATTCCCGCGACAAGCTTGGCATCGTGCACCTGCACTCCGGACACCCGGTGGCTCAAGACGATCTCTCGCCATCGTTCATACAATGCCGGCGGGTCTGGTAGGATCGTGACCAAACGCTCCAGTAGTCGCAGCCTCTTCTCCGCCTGTTCGATGGTCAGCCCAAAACCGCCGCGGGCGGACGCGGGTCGAGTGCAGACGTTCCAGAATTCCGACATGTTCTGCAAAGTTGCGACGAGTTGTTCGCCGTGGGACTGGAGACCACGAAACGCGGCACGGACATTCAAATGAAGTGGGTCATTTCTATTTGGGATGCGCAGTAGAACGCCAGTATCGATAAGTACAGCCATCAATCGTGGTCCGCGTAAATGTCGTCGCGGGAGAAGTTCGTCGGAAGTGACGGAAGCGCCTCCGGGTTTGCCGCGAAGAACTCGTCCAAGATCTGGTCAACGTTTGGAGCGACCTGTGCGTCGTTATCCTGCGGCGGAAGGTGCTCCTCGAGAAGTCGCTTGGCGAACTCGTCCAGGGCGACACCGTGTCTGGACGCTTCCTCTTTCAGCCGTTTCTCCAGTTCCTGTGGGATATCAATGGAAAGTGTCATACGAACGTCTCCATCACCGCCACAGTGTAGCGTAGAACTGGTGCCCAAGACAAACTCGCATTGCGACGAAGGATGGCCCGACAGACAATGCGAGGACACGGAGGAAATGACGAAACTCGAATGAGGAATGACGAATCAAATCCGAAATTTCCGAATGACTGAAGCTCGAAACGTCCGCGGGCCGGGAATCGTGTTTCGTCATTTGACCCTTCGGTCATTGGAGCTTGATTCGTCATTCGTCATTCGAGTTTCGTCATTCCCGCGCAGTGGGCATGCCGAACAGTCGAAAATTCCTCTGTGCCCTCTGTGTGCTCTGTGGTTAGTCTGTCTTTATGCTCCGCCTGACCCGAGCCCAGGTTCGCGAGATCGACCGGCGGTCGATCGAGCAATATCACATCCCCGGTGTCGTCCTGATGGAGAACGCCGCTCGCGCCGCGGCGGACGCGGCGTGCGACCTGCTCGATGACAACTGCATCGGCGAAGTTCTCATCCTCTGCGGCGGCGGCAACAACGGCGGCGACGGACTGGCCGTCGCACGCCATCTCCACAACCGCGGCGCCGACGTCTCGCTCGCCCTCGCCGTCGACCCGCAGAAGTACAAGGGCGACGCGATGATCAACTGGCAGATCGTCTTGGCGATGGGCTTGCCCTGGGAGCCCGCCGAGCCGCAAAAGATCGCGTCGAGCGCCGCGCTGCTTCTGATCGACGCCATCTTCGGCACCGGTTTGGATCACGCTCCTAGAGATCCCTTTCCCGCGATCGCCGCCGCCGTCGAGCATTCGCGCGTCCCGGTGCTCGCCATCGATCTGCCCAGCGGATTGGATTGCGACACCGGCCAGCCGCTGGGCGCCTGCATCAAAGCCACCCGGACGATCACCTTCGTCGCCGAGAAAATCGGTTTCGCACAACCGATCGCCAGAGAGTACCTGGGCGAAGTGACCATCGGCGCCATCGGCTGCCCGCCCGAGCTGATCGAGGAAGTCGCCGCATCCGAGTGACACGGGTTTTCCAACCCGTGCCAGCGGCGCAAATCGTTCGGCCTAATCCGGCGTGACCTCGGAGCGGGATTGCATCAGATGGGGGTTCCAGGTCATGGCGCGATCGTCGTAGTTGGAAAACAGGGCGACGTGCATGTCGTCAAAGAGAACGTTGTTTCCCCGGCGGTGCATGTAAAAGCCGCCTTCGTCCCACGGCCAGGCCAGCACGGGCGTGAGGCCCAACTGCCCATAGTCATCCGGATCGGCGTCGTCCAGCGGGTGCTCGCTGACGCCGAAGGGCGGCGGATACAGCGCCCGCTGCGTCTTGTCGCCGCTGAGCACGAACCTGCCGGTCATCGTTACGTCCGTAAACTTCATCGCGTTTCGGTGACCGCGCCCGGCCCACTGTGCACCCAGAAAATAATTCCGGCATCGCACCGGTCCTGGGAACGACGGGCAGTTGTAGACCGGCGAATCGGGCGTGCCGATGTATGGAATCAATTCGATCGTCCAGGCGGGTCCGGCCGAATCGTCCTCGGTGCCCGGCGGCCAGGTATGCCAGCCCGACCAGGCCGGCAGCCAGCCGTGGTTGGCGCTCTCGTACATATGCAGGGCCTCGCCGATCCGCTTGAGGTTGGAAGCACAGCGCACCGTCTGGGCCTCGAGGCGGGCGGTGCGGGTCGCCGGCAGGAGGATCGCGGTCAAAACGGCGACAATTCCGATCACGACCAGCAACTCGATGAACGTGAAGCCGTGCGGCGCCTTCTTCTCCACCGGATAATACTGGCCGGCGAAGTCCTTGCTGTTGGTGACGGGCTCAGGTTGGGCTTCCTGCGGCCCTGAGAGCAATTGCGGAACCGGGGCCCGCGAAACCGTCGCGTCGGAGGCAACGGGTTTGGCACCACCCTCCAGGCCGGCAGCCATCTCCGCCTCCAACTCGGCCAGCCGACGGCGAGCCTCCTCATCCGGCTCGTCCTGGCGTTGCGGCCGCGTTTCGCTCTTGAATCGGGTCAGGTCATATGCCTCATCCGGGCGTCCGAAACCGGCGCCGACCAGCAGGCGCAGCAGCACGGGCCACACGCCGCCCACCAGCAGCGCCCCCGCAATGGCGTAGAGAGTCAACATGAGCCATGGCATTTCCCACCACGCGGAGCGGAACGTCAATGCCGGATCGGAAGCAGCGATCTCCGAAAGATAATCGGAAATCGAGTAGTCCGGCCGCGGTGGCTTCCGCCCGCCCAACGGAACAAATGGACGGGGCGCGGCGAAAACAACGTTCTCATACGCCTGGCGGTCGGGGTCGTATCTTGTTGCGCTGACCAGATCGACACTGCCGTGAGGACGAATGACGATACCCGACAGCATCGCTTTGCCGTCAGAAGCCGGTTGGCGCAGGCTTCGCTCGAAGACGGCCTGGCTGATGAAGCCGTCGCCTCCCAACCGCCTGTCGGAAACCGCCAGCAGCCGCCCGCCCGCCAGCGCCGCCCCCGCCACTGCGCCGATCACGCTCCACTGCCACCATCGCAACGATTGGATTCCCATGGGCTATCCTGGGGGAGATATCGATCGATTATTTTCGCCCGATGATCTCGATCTCGCCATAGAAGGTATGTCCGAACGGATCGACGACTTCGGTCGGAAACATCTCAAACAGCAGATAGCGATAGGTCCCCAGCGCGCCGGAAGAATTGGAGAGGGTCACGGCGTAGCTGCCGCCGGGCCGGCCGCTGGCGGGACGGGTGTCGACTGACGCGATCTTCCTCCATCCGTGCGCCGCCGGGTCGGTTCCGGTCGCCGGCGCGGGATCAAAGGCGCTGGATTTTCCGTCACTTCCATACACGGTGTAGACCTGCGGGGCGCGGTCGCTCTTGTGGCGGCTGTAGGTGATGATCCGATCGACCGACTCCTGCCGGCCGAGATCGACCTTGACCCGCCCCTCGAAGGTTCCGAAGCGGAAGCAGAACGCGTGCGGATCGTCATCGTCGTTTCTGAGCATCGTGCCATCGTGCAGGACGTCGGTCGAGCGGACGGTGAGGCTGTCGATGACCTGGAACGTTGCGGCGGCCGCGAGGTTGCGCGGGCCGGGCGGCCACGGGACGTGTGCCTGTTCCGAAACCGTTCCGGGCGCCGGCGGCGAATACGATACGTCGATGCGAATGCCGGCGGCATGGTGGGTGGGGCGCGGAAGCACGTGATCGATCGCGTAGTACGCACGCTGCGGATTGAGATTCTTGGCCAGCAGCTTCCCCTGCGGGTCGATGAGCAGGATCATCTCGCCGGAGGTCAGGTATTCATCCGGCACGGTCGAGTAATCGGTTCTTTGCAGCTTTAGCGATGGCCAAGGCAACGTGGTCTTATCCCCCGGCGCCGGTCCGCCGCCGTCACCATAGAAGCTCACCATCGCGAACGCCGAATTATCACGAAATCGATCGTACAGCGGAATCGTTTTGAGGATTTCCCGCCACATGTAATCGTCCTGCCACGGCGGGCAGATCGACAGCAGGACGTATTTGCCGTGGAGCTGGCTCAAGGTCATCTGCCGGCCCAATCCATCGATTCCGACCAGGTCAGGCGCTGTGTCGCCAACCTTGATACGCGCGTTGAGCTGCACCGCCAGGGTGCCGACTTCGACCGGCTCAGCAGCGCCGCTCTCGGGTACGTTGACATACGATCGGGCCGCCCCGAGCGATTCCCCGTAATAGCGATCTGGGTAATCGATCCCGAAGCCCGCCTGCAACTCATAAAGGCCCGGCGCCACGTCCTCGAAGCGAAATGCACCGTCCGGATTGATGTTGACGCGATAATCCTTGTCCGGATTGCTCAGGTAGCTCTGGTAGGTCGGCAGGTGCTGCGCGCGGGTTCGAATGGCGATTCGCTCATCGTCTGTTTTCGCCGACAGCAATCCTTCTGAGCCGGGCGGAAGGAGATAGAGCGTGGCCTGCGGGCCGGTCGATTCGGGCGGCACCGGCGCAAATCGACCGGCAACCGCGCGGCCGCGGCCACCGACTCTCAGGTCCATGTTCGCCGCGGGGGCGACGTCGAAACGGTAGGCGTGGGTACCGTAGCGCTCACTGTGCGAGAAGCGGATCGCCAGTTCCCCCGGCGGAACGCGATCGAGCACGAAATGGCCCGTCGCATCGGTTGGCACCATCCCGGCATCCCATCGATAGGTATTTCCCGACAACGACCACGCATCGAGCTGTCCATGAACGAACGGCTTTTGACCCAGATACGCTGTGCCTTCCACTCGCGCCCAGGGTTTGAGAGAGACGGTTACCGAACCAGAGCCGGCGGTAATCGTTGAGTAGCCGATCCCCTGCTCATTTTGTACGACGATGCACTGCGGGGGCTGAATCGGGCCGAATTCGAAATGTCCTGAGGAATCGGCTATCCCCGCCGCCCGAGTTCCCGAGCCTCTTGCGGAGAGATAGACCGACTGACCACTCGTCGCCACAAAGACCTGCGCGCCGGCGGCGGGCGCGCCGTTCGGCAGACGCGCCTCGCCTTTCACAGGGGGGCCGACGTACGGCGCGGGACGCGTGGTCGGTCGAGGCGGTTCCTGCCAGGTGAAACGTGGAGCGGCCCGGGCCGCCGGGGTCTGAACGGCAATGAAACTCGCTGAGGTCGAACTGGCATCGCGCATGACGTAATACGTCACCCCGATCCCCGAGCCGGTGACAAACAGCAGGGCCAATGCGCCGATAATCGCGGTCTTCGCTTTTCCGTAGGCCATGACTTTCACCACACTCTTGGCGACAGAGATCACTTGCTGTGACGCCGCGGTCGCGGCCGGCGCGGAAGAGAAACCGAGCGCGGTCTTTACCGTTGAAGTGGCCAGCGTCGCGGGAACAACAGCCGGCGCCAGTGACCGGCTAAGCTTCTCGGGCATCGCTTCCTCTGCCGTGCCAAAACCGCGCCGGGCCAGGCGGCCGCGAAGCAGCGCCCGGGCTTCGCGAAGGCGGGTGGCAAGAGTCCCAACCGGCCAACCCAGGAGGCGCGCCGCCTCGCGGTTGGCTTTTCCTTCGAGGTAGCACATGACGACCGGCGTGCGATGTTTCGGGGAGAGCCGGTCCAGCTCAGCTTCGAGGATGGCCTGAAATTCGGGATCGTCATGAGAGGTGTCGGTTGGCATGGAACCCTTCTCCCGAAAGCGATGCTCGGCGGCGCGACGGCGCCGGCCGGCGTCGCGCACCCGCAGCGCCGTCTGCCGGGCTACCCCGAACAGCCACCCGGCCAGCATCGAGGGATCGCGGATCGTCGACGCCTGCATAGCCAGGACGAGGAACGTCGCCTGAAACGCGTCTTCGGCGTCCTGCTGATGCCGCAGCACCCGCCGGCACACCCCCAGCACCATCGGGCCGTGCCGATGAACGATCTCGGCGAACGCTCCGTCCTCGCGGCTGGCGACAAAGCGCGAGAGCAACTCGGCGTCACCGACTTCGCCTGGTCCGCCCGACTCGGTCATCGCAATCGCCTCATCTGCATCAATTGTCCCACCGGCCGACCTGGCGCTTTGAAAAAAATGTGAACACTCAATGACGGGCCAGATGGGTAAATTCGCGCCTACCTGCGCTCGCAATCGACCCCATTGGAATGATTCGCCTAATTATTGAGCAAGGGGGAAATATCAAAATGATGCCAGGGCGGGGAATTTACCAGATAGGACAGGGAATTTACCAATTTCCTTGCGTCATTTATAACACAATATTCTGATATATATTTGCTGAATCTGGACCGGTTTGCGCTCTGCGGCCAATGGGCAACGACCATGGCGATGTTACAGAATGTTACAAAGTGTTAATCCCGTTCGGCACACGGTTCAGCGCAATTAGCAATACTATGCATTTCAGTTAAATAGCAAGAATATGAATTGCGCTTCTGTCGGCTTGGCGGCATGATGCTTCGCGACGTGGTGCAGCAGGAGTTGAACGACAAG
>DATHPP010000068.1:0-7277 GCA_035483795.1 Tepidisphaeraceae bacterium | reverse complement strand
ACCCTCACCCCGCTGCACATCGACATGACCCACCGACAGCTGATGGATCGGTTTGCGGGGTTCGAGTGGTCGGTGGAGTAAGCACAATTCACAGTGCCTATGAAACCAATAGCGAAGTCATCCCTGACTGGCCCGGATAGCATACTCGGAGTCGGGCAATATAGTTTCGCCCCTTGAGAAGCTTGTAATTGATGGCGGCCGTACGCTCCTCGCCGCTGTCATCGTCGCCCGACAACATGCGCGGGACACCATCGACGTCTTCAAACAAGACCAGCAACGAGTCCATGGCCCCCTTCATCTCGATTTTGTACTTGCGCGATTCCGTAGGCTTGATGGCATAATCGACTTGCTGGCCGGCGGCGAGTTGCACCGGTGTCGACTGAAACGGCTGGAGAGCGGGTAACGCGGCAGCCATTGGCGGATACCACTTGCGAGCCCATTCCTTATCGGCATCCGAGAGTGTTCCCGGTGGAGTGATGCCGGTCTTGTTGTACGGCACCGGCGCGATGATCAGACCCGGCTCGAACTCGTATTCCATAATGGAGTCTGGATCCCAGGTCGAACCTTGAACCTGCTGTTTGGTCAGCTTCTCAAGAATGTTGTGAAACGTTGTCGGGCGGTCCCAGTTGTTGGGCGGCCCGCCGAGAGACTTGTAGACCGCATCCTCATTCCACGTAATGCCTGCGAATGGGTTTTGGTGTTCGTGTTCCATGCCGAGCACGTGACCGAGTTCGTGGAGTGCGGTGCCCTGGCCGTACTTTGACGTGAGGTCCCAACCGTATACCGTTGTCGGCTGGTCCAAAGAGACGTCCAAGACATCTCTGCCAACTGATGACGCGGAGCTGCCGTCGGCCGTCGAGTAACCGATTCTGACCTCCGCCTCACTCAATTGATTGACTTCCTTGAATTGCAATCCGATTCCGACGGCCTTCCATGTTTCAAAAGCCCCCCGAATTGCCTTCACTTGTTTCTCCGGGACGTCGAAGTGCCCCCCTTGGAAAAAGCAGTAGTGCAGAACCGTCCCGTTCACCCATTTCGATTGGGTGTTGAGTATTGCAGCAGCTCGATGTGGGTCGGCGGCCACAGCCGGATGAAGTGGGGGCAGCGTCCGAGGCAAGTTGCGGCAAAAGAGCTGGCTTGGCTTGATAGACTTCGGGGCCTTGTTCGCGCGTTTCGCCATTGCAGAAATCTCCTTGTGAGTGGGCTACAGCAGTAAGACCAAGAAGCGCGTGGCATCAGTGTCTCTGAACCTGCTTGGAGTCATGCCGCGAGACGTCCGATCGAAGGCGACTCCACGAAGGTGCATATCGAGTTGGGCGCGATCGAGATTTAAGTTGGACCTAGGCCGGTGCGGGCAGGGCGGCTTGGTCGCGTCGGCGCGGCATCGCGCTCAGCCGCCTAGACGACAACGGCTGAGTGCATCCAAATCGCGCGCGGCACGCAGGCCGACTCAGGCATCGAGAGCAGATGGGGCCGCCTCACGAAGGGGCAGCAAACCCGATGCAAGGCACGCATTGTCACCAGTGGATGTCGCAGCTGCAAATGAAATCCACGGCGCAGACACGTTTTTGGCTTAACGATCAGCGACCGAGATACGTGTTTTTACCAATCGCCCTTAGACGAGCCTCAATAGATTCCGCACGCGTTTCAGCTGCGTTGGCAATCTCTCAGGATAGAACCTGAGGACGAACATCGCCGGGCGACCGCAAGATTATGGAAAACGCATCAGCCCCCCGCGGCCGCCCCTATTTCTGGGGCGACTCGGAACCGATGGCCTCCGGCGAAATGCAACCGGAATCCGACACACTCGAACTCTCCCAAGGCTTCGCCACCCTCACCCCGCTACACATCGACATGACCCATCGGCAACTGACGGATCGGTTTGCGGGGTTTGAGTGGAGCGTGGAGTAGCCAAAGGCTAAGGCGCTCAAACACCACATTCCGCCGAGATTCCGGCGGGCGTACAATTGCGGCATGGAAAGCGGCAAGCCATCGCAGTCGCCGTCGAGCTATGCGCCGCCAACCACTGCCGAGGAATTGCTGAGGCGATACGCGGTTGGCGAGCGATACTTTTGCGGCGCTGAGATCGAGGACTGCGCATGCTTTCGTGGCGCCGTGCTGGTCGACGCCATGCTCGATGGGGCGTGGTTGTTCGATGCCGATTTCCGCAACGCCGACCTTCGGCGCGTTCGTTTCAACGGCTCGAATGTAAAGTGTGCCAACTTTGCGGATGCGGATCTCGGCGGTGCATCGTTTCGGGAAGCCGCTGTGGACGGAGCCACATTCACGGGAGCAAAGCTCACCGGAGCGAGCTTTGAGGGCGCCGGCTGGTACGGATGTACGATCCACGACGGAATGGGATTTCCAACGGGCGCCGATTTTCACCCTGCTCCCCGGAACTCGGATCTCTCTGAATCCAACTGACACCGCATTCGGCCATGCGGCGGAAACGTAGAAAACTGATCTTGGGCGAATTGGCCGCCTGTGGCAGGATGAACAGAGCGACTCTTTTCGTGACGATTCCTCTGCGCGCGGCGCGGAGCTTGAGTGCACCGTCCTGCGCACGGATGCCATCGCGCCGCCTTGTCGAAAGAGCTGGCGATTTCGCGCCGGTTGACAGTCACCGTGCGCTCTGGGCTTAGGGGCCGGCGCGCCCCGGAAAAGATCCCCGCCGGGTGGGGATCTCTCTCAAGAGGGGGAAAGATCCCCTCGCCCGCCGGAATCCTCCGGGTAAGTTGTTGTCGATGCGACCGGCATTGGGACGGGACACGAAGATCGGCCCTCCCTCTCCGAAGCGGGCGGACGAGGGGGAAAGACAGCGGCGGGACTGGGACGGGACACTTTGTTTCATCGAGAAAGGCTCGAGGAAACCGCCCCTCACTCGAATGACGGGCGAGGACGGGACCGGGACGGGATTCGACCCTCGTCGGGCCGGCTCTATCTGGCGCGCGGCTAGGAAGCCGCGCAGGTTGTTTGAATCGGGACGAGCCCGAATCCGGGACGGGGCGCGAGCGGGACGGGTGGGACGGGACACGATGTTTCATCGAGAGTATCCCGGTGAATTTGCCCCTCACGCCTGGCACTGCTGACCCTGGACAGGCGTCCGAGAAGAACGGGACGGAGGCGGAAAGAGATTGGCCGGTGGGTCGGTGGGTCGGGACACTTTGCTTCAACAGGTAGTTGGCCTACCCGAGTTAGGTGACCCACCGCCATGGGACGAGAAAAGGATCCCTGCTGGTGGTGGGGATCCGTTTTCACTAAGGGGGGCGAAAGATCCCCACCAAGCCGGGGCGGGACACTTTTAGACGGGACGGACTGGGACGGGATTGAATCCACCCGAGCCCCCGTGTGAACGGGGAGAGATCGTCGATCGTCCCGGGCTCGTCACGCCGCTCGGGAGGCGATCGCGCCGTCGAGCCAGGCGATCAAGTCTTGTGTCACTTCGTCGCGGTTGATTTCGTTCAGCGTCTCGTGTCGTGCGTCAGGATAGACCTTATAGGTGACGTGCTGCAGACCGGC
Organism: Tepidisphaeraceae bacterium; assembly: GCA_035483795.1. Lineage (GTDB taxonomy): Bacteria > Planctomycetota > Phycisphaerae > Tepidisphaerales > Tepidisphaeraceae > DASXMX01. Next base: position 3,758 of record DATHPP010000068.1, on the reverse strand, counting down.
TGCACGATAGGCGTTCAGCAATTGGTCGATGTTGCCGCCCACAGGGTCACGGCTGCCACGGAAAATGTAGATCGGCAGCGATTTGGGGATGCGGGCCTGCCGTGCCAGATCGGACATTTCGGCGAGGCCGCCGAGAATGTCAAGGAAGAGTTGCACTTGGGAGTCGAAGCCGCACAGCGGATCCGCCACGTACTTGTCGACCTCGGCGGGATCGCGTGAGAGCCAGTCGAATGGTGTCCGCGCCGGCTCGAACGGCTTGTTGAAGGCTCCAAAGAAGAGCGACTGCAGCAGTCGGCTCTTGCCGTGCGGACCGACCCGCAGCCGCTCGAGCTTCGCGATGTTTCGTCCCAACCCCGCGGTCGCGGGCGGCCGGCCGTTCGTTCCGGAAAGCACCGCTGCGACAACCGCGTCGCCATGGTCGCCGAGAAATTGCTGGACCATGAACGATCCGAGCGAATGGCCAAAGATCACGACGGGCGTGTTTGGACCGTCCGCGCGAATCCGCTGGTTGAGCTGCCACAAGTCCTGGACGCACCGATTCCATCCATCGTTCTCGGCGAAAAAGCCCAGGTTGGAAGGTGTCTTCGCCGTACGACCGTGTCCCCGGTGATCGTCGGCGTAGACGGCGTAGCCAGCCCGGCACAGGGCCTCGGCCAGCCGCGCGTATCGGCCGGCGTGCTCGGCCCAACCGTGTGCGATCTGCACCACGGCCTTCGGCGGCTGCTCGGGCAGCCAGCGATAGACGAAGAGGGAAACACCATCCGGCGTTTCAAGTTGGAATGGGGAAGCCTGCATAAAACCACCGATTCGCCGACTGCCCCACGGTTTCCCCTGGCGAGGGAAACTCACTTCTTCGGACGGAAGGCGATGAGTTTGGATTCGTCGGTCGTCAGGTACGGGCCGTTTAGGAGGTCGATGCAATACGGGATCGCCGGGAAAACCGCGTCCAGGCACTCGGCGATGGCGCCGGGTTGGCCGGGGAGGTTGAGGATCAGCGTGCCGCCGCGGATGCCGGCCGTTTGACGGGAGAGGATCGCAGTGGGGACTTTTTCGAGCGAGACTTTGCGCATCAACTCGCCGAAGCCGGGCATCATTTTCGAGCAGACGGCCTCCGTCGCCTCGGGGGTGACGTCGCGGAGGGCCGGGCCGGTGCCGCCGGTGGTGACGACCAGGCAGCAACCCTCGGAGTCGCAAAGTTGTCTGAGGGTCGCCTTGATCCTCGGCCGCTCGTCGGGGATCACCCGCACGATGGCGGTCCAAGGCGAGGTCAGAATGCCCTTGAGATACTCGCGGATGGCCGGGCCGCCGCGATCCTCATACTCGCCGCTGCTGGCACGGTCGGAGACGGTCACCACGCCGATTTTTGCGGGCTCTTCGGGAGAATCTGCCATCGGGAAGACCTTCTAGAGCGGTCGGAGCGCGGGCGAAAACCGGAGCGATGTGGGCCGCTCGGCCGGTCCCGTCAGGTGTAGCAGGTCGGCGTCGAATTCGACACGGTTTGGACGCCGGTTGCCCTGCGGTTCGTTTGTTTCCAGCCTCTTTTGGTGTACATTGAAACCCGTGCAAATGGCAAATAATGTCCCGGTTTAGAGGAGCGAATAATGGCTCGGCTGTGCGCGATCGTGATCGGTTTGACCTACCTGACGCAGGCGACGCTGTCCGCCGCGGAAACCAAGTCGAAGGATGTGCCTCCCGTGCTGCAATTCAAAGCCAAGTCGCTCGAAGGCAAAGACGTCGACCTGTCGCAGTACAAAGGCAAAGTGCTGTTGATCGTCAACGTGGCCAGCCGCTGCGGTTACACGCCGCAATACAAGGGCCTCGAGCAGCTGCACGAGAAATTCGGCAAAGAGGGGCTCGTGGTGATGGGCTTCCCGTGCAACCAGTTCCTCCGCCAGGAGCCGGGTGACCCGCAGCAGATTCGCGAATTCTGCACGGAAAAGTACAACGTGAAGTTCGATCTGTTCGAGAAGATCGACGTGAAGGGGCCGCACCAGACGCCGATTTACAAGTGGCTGACCTCGCGCGAAGCCACGCCGACCGATCCGGGCGACGTGAAATGGAACTTCGAGAAATTCCTCGTCGGCAAAGACGGCAAAGTGGTGGCTCGTTATCGCAGCGGCGTGAAGCCGGAGAGCCCGCAGGTCGTCGAGGCCATCGAGGCTGAATTGAAGAAGTAACGACGGCGGTAGCCGCGCGGAGGAACAGAAAAAAGAACATTCTTCGCTGTTCGATCCGCTCGGTTATCGACGCCGCCAGCGGCAAACAGCACTTCGTTGCCCGCCGCATCGGATTACGGAACTTCCTACGCATTCGTCGCGGCCCGCTGCCACTTTTAGCTGACCACGAGAAACGGGACCACATTGGTCGTCAACGACGCCGACCAACTCAAGATCGTCGCCACAAATCGGTCGACGGTGGCTGAAAACCGCTGTAACTCAGAGATATTTGCACTTCCAATTTGCAGCGCGCCATTGTGTAATGGGAAGGATCGGGGTTTTGTTGGAGGGGGCGGTGACAATTGCAGGTAGCACCGCCCCTCGGCATTCGTGGGAAAATCAGCCGCCCCCTTTTGATCGCCGGCCTAAGTGCGGACGATGACTCGCTCACAGCGGATTCTCGTTGTCCTGTCGCTTGCCAGTTATTTGCTGGCCACGACGGCGATCCATGCGCTGCACGATCATTCGGCTGCGGGGCATTGCTGTCACAACGAGCTGTCGTGCGACGACGGCGCGTTCCCTACGGAGCATGGTGACTGCGCCGATGCCTGCGATGAGTCGGCTCGCCACGACGGGCACTCCTCGCCGACCAACTGCGAAGACTCGTGCTTTGCGTGCCGTTTCCTGGCCGCGAAGGCGATGCCGGCGGCCGTGGTTCTCCCTGTCGACCGGCTCGAGACCGTTTGCCAGTTGGAGGTCCTGCCGCCCGCCCTCGCGCCCCACACTCAACTCGAGTGCTCTCTCTGTCGTGGCCCTCCCGGCGCTTGCTAAGCGCTCGGCCGATTTCCGCGTTCGCGCCCGGATCCTGCCGGGCGCTTGCCAGTCATCCCTAGGCGCAGCGTCCCCAGACTTTTGCTGCTCCGCCGGGTGAATGGTCAGATCGGCCGCACACGGCGCCCATACGTGTAGGGCCTCTTGAACGATCCGGCAAACCTTGCGTGAACGGATCGCAAGAGAGGACGCAATCGACGATCTATCGGCGACTTTCTCTGCCGATTTTCCGCATAAGAATTCCCAGAGAGAGGCGAGTAAACATGAATAAGTCCCATTGCGCCCGACGCGCCTTCACGCTGATTGAGCTCCTTGTCGTGATTGCAATCGTCTCAATTCTGATGTCGCTACTGTTGCCCGCGGTGCAGGCCGCCCGCGAATCCGCGCGTCGCACCCAGTGTGTCAACAACCTCAAGGAGATCGGTCTGGCTTTTCATAACTACGTGGACAGCCATCTCTGCTTTCCGCCCGCGTACATTCAAGGATCCGGCACGCAGTCCGGCGTCTCTTACGGCGTCAGCTACCCCGACGGGGGCTATAACGGCCTGTCCGGATGGGGGTGGGGCGCCTTGATCCTGCCCTACATCGAACAGGGCAATCTCTACAAGAAATTGAATCTCAACCTTCCGTGCTGGGCGACAGAAAATGCGACGATCGTCCAGACCAAAATACCGGGGTACCTCTGCCCGTCGGCGACGGGTGGCAGCGACGGGTTTTCGGTACTGCAGTACACGGCCGGCACCAACCAGGACCCGCAGAATCCGGCCCCAT
>DATHPP010000067.1:0-13788 GCA_035483795.1 Tepidisphaeraceae bacterium | reverse complement strand
GCGGCATACGAGCGAGCGATCCAGCTCGAGCCGGCGTACGTAAAGGCCGAGGTCAACCGGGCGAATATTCTCAAGGACATCGGCCGGCTTGACGAGGCGATCGCGGGCTACCAGTGGGCGATGCGCACTGCTCCCTCGCCGGTGATCGAGGGAAACCTGATCTACTGCCTGTACTTTCATCCGGATTACGACTCCCGGCGGATTTTCGAGCACCTGGTGAGTTGGGAGGAGAATTTCGCGGCGCCGCTGGCGCGGGAAATCCTGCCGCATGAGAATCCCGGCGCGCCGGGAGCGGGCAGGGCTTCGACGAGCTCAGTCGAGTCGCGGCTGCGTGTCGGCTACGTCTCGCCCGATTTCAGCGTGCATCCGGCGGGGAGATTTGTGCTGCCGCTGCTGGCGAACCACGATCACCGGGAATTCGAGGTCTACTGCTACAGCGATCTGCGGACGCCTGACGCGATGACCGCCCGGCTGCGGGCGTGCGCCGATGTGTGGCGCGAGACGTTCTCGCTCGACGACGCGCAGTTGGCGCAGCAGGTCCGCGAGGATCGCATCGACATCCTGGTGGACCTGGCGGTACATACCGCCGGCAACCGCCTGCTCGTTTTCGCCCGCAAGCCGGCGCCGATCCAGGTGACGTGGCTGGGGTATCCGGGCAGCACCGGATTGAAAACCATCGATTACCGGTTGAGCGATCCGCATCTCGATCCCCCGTCGATGTTCGACGCCTTCTACTCGGAGAGGACGGTCCGGCTGCCTGATTGTTATTGGTGTTACGATCCGTTGGTCGACCCGATGGAAGTCGGGCCGGTGCCGGCGTCGCGCAACGGGTTCGTCACGCTCGGGTGCCTGAACAATTTCGCGAAGGTGACTGGGCCGGTCATCGAGCGGTGGGCGATGATCATGCGACTGACGCTCGGATCTCGGCTGCTCATCGTGGCGCCCGCGGGATCGGCGCGGGCGCGGTTTTCAGAGCGCATGGGCAGCCTGGGAATTGCATCGGACCGCATCGAATTTCTCGACCGCGTGCCGCGGCAGGAATATCTCGCGTACTACCGGCGGATCGACGTCAGCCTCGATCCCTGGCCCTTCAACGGCGGCACGACGAGCTTCGATTCGCTCTGGATGGGGGTGCCGCTGGTGACGATGACGGGAAAGACTGCCGTGTCCCGCGGCGGGGCGAGCATCCTCAGTAATCTCGGATTGACCGAATTGATCGCGAACGATCCGGGCGAGTATGTCGAGAAGGCTAGCGGGCTCGGGGCGGACATGGGCCGTCTGGCGTCGCTGAGGGCGGAATTGCGCGGGCGGATGGAGCGATCGCCGCTCATGGACGGCAAACGCTTCGCAGCGAACGTCGAGGCAGCGTATCGAATGATGTGGCGAAACTGGCGTTTCGCCGTGTAAACGCGACGCCCGCTCAGATCGCCTGCCAATCTTTGGATGGAACTGACCTGGTGTTAATTGGACGTTTGTGTCAAGGGAATCGCGGCTTTGAATCGCGCAAGCTGCTGGCGGTGGCGCGGGACATGAGGCTCGAGCTCGACGCAGCGTTTCATCTGGGCGACGGCGGTCTTGGCGTCTCCCTGCGCGAAATAGACCTCGGCCAGGGTGTCGAGGCTGGCGGTGCTGGTGGGCTCCAGCTCAACGGCGCGCTTTGCGTTCTTGAGCGCCTCGTCCAATTCGCGATGGCACATCACCTGTGCCCAGGCGAGCTGGTTGTGGGCCGGGCCGCTTTTGGGATAGTCAGTGGTGAGCTGGCGGTAGATCGCGATTTGCTCATGGTAGAGTTTCTCGGCGTCGGCTTTGTGCCCGGATTTGTCCAGGGCGTTCACCAGCTCGATCAGCGCGTCGGCGTCGGCGGGAACCTCGTGCAGGGTGAGGCGGGCCTCGGCAATCGCCGGTTCGATCTGGCCTGACTGGATCAGGCCCAGGGCGCGGGTTTTGTGAACCAGCGCGGGGACGACAATGTTGGCCCAGGGCTCGACGAAGGAAACGCTGTTGCTGAGGTTCGCCAGGAACGCCCGCTCCCACAGTCCGGCGGCGGTGAGGTAGTCGGCTTTGGCGGCGGCCTGCTCCGCCGAGTCACGCAGCGCCTCGTTTCGCTCCCAGGACTTGGGGGCGGTGAGGGCGAGGATCAGCTTCAGTTCGCGCTGGGCGTCGGCGGCGAGCTTGTGCCGTTTCATCGCTTCGTACAGATCGTGACGGGCGGATTCGCTGCCCAGCGGGAGCCGGTCGGCGTTTTCCATCAGCCGGCGGCCTTCGTCGGCGTGACCGGATTGGGTCATGGCCCAGCCCCGAAGATACAGCGCCGTGGCGTTGCCGGGATCGCGGTCGTACGCGGTCGCGTAGTCGTCCGCCGCCGCACGCCAGTTGCTCTGGGAGGCTGCAAAATCCCCGGCGTCGATGAGGATTTGCGGGTTGCTCGAATTCTTCACTAGGTCCGCGTACCACTGGCCGGCCAGCTCAGTCTGGCCGGATTGTGCGAAGGTCCGGGCGACGGCGTGGCGCCAGCCCTCCTGGTCGACCGGAGAGAGTTCGATCACAAAATCCTCCGCCGAGCGGGCCAGCCGCGTCAGCGATTCGCCCTTCACCGACCCTTCGAAGATTTCACGCAGCCGGCGAAGCGTCTGGGCGGGCGGCTCGCTTTTGCCTTGGCGGCGGAGAAACTGCCACCAGAGCGCCGCGTCCTGACCGTCGCCAAGCTCGATCTTCTCGAACAGCGCCGCGATCGGCTCGTGCTGCTGGGCGCGGGCCAGGGCGGCGGAGGCGTACTCGTCGGCCAGCCCGCGGTCGCCCAGTTGCTGCGCCGCCTCGATCAGCGATGTCCAGGTGAACAGGTCGTTGCGGAACTGGTTTTCCGCCGCCGTGTCGGCAAGAAGCTGCCGGGCCTGGTCGATCTGGCCGGTGAAATGCAGCGACTCGATCGTCTTGGCTTTGATCTCGAGCACCTTGTCCGGCTGGTCTTTCTGTGCCAACTCGGGAAGCTCCAGGGCTTTCTTGAAATCCAGCCGCGAGCCCAGGTAATTGGAGGCGGCCAGGTAATCATGGTGGGAGAGCAACACTGATTCCGCCTCGTCGGGCAGGCCGTTGAGAAACAGGTTTTCGGCGCAGAAGCCGTGGTCTTGCGGGGTGCGATCGGCCAGATCGACGAGCTTCTGGGCCGTCTTGTGCATATTGGGCTCGTCGCCGGCGAGGCGGTAGTAGGCGCACAGGTATCCCAGCCGCTCGGAGGGTTCGAGGCGCTCGATGCTGAGATCCATCCGGCGGGCAAGCTCCGGCCAGTTGCCCTGATCGGTCAGGACCGCGTCGAGCGATTCGGGGTCGGGAAGTTTCTCGGCGGCTGCGCGGGCGGAAGGGAGATCGCCCGCCGCCCGGGCCAGCGCCACGTGCAGGGGGGCGTTGCGCGGCGTCAGGGCTTCGTTTTTCACTTCATCGAGTTTGGCCGGCAGCTTTCCGGTCAGTGAGAGAAATGCCGCGTAATCCTGGAGGGCGATGCGGGCGCCGGGGACCTGGCCGTTGATCGCATCCTCAAGGATCCGCCGAACGGCGGGCAGGTCGCCGTCGGCCAGCAGCAACGTCGCCACGTCGTGCCGGCGCGAATCGAGCACCTGGTCGTAGACCGTCTTCAGCTCCGGAGATCGCTCCTGCTCGTGCAGTCGCAACAGCACCCGCAGGCCCGACATGCCGTGGCTGTTGAGCATCCAGATGGCGGTCTGTTTTTGACCGAGGTCGCCGTCGCGGTACTGCGCGACGAGGTTGAAGATGTCCTTGGGGGTGTCGGGATAGAGACCGAATGCGAAATCGCGCAGGATCGACTTGGCCCGGCGGACGACCTCGGGCGGGCCGTTCTGCGCCGCGATCCGCAGCTCCGGCTCGATCGAGCGGCCGCGCGACCAGAGGGTTTTGGTCGCCTGCTCGCGAAGCTGGGGGTCGGGGTCGTTGAGCTGGCGGATGAGGGTCGCGGCATCCGCCTCAGAAGGGGATGTCGATGGCGCCGAGGCGCAGACGCACAGAAGCAGGGATGTTATCGACAACAGAACGACGATTCGGCTCACTGCGACCTCAGGCAAAGACAGGGCCGCTTAAGGCGACCATGCCGGTATTGTCCCCGCTGGGCACATTGAGTCTAGGCAATTCGGATGGGAATCAGGCGGCGGCGACGAAACGGGCGATCACCACAAAATGGCAGGCGCTGCCGAGAATCACCAGCACGTGCCACAGGTCGTGGGCGACGAAGCGGCCGGGCCAGAGGTCGGGGCGGTCGAGGGCGAAGACGACGGCGCCGATGGAATAGATGACCCCGCCGGCCAGCAGCCATTCCAGCGCGGGCACGGGCAGCACGCGGAGGATGGGCACGGTCGCCGCCAGCGCCACCACCCACGCCATGAAGAGATAGAGAAGCGTTCGCGGCCATCTTGAGTCGAACCACTTGCTGGCAACGATGACGATGCCGGCGGCCGCCATCGTCCACTCGGCGATCAACATCCCCCAGCCCCACGGCCCGCGCAGCGTGACCAGGCAGAGCGGTGTGTAAGTCCCGGCGATCAAAAGATAGATCGCCATGCAATCCAGCCGCGTCAGAAAATCGTCCAGCCGCGGCGAACAGCGCAGCGTGTGGGCCAGGGCGCTGGCCAGGTAAAGCAGAACCAGGCTCGCGCCATAAATCGCGCAGCCGACCAGTTGCCAGGCCCGCCCCCAGGCAAAGCTCACCAGCACCGCCACGCCCGCGATCGACAGGAACATGCCGGCCCAATGCGACAGGCCGGGGAACGGGTCCTTGACGGCGCGGCGGAGCAAGGTCACGGACATGGTTCTAACGCAAAGGGGGTGGGAATCTCAATGACGAAATTCGAATGACGAAACAAACTGGGAATCCTCAATGACGAAACTCGAATGACGAATGACGAATCAAATTCGAACTACGAATGACCCAAGCTCGAAACCGTCGCATGGCGAGGTCTTCGTTTCGTCATTCGCGTTTCGTCATTTTCGAAAGAAGGCTTTTCCCCGGTTGTTATATTTGCTGAGCCGATTGTTGACGTAGAGTCCTTCCAGGAGGAATTCGCCGACGGCGGCGAGGGTGGCGTTGTCGGCGCCGTCGAGCTTCAGTTCGCGGGACATCGCCGCCGACGCCTGCGGCAGGCCTTTGATGGCGCGCATATTGGCGACGAACTCGTCGGCGGATAGATCGTCGCCGGCCGGGAAGGTCAGGTTGCCTTTGAATTGTTCGGTGATGATGTCGTGCTCGTCGGGGTCGCCATAGCGGGAGAAGACGCCTTTGACCGCTTCGCCGACCAGCGAGCGGACCAGCTTGTCCTCGGCGCCGTCTTCCTCGGCGAGCGTCATCTCAATTTTTCCGCGGCAGGAGGCGACCAGGTAATTGAGGTCGCAAATCCGCGGAACGACCCGCTTTTCGCCGGTGAGAATGCCGCGGCGCTCGGCGTTGCTGATCATCGTCTCGAGATTGGCGATGCTGGTTCGGACGGAGACGCCGGACGACTGGCTCACGTGCGGGCTGGAGCGCGCCAGACGCACGACTTCCTCGACAATCTCTGACATGAATCGCGGCACATCCACGTGGATGCCGCTGCCCGCGACCCCATCCTGACGCTGCACCCACGCGTTCTGCTCGGCGATCTTGATTCCCTCGTCCACCGTCTCCGGATAGTGCGTGCGGATGACCGAGCCGATGCGGTCCTTGAGCGGCGTCACGATCCGCCCGCGGTTGGTGTAGTCCTCCGGGTTGGCGCTAAAGACCAGGCAAACGTCCAGGTTGAGGCGGATCGGATAGCCGCGAATTTGCACATCGCGCTCTTCGAGCACGTTGAATAAGCCAACCTGAATCCGGGGGGCCAGGTCGGGTAATTCGTTGATGGCAAACAACCCGCGATTGCTGCGCGGGATCAGCCCGAAGTGCATTGTCGATTCATCGGACAGGTATCGCCCCTCGGCGTGCTTGACCAGGTCGATCTCGCCGATCAGGTCGGCGATGGTCACGTCCGGCGTGGCCAGCTTCTCGTGATAGCGGTCACAGCGGTGGACCCACTCGATTTTGGCGTCGTCGCCCTGCTCGGCCCGGATGCGTTTGCCGGTGGTGGTCATGGGGGCGATGGGGTCGTCGTTGATCTCGACGCCGGAAAGCACCGGCATCCATTCATCCAGCAGGTCGGGGAGCATGCGGAGGATGCGGGTCTTGGCCTGCCCGCGAAGGCCCAGGAACAGCAGGTCGTGCTTCGAGAGGATTCCGTTGACGATCTGCGGGATGACCGAATCCCGGTAGCCGATGATGCCGGGGAAGAGCTCTTCTCCGGCCGTGAGCTTGCGGATCAGGTTTCGCCGAAGCTCGTCCTTGACGGTCGAGGGCTGATATCCGGTCTCCTTGAGTTGTCCGACGGTCGCGGGGCGGGGGTGCTGCATACGGCGGATGGTAGGAAGCGATAAGGTCCAATGTCCCCAAATGTCCCCAAATGTCCCCTCGGGCGCGCCTTGAGAGGGGACATTTGCCATATTGTTGCTGGGGACATTGCGACTCGGCTGAGGCTCGTCGAAGTCCGGGCTTAACAGACTGGAGCATTCTCGATTTTGCCCAGACCGCCGCACGATCGAAATGCGACGATTACTGGTCCAGGGGAAACCCCTTTTGCTCTTCCCCGTCCCGGCGGCGCCGGCGGAGCCAGATCGCCGGGGCGATCAGGCATGGCGCCGCCACGCACCAGATCGGACAGCCAATCAGAAAGACAGTCGCACCGCGAACCAGCGTAAGCTGATGCGCATCAAATTCCCAAACCGATCGCCGAACGTCGGGGGCCCGCGGGGGCAGAATGTCGGTCAGGCTGCGAGCGCTGATTCCGGCCGGGATTCCTGTAACGGGCGCCGCCGTGGCCTTTTCGAACGAGCAGACGACACGACCCAGATCGGCTGCGACTCTGACTGCGTGGTACGCCCCGCCCGGCGCCTTCCGACGGATCACGAACCCGATCCGCCCCACGTAGCCGCACAACAGCAAAACCAGGAGCGCCAGAGACAACGGCAGCAGCACCGTCTGGATTCGGTTGGTCCAGGCGTCGTGTCGGTGTCGCATCGGAACTAATTGTACCTCAATCGCCCGGCTGAGCCCGCCGGCTTCCCAGCCCCAGCCGCAATGCCCAATTTGACAGCGACCTGAACGGGATTGTGCCCGACGGCAAACGAAGATTTAATGGGTTCCAGACATATGGAGGCTGTCTTATAACTACCGCTCAACGGCGCTGGAGCTTCGGGTTCGGTCCCGGCCGCTCCATCACATCCACCGCCGCTGTACAAGGAGACCGCGCATGTCATCCAGGCCTCAGGACCACCTGGGCGACGCCAAGCCGATCGTCTCCGGCGTCATCAGCGACCCGGACAAGCGCGGCAACGCCGGCTTCTGCGACGGCCACGTCGAATTCACAACCCGCCGGACCGTGCACGATCCATCGCACGTGTTGCCGTTCTAAGCCGGATGATTCACCGCGGATTCACGGAGGAGAGCGATCGCCACAGATGGACACGGATGAACACAGATAGGAAAAACCTGCCTGTGGCACGTGTGGCACAGGCTTCCCCTTCGGGTCTGAGCCTCAGGGTCGAAGACAGCCCGTGCGACGCTATGCACGGGGCATGACACCCATGCCACAAGTAACCATCTCATCGCCTTCGCATTTCATCCGTATTCCATCTGTGGCGATGTTTTTGTTATCTGTGCGATGCGCCGCGATCACCCATGCTGCGCCGCGCCTCTTTTCATCAGGAGCCGAGAAGCAACCTCAGGCTGCCGGCTTCTGTCCCGCGCCGTTTTGAACGGTCCCCAGTGGCAGCACTGTCCATCCAAACACCTCATTCAGGACCTGGGCAAGCCCCGCGTAGCAGGCGGAGAAGCCGCATACGATGCCTTCGTAGCCGGTGAAATGTTTGAAGCCTGGACTCGCATCGGAGTAGTCGCCGATCGCCAGGAGGAAAAACAGGAGCGTCAGCGTGCCGAACACGATCTGGAGCGCGACGCTCAGGCGGAACGTGCCGATGAACAGCCCGAGCGTGAACAGCCCCCACATCGCCAGATAGGCGGCCATCGCGACCGGCTTCGTCGCCAGCGTCGCGTCGAGCTTGGGCAGCAACACCAGCGCCACCAGCGACAGCCAGAAAAACCCGTAGGAAATGAACGCCGTCGCGCCGAACGTGCTGCCTTTTTTCCACTCCATGATCCCGGCGATGACCTGCGCGGCGCCGCCGTAGCAGAGCCCCATCGCCAGGATCATCGTGTTGATCTCGAAGAACCCCGCGTTGTGCAGGTTGAGCAGCACCGTCGTCATGCCAAATCCAAACAGCCCCAGCGGCGCCGGATTCCCCGTGTCGTCTTTGACGCGCATCAAGCTCATTTCTGAAATGGGGCCTCCCGGTGCAATAATTTGACGAATTCCGCTTGGCTGGAGGTGTACCGTCGCGCGGCCGGGGGAGTCAAATTTGGACCGCACGCGGCGCCGGTTCGCCTCGAGAGGTTGATGCACCCGAGTGTTAGGTAAAAGCAAAGCCGCGAAGGCGCGAAGGCATGCGAAGAACGCGGCATGGCACCATGGAGTTCTTTCTTTTCTCGCAATGCTATCCTGAGTTGATCCCGGGGGCAGCCCCTTGACCCGGATCGGCTGTGAAATCCCTGGCTCGGGCGAGTTTCTGGCGCGCGTATTCGACTCTCGACCCCGCGTAAAAGAGGCGGCACGCCGGGCTTATCAAATCTTCTCCGCGAACCCGGACCACCCTTCACTGCGATTCAAGAAGTTGCAAGGATATGACAACGTCTGGTCGGTGCGGATCAACGATCAGTATCGGGCCGTGGGCGAGCGAAGCGGCGACACGATCGAGTGGCCGTGGATCGGATCACACAACGACTTTGACACGAAGTTCGGGTAGTTCGACCCGGATGGTGCAAGCCGTTCTGCTGTAAGCGAATTCTGCGCAATGGAACGCCGGTCGCGGAGATGCGCCCCAGCCCTGTTCCGGACCCGCTCACACAGCATCCTGAGATATCGCAGGTGACAGCGGCGGATGATGCGTTTGCACCGCTTGGCGAAGAAGATTGGCCGGGCGAGTACTGAGGAATGGCCGGTTGATCCCCGGCGGCAGGACAAGCAAACGGTCCCGGCTTCTGCGTTGCGATCGATCTTCAGTTCTCGTGCTCGGCAAGATCACGGGATGCGCGCGAGCATCTGCGTCCTCTCCCAAATCGGTCGGAAGCCGCACAGGATGGTTTGCATCAAGCCGCCGAGCGACGATGCGTTCTCGAGGATCGCTGCTTCCTTACGGCGGCGAAGCAGCCGACCGACGAATAACCACGTCGGCTCCTTGGGCAAGTTTATCAGGAATCGAGAGACGTTCTCGGTCGGCACGAATATGAGCGGTCCGCCGTCTGTGGTGGTCCATTCGACTTCCAGCCGGTTCTCGGTGACGAACTGCTCAAACCGCCGCTGGTCTGCTCGGATGACGTTCACGAGGCAGGCATACGCCAATTGTACCGCCGTGGGATCACCGCCCTTTTTCAGCGTAAACTCGAAGCCCAATCCAACCCGTAGATGAGTTGTGAACATCCCGACGTTGAATTGCGCCTCCGTCCTTCCGCCGTGATGGAACGTGTACCAGTGCCTTGGGTCGGTTGCGAAGGTTCCAAACGCTTCGGTCCCGGTGGAGCGAGGCTTCCAGTGGCGCCGGATCTTCGGGACGTCCCGAAGGCAGGGGATCTCATTGAGAAACGAGTGGAGCGAGCGAATGAATCCGACGAACAGACGTTTGATCTCCTCCTCGTCGGTGGTGTCCAGGGCAAGGAACTCGACCTCCCGAACTGGCGGTGGTGCTTCGGACACCGTTTCTCCTTCGTTGTGTTGGGCAGCCGGTCATCTTACTCGAGGGCAAGATGGAACGATTATACTCAACGGCCATATGCCGGCCCGTTTTCTCAGCAACGCGAACCTCTGGGCGGAGAGTCAACGTCTTGTTATCCTTGCGTGTGGGTCAATCCCAGGCGAAAGCTTTGATCGCGAGGGCAGCCGCGCAACTCTCGACTCCGGGGGCGTATGAGTTGCTGGGTTGGTTGGACGCGGATAAAATTGCTAGCAATGACAGATCGGGGCGAATTCATCGCCGTGGAGATTGCCGAAGCGGAGCGACAATTCCCTGCGCTCCTGAAGGTGGTGGAAGAGGAAGGCCGGATCGTGAAAATTGTTCGCAACGGGAAGCCTATAGCGGAGCTTGCCCGCTCGGCGGAGGGTTCGGATCTCCCCATGTTTCCGGAACTAGCCGGTGTCGTTTTTCATGCAGACCCAACTGCTCCTCTTGACAACGAAGATTGGCCCGAGACCAGCAGGTAGTCATGATCCTGCTCGACACCTGCGTGCTGTACTGGCTCGCCTCCGATCACGCCAAGCTTTCGGCGCCGGCTCGCGATGCATTGCGCATCCATGCCGCGTCCCTGAGCGCTTGCGCCATCTCGGCCTTCGAAGTGGCGATCAATCACCGGAAGCGGAGAGTTGTCCTGCCAAGCGAGCCGCGAATCTTTTTTGCTGATCTTCTCGCGAGATATGCGATCGATTGCCTGCCCGTCACCTGGGAGATCGCCGCACGTAGCGTGGACCTTCCGCCGATCCATTCCGACCCGGCCGATCGTCTCATTGTGGCGACATCGCAGGTCCACTCACTGACGATCATTACCCCCGATGCTTACATCCGCGCATATCCCGGCGTCAGCGTGCTTTGGTAACTCGCTGCCGCGAATACCGGCGTACAATCCCCCCGTATGCAAAACCTCACCCCTCCCCAGATCGTGGCGGAGCTGGACAGATACATCGTTGGGCAGGCCGACGCCAAGCGGGCCGTGGCCGTGGCGGTGCGGAACCGCTGGCGGCGGCAGCAGCTTCCCGAACAGATGCGACAGGACGTGGCGCCCAAGAACATCCTCATGATCGGCCCGACCGGCGTGGGCAAGACGGAGATCGCCCGCCGGCTCGCGGGACTCACCGGCGCGCCGTTCATCAAGGTCGAAGCGACCAAGTACACCGAGGTCGGCTATCACGGCCGCGACGTCGAGTCGATGATCCGCGACCTGCTCGATTCCTCCATCGCCATGGTGCGCGGGGAGATGACCGAGTCGGTCAAGGATGGCGCCGACCGGCACGTCGAAGACCGGCTGCTGGATTACCTGCTGCCCAAGCCGGAGTTTGGCCTGGCCGGGATGGATGAGGAGGCCAAGCGCGACCGCACGCGCGAGAAGGTGCGCGAGCAGCTTCGCTCGGGGGCGCTGGAAGACCGGCAGATCGAGATCGCGGTGGAAGAAAAAGCGACGGTCATCGGCATGCTCGGCAACGCCGGCATGGAGATGGACGTCGACATGCAGAACATGCTCGAGAAGATGATGCCGACGCGACGCGACACGCGCAAAGTTGCCGTCAGCGAGGCCCGCAAGATTCTCTTCCACCAGGAAGCCGAGAAGCTGGTCGATCGCGACAAGATCTACCGCACCGCCATCGAGCGCGTCGAGCAGTCGGGCATGGTCTTCATCGACGAGATCGACAAGGTGACCGGCACGGAGAAGCAGCACGGCCCGGATGTCAGCCGGCAGGGCGTGCAGCGCGACCTCCTGCCGATCGTCGAGGGGAGCACGGTCATCACCAAGTACGGTCCGGTCCGCACGGACCACATTCTGTTCATCGCGGCAGGCGCGTTTCACAGCAGCAAGCCGAGCGACCTGATGCCCGAGTTGCAGGGCCGGTTCCCGATCCGCGTCGAGCTCAAAGACCTGACCAAGCAGGATTTCATTCGGATTCTCCGCGAGCCGCAGAACGCGCTGACCAAGCAGCAGATCGCGCTACTGGCGACGGAGGGTCTGGAGGTCGAATTCAGCGACGACGCGATCGACGAGATGGCGCAACTGGCGTACGACGTGAACCGCCGGTCGCAGAACATCGGGGCGCGGAGGCTCTACACGATCATCGAGCGGGTCTTCGAGACGATCAGCTTCGATGCCTCGGAGATGACCGACAAACACGTGAAGATCACCGCCGACTACGTCCGCGAAAGACTCGCGGAGATCGTGAAGGACGAGGACTTGAGCAAGTTCATCCTCTAACAAAAAAACAAGCTCACGCAGAGCCGCAGAGGCGCAGAGAAGTCAAGGATGAGAGGCGAATTCGGCCAACGGCTGCTAACTTCTGGACTCGCTGTTTTCTGAACTCAGCGTCTTTGCGCCTCTGCGTGAGATTTACTCGCATCGCCGGGGAAGACCGACTATGACGCATAATGAAGTCAGTGCCATCATCGTTGACGTGGCGGTGGACATTCATCGTCGTCTGGGGCCGGTCTGCTGGAATCGGTTTATCATGTCGTTCTCGCGCACGAACTGGCCAAACGCGGCCTGCGCGTGGAGAAGGAAGTACCGATCCGAATTGTGTGGGACGGCGTGCGGATGGACGTGGGCTTTCGAGCGGATCTCATCGTCGAGGGGCTCGTGCTCCTGGAATTGAAATCGATCGAAACGATTGCGCCGGTTCACAAAAAGCAATTGCTGACCTACCTGCGGCTGGCTGACTTGCGGCTCGGGCTGCTGCTAAACTTCGGTGCGGCGCTAATGAAAGACGGGATTCACAGGGTGGTCAATGGGCTGGAAGAAGCTCTTGGATGATGACGAACCTCACGCAGAGCCGCAGAGCTGCAAAGGAATTCAAGATTGGAGAAATCCCTCAGGCAATCCGAGTCCTCTTTGCGTCTCTGCGCCTCTGGGTGAGATTTGAACCTGGCCGGTAATTTTCCGCCTCGTCGGTGAATTCCACCTTCATTTAGCCGCGATCTTGGCTATTATTTACCGATACTGTTGGCTGGCGAGGTGATTCGCCAAAGGACGCGTGCACTGTGCGATACCTGTTCAGGGGATTGATTCGCGAGACCGGGCGGCCCGTCGAGGGCCACGTCGAGGCGGCCAACCCGGATGAGGCCCTCAAGGCCCTGTCCGATAACGCGATCGTGACCGAATCGCTGGTTCCCGACCCCAAGCCGGTCAATTTCAACGAAGAGTTTCCCGATCAACCCGAGCTGGCCAGCGCCATCGAAAGCGCGTTCGATTCCAGCAGCTCGCAGATCAACTTCGACGACCTGACCGAACGTTATCGGGGCAAGAAGGTCTGGGTCATCGACCGGGACAAGATCCGCAGACGGGTCTGTCAGGTGGTGGATCAGGCGCTTCAGACGAGCGAGGCTCGCGGCGACACCGCCGCCCAGAGCCGCCAGCGGGTGCAGCAGGCCCTCCAGGGGATGTTCTCCGACAACCGCAACATCGCCAGCGAGCGGAACGCCGACAGCATCGCCGGCGTTCCCGCATTTGGCCCGGCTAACGGAGGTTATGCGCCGCAAGGGCCCGGTGCCCATGCTCCTCCGGCAGCGGCGGCCGGTGGCATGGAAGAGGCGATCAACCGTCTCGTGCAGGTTGTCTCGCAGGCGGAAAAAGTCATGGCCTCGATGGCCCTGGCCGCCCGCAACTTCGGCCGCGGCGGCGGGGGCGGGGATGGCGGCGGGTCACGCCGCCGCATGCGCCACGCCATCGACCGCGCCCAGAACGACGTCCTCCTGGAAATCTTCAAGGCCAACCTCGAGCTGGCCAAGAGCATGACCGGCCTGGCCCCCGGCTCCTCGGTCACACCCGCTCCGCAGCCGCAGCCCCAGCCGTCATGACCCGCCGGCCGGCCGGCCGGAATGACGAAATCCGAATGACGAATGACGAATCAAATCCGAAAT
>DATHPP010000066.1:0-43319 GCA_035483795.1 Tepidisphaeraceae bacterium | reverse complement strand
CCTCAATCAGGCTGCCTTCCGCAGTCAAGAACATTCCCCCGCCCCATCCTGCCGGCGGCAGCATGCGCTAAACTCCGGGGGTGCGGGGGCAGCGCCCCCGCGCGTTGATAGAATTACCTACGCAAAAACCGGAAGAGCCCTCGTCGCTGCGCCATTTTTTGTTGCCAAAAGTGGCCAAAAGTGCCACCAGCGCCGTCCTGACCATGACCGCGGGATCTGGCAACGTCGGCATTGAGGATTCCAGCGAGACTGCCACCCTCAATTCGGGTGTGTATCAGCGCCCGCCGTGACGACGCCACGGGTGGCCAATTATTTCGAGGCTGCCGAGGTTGGGGCTCAGACGCCTCAGCGATCCTGCACCCCGGCGACCGGTCTGCACAACGAGCGCGCAGCCTCCGTCGTTGCAGCAAAACGATCGCTTTCCCGAAGGTGCACGGCATCTTGCGGATGCGTCCCCGTCGCCCCGCCAAATCAGAAATATCTTGCTCCGCTGGTGCGGTTCTATAAACTTGTACCGTTCTCCGGCGGCACATCCGAAGCAGTCAAGTCGGGCAAATGAGGTTTGACAATGAAGCTTTCTCTGGTTTCGATTGAGAAGGCCGGGTTTGTTCACCTGGCGGCGGAGGGGGAAATCACCTCGCGGGATTTTGGGGAGACGGGGAAAAACCCGCTGGAGGAGGTGCTGGGGGCGACGTGGCCGGGCTACAACATCATGCTCAGCCTGGAGAAGACGGGGTTTCTGGATTCTTCGGCGCTGGGGTGGCTGATCAACAGCCAGCGGCAGTGCAAGGAGAAGGGGGGGAAGTTCGTGCTGCATTCGGCGCCGCCGCGGGTTCGGGAGGTGTTTGATCTGCTGAAGATGCGGGCCGTGCTGAACCTGAAGGACAACGAGGCGGCGGCGCGGGAGGTCTTTGCCGCGGGGGCCGGCGTCAATGGAGATTCCAAATGAGCACGGAATCGAAGAGCGCGGAATCGAAGCCGGCGTTGATGGACGTGAGCAAGCTGCCGGTCGAGCAGGCGGTGAGCCGGCTGATCGCCTACTCGGTGATGCTGCCGGCCAGCGACATCTTTTTCAGCAGCGGGGAGCACACGCTGGCGATCAACGTGCGGCACCTGGGGATCGTCATGCCGATCTCGGTGGTGCCGATCGAAGTGGGCCGGCGGTACGTCTCGCACGTGAAGGTGCTGGCGGGGATGGACGTTTCGGAAAAACGCCGGCCGCAGGATGGCCGGTGGGTGCACAAGCCAGACGGAGAGAACAGCGTCGATCTTCGCGTCAACATGATCCCGACGATGTTCGGCGAGGACCTGGCGCTGCGAATCCTGAGCCGCAACTCGCAGCTTTACAAGATCGAGGAGCTCGGTCTCACGCACGGACAGCTTCAGGAGCTTCTGGGCATGCTGCACACGCCCAGCGGCTTGATCCTGATCACCGGGCCGACCGGCTCGGGCAAGACCGCCACGCTGTATGCGTCGCTGGTTTTGCTGAATGACGGCAAGCGGAAGATCAACACGATCGAGGACCCGGTCGAGCACATCATCGAAGGCATGCGGCAGTCGCAGGTGAATCCGCAGATCAGCCTGGGTTTTTCGGATTTGCTGCGGAGCGTGCTGCGGCAGTCGCCGGACATCATCATGGTGGGGGAGGTGCGGGATGCCGAGACCGCGGAGACTGCCGTGCGGGCGGCCAACAGCGGGCATTTGGTGTTCGCGACGATCCACGCCCCGGTCGCCGCGGCGGCGGTGCAATCGATGCGCGGGCTGGGGGTGCACGCGCATTTCCTGTCCACCTGCCTGCGCGGCATCGTTTCGCAGCGGTTGGTGCGGACGCTGTGCCCGCACTGCAAAGTGAGCTTCGATCTTTCGATTGCGCCCCATACGTTTGACGAGGTGCGGCCGTGGCTCACCGGCGAAGAGGGCAAGGTGCTCTATGCCTCCAAGGGGTGCCCGCAGTGCCAGATGACGGGATACGCGTCGCGGACGGGGGTCTTCGAGGTGCTGAAGGTTTCGCGGGGGATTCGCGACCTGGTTATGGACGGCAAGCCGGTGAAGGCGATCCGCGACGCCGCGGCGGCGGAAAAAATGCTGAATTTCCGCCAGGCCGCCCTGCTCAAAGTCGCGCAGGGGATGACCAGCACCGAAGAAGTGTTTCGGGTGATTCCGTCGGAGCATTTGCTGGAAGAGACGCTGGTGGGGTAGCCGCGTAAAACGTAGAGGGTAAACGTAACGCTTCGTTCTTTCTCCTGCTCGTACTCTTGTTCCTACTCGTACTCCTTCTCATGCTCCTACTCGGGCGTTTGGCTGCGCACGAGAACGAGTATGAGTATGAATACGAGTAGGAGTACGAGAAGGAGAAGGAGAAGGAGAAGGAGTAGGATTGGAAGCGTGCCGATGCAAGCCCATCCGTCCATCGTCGTACTTGGATATTCCGAGGCGGCAATGCTGTTGCAAGGGGCACGATGCCCCGACATCAAAGCCGTGATTTCGATTTTCGCAAGGCATGAATATCCGGTAGAGACGCCGGTGGGGGTGCGGCGGCTGGAACTTCATTTCGACGATGCCGATTTGGTGAATACGGCCGATCCTTCCGAGGCGTACCGGGCGTGGGCACAGGCGAAGTGGGCGAGGAGATCGGGCGGCCAGTTTCGCCGCCGCGCGTGGAGGATGCAAAGGCGATCGTCGAGTTTGCCCGGGAGATTTCCGGAGTTGAAGGGACGGTCCTGTGCCAGTGTCAGGCGGGCGTGAGCCGGTCACCGGCGGCGGCACTGATTTGCCTGGCGACGTGGACGAACGAGGGCGACGAGAAGGATTGCGTCGAGCAGTTGCTCCGCGTTCGCCCATGCGCGGCACCCCATAGAGGATTGGTGGCATTTGCGGACGCGGTTCTGGGGCGGCGTGGACGGCTGGTCGAATCCGTGGATCGCATTCGCCAAGGCCGCTAATGTACGATCAGCTTACCGTCGTCGGCGGAGCGGATCACAGCCAACAGACATGCAACACCTCCCCTTCGATGCAACATTCGGGGTGTCGTAAATGAGAGCCCCATTTTGGCTACAAGTGGCTGTTTTTCATGTATTTAGCTATACATATGGAGCGTATATAATGCAACACTTTGCAACACAATGCAACACCTTTAGGGCATATTGGCGAGATGATGCGTCGACGAGTTGACCCAGTGGATGAAGAACGTGCCGGTCGCTTTCAATCGGCGTTCCTCTGAGCGTTTCCAAGGATTTATAATGAGGCCCGTGCGAGGAGTGACCGAAGCGATGCCGTTGCGGTTGGGTCGTCGAAGTTCGAGGGTGATGATGCTGGCCGAGCCGCTGGAGCGGCGGGTGCTGTTGTCGCATTCGATTACGCCGGTGCCGTTTCAGAATCAGCCGGCGGGCGCGCCGGGGACCGTGGAGTTTGAGAACTACGACAGCGGGGGCGAGGGCGTTTCGTTTCACAACCCCAATCCGGTGGCACAACCCGGCGGATATCGCAATGACGGACTCGACATCGAGCCGGTGAGCGACGCCGGTGGGGGGTATGCGCTGGAATCCACCGTTCCCGGCGAGTGGCTCAACTACACCGTCAATGCGGCATCGACCACCGTCTATTCGCTGGGGCTGAGAGTCGCCAGCGGGGACAGCGGCGGGACCGTCCACGTTGAAGTTGACGGGAAGAACGAGACGGGCTCCATCACGATCACCAACACCGGCGGCTGGCAGAACTGGACCACGATCACCGTTCCCAACGTCTCGATTCCAGTGGGTCAGCATGTGTTGACGCTGGTGATCGATTCGGCCGCCAATCCCGGGCAGAGCGTCGGCAGCTTCAACTGGATGGAGATCGACGACAACCCGGCGACTTCGCCGCGGACGCTGTGGTGGCGGCAGGCGCAGTTCGGGATGTTCATTCACTGGGGCCTGTATTCGCAGCTTGCCGGGCACTGGGACGGGCAGACGACCAGCGGATTCGGCGAGTGGATCATGAATGACCTGAACATCCTGCTCGCCCAGTATGCCCAGGTCGCCAATCAATTTGACCCCACGCAGTTCAGCGCCCAGCAATGGGTGCAGACCGCGGAATCTGCGGGGATGAAGTACATCGTGATGACCGCCAAACATCACGACGGCTTCAGCATGTTCGATACTTCGGTGAACACGTACAACGTCGTGGATGCGACGCCGTGGCACCAGGACCCGATCGCGCTGATGTCGCAGGCAACCCATGCCGCGGGGCTGCACTTTGGCGCGTATTATTCGATCCTCAACTGGGCCGATCCCAACGCCAGCGCCGCCGGCATCAACACCTACATGGTGACGATGGAAGCGCAGTTAAAGGAGCTGATCACCAACGATCATCCCGACATCCTCTGGTTCGACGGGGAATGGCCCACGTGGTGGACCGACGAGCGCGGCCGCGAGCTGACCGAGTTCTGCCGCAACCTCGATCCTTCGATCATCATCAACAACCGGGTGGGCAAACGGCTGGTGACCGACGGGGATTTCGACACGCCGGAAGGGCTCATTCCCACCAACGAGCCCGCCGGGCGGCTGTGGGAAACGGCGATGACCCTCAACGACACCTGGGGCTACAAGGACACCGACAACGACTGGAAATCGGCGTCGACGATCCTGGCCGATTTGCAGCAGATCAAAAGCGAAGGAGGCAATTTCCTGCTCAACGTCGGGCCGACGGGCGCGGGCGTCATTCCGGCGCCGGCGGTGCAGATCCTTCAGCAGGTCGGCGCGGCGCTGGGGGTCAAAGCGCCGGGGAGCGGATCGAACCCCGGGGGGTCAGGGGGAAATTCCGGCACCTCCGGGGGCTCGGGCGGAACCGGCTCGACGGGAACGGGCACCGGCACCGGCGGTCAGACGGGTACAGGCACGGGCTCTGGAACGGGAACCGGTTCGGGCACGGGCACGGGAACCGGATCAGGGACAGGCACCGGAACGGGAACAGGCACCGGGACCGGATCGGGAACAACCAACGGAAGCGGATCGGGCACGAGCACGGGAGCGGGGAGCAGCCCCTCGGGCCCGCCGGCGCCGGTTCGGATCATCGACTTTTCGTCCGGCCACAAGGCGGTTTATAGCGACGCCCATGGCCATCGCGTAGTGGTTGCGCTTCGCGGCCGCGGCTCGGGGGAGATCGAATTTGACACCACCGCCACCGCCGATCCGACCGCGATTACGCTCAGCGGTACCGACGGTCATTCGACGCTGTCGATTCGGGGCAGCACGTCGGTCGGGGACATGGCTGTGACCGGCTCTCTTGGCGCGTTTCTGGCCGGGACGGTCGATCTTACCGGCGATTTTTCCGTTTCCGGATCGATCCGCCAGATTCAGCTTGACAGCGCCGCGGCGGGGCACACGATCACGGCGCAATCGATTGGCTCCCTTGCGAACCGTGCCAATCTGAGCGAGGACGTCCGGGCCGGGACCATCGGCCGGATCACCGCCGGAGGGGCACTTTCCGGGGCCGCCATCCGCGCGACGTCCTCGATCGGCTCGATCCTGGTCGGCTCGGCGATCAACAGCACGATCTTTGCCGGCGTGCGGTCGGATCTGGATGCGCTGCCTGCTTCGGCGACCGATCTGGTCAACGCATCCGCGACGATCCGGTCGGTGAGCGTCCGGGGACGCGGCGTATTCGGCAACACGCTGATTGCAGCGGGGAGCATCCAAACGGCGTCGCTCGGAAACGTGCAATCGGGCAACGCCGCAACTCCCTTCGGCATCGCCGGCGAGCACATCCGAAGCCTCACCGCCACCGTCTCGGGAAAAGGAACGACCTTCCACAATCTCACTTCAACTGTTTCGCTCGGGGGCGACGCGACCGTGCGAATTCTCTGAAAATGAAGCGGCCTTAACGAGATTGTTACGGGGCGACGTGGGCCGCCGGCGCGGGGTGTCGAACTTGTTCATTTAAGGTTCCTAGAATGCCGGCGCTGTGGACTGTGGCGTAACCGTCGACAAGCAAACTGATGTGAACAAGGCATCAAGGACAGGGATCATGAATCGGAACTTCTCGTTGTGGAGCGCAGATGAACGTCCCGGGTTGCCGGACGCTTTTCTTGTCCGAAGCTTTCAGGCCGACGACCGAGCGCAGATATTGCGGCTGCACGGCGCTGCGGCGCCGAGCGGCTCCGTGGATTGCGACTGCGCCTCGAAGATCGATCAGATTGAGGAGAAATATTTTCGTCGGCCGCAGGATCATTTTTGGGTCGCCGAGGCGGGGGGGCGGATTGTCGGGACGGTCGGCGTCTGCGTGCAGGACGGGAACGTGGCGCACCTGCATTGCCTCCGGGCGATCGATGATTCGACGGATCACGTGATTCGAAGGGCTCTGGTGCAGGTCGCTGCCGGCCACGCGCATGAGCATGGCTGCCTGAAGCTGGTGGTGCACCCGCCGAACGTGCCCGTGGACATCGAGCGTGCCGCCGAGTTTCTGCACCGGCTCGGGTTTGAGTTCTCCCGGCATCGCGAAGTCGAGAATCAGCCCGTGTTCGAGTTCTACTTGAATCTCTACGAGCGGCCGGAACTGGGCCCGTACGACCGTGCGGCATCACCGGGCACGGCGAAATACCTGGCCTGAACTTCGCCGCGAGGGCCCGACGCGTTATCCGAAATCGACGTCGGCGATTCGGTGGCGGGTGAGGCCGGTGAGATAGATTTCTGTGAGCGGCTGGCGGCCGTTCCAGGTTCGCCAGAGGATCAGCCGCTGGCGGTCGGAGGAGATCGCGGCGACGACGTCGGTCGATCCCGTAACCGCTCGCAGACCACGGTGCGGGCTTTGATATTGCGTCACGAGCTGATCGTCGAAGCCCAGGCATTCGATGGGGCCCTGATCGTCGGCCAGCAGCAGCCGGCTCGATCCGAGCCACGGCAGCGAGCCGGCGGAACGAACGCGATTGCTCCGGCGGAGCAGGCAGGTCAGCTCCCGTGATCCGCGCGTCAGCGCGCAAATCGTCCCATCCTCGTGAACGAGGATGAGCCCCCGATCGTCGGGCAGAATCGCGATGATCTCGGCGGACGAAAGCGTCGGAACGGTCTCCACATCCTGGAGGTTGGTGACATAGAGCCTGCCGGCGACGCTGAAAACCAGAGAATTCTCATCGAGGGCGGCAAGATTGCGTGGCCCGCCGCCGCTCGCGGAAGCGGCATCCGATCCCGTCGGAGCGACCGGCGGGCGCAACCCGAGCCGCTCCAGGCGAAGCGTCGATGCCGGAGAATCGGGACGATCGACTTCCCAGCGAACGATTCCTGCATCGCCGTGTGATGCCACGAACCCCTGCCGGTCGCTCCAGAAGATGACGCGGTTGAACCCGAGCAGCGAGGCGTTGGGTTCGTCCGTGAAGAGTCGCGCTTCGGCAGGTTTTGCGGGATCCACGGCCAGAAATCCGTTGCGGGCACCGACCAGGAGCGTCCGTTTTCCGTCGACGTCGGCGGGTTGAACGCTGCGCAGCGGCCCTAGCGAGGGCGGCAGCGGATTGAGCCGCGGGATGGGCGCGGCGTCTGCCGGGTTGATGTTCACCAGATAGGGCCCGGCGACGGCCCGAAGCTGGTCGGCGCCCTGTCGTTTGGCCGAGGCCAGAAGCAGGGTCTGAAGCACCGCGCCGCGATCGGCGGGACTGATTTGCTCGAGCAGCCGGCCGGGCGAAAGCTCGGGAGTGGCGTCGCGGATGGACTGAAATTGTTTGAGCAGCTCGCCGGCTCGGTGCACGTGCTCGATCTGCTCGGCGGCCTGCTTCTCAGCCAGCGCCTGCTGGTTCGCCCGGAGTTGCTGCTGTTGATAGGTCGGGCTCTGAAGATCGAGGTTGAAGGGCGGAAGCAGCTCAATCCCGCAGTCGAATGCGACCGCGGCAGCGGCGGAACGGATCGCGTCGACCATCTCGGCGGCGCTGTTGTTGGCGAGCCAGTCGGAAGCGGCGTGCTTTCCGGCGGCCTTGCCCGCCGCCGACCGGATCGTTCCCTCAAAGTGGCGGGAGACGTCTTCGTCGCTGAGCGCGTAGCGGGCGCCCAGCAGCACTTCTTCGAGCATCCGCCGTTCCGTCGCGTCCGCAAGCGCCCGGACGCTGCACGTGAAAACCGCGCGCAGCTCGTGGCCATCCGATGCCGTCAGATCGCTCAGATTCCACCGGATGCGCAGCGGCCGGGGACGAAGCTCGACTCGTCCGTCCTGCCTTCGCGCCAGCTCATTATCGCGCAGTGACATCGGTAGGTCCTCGCGGCGGCAAGGGCGGCGCGGGCGACACAGCCGAAGCGCCGTGGCCGAACCCCTCGGCCGGCACATTATCATATCCACCCGGCGTGCCGCTGGGGATATAAAAGAACGCGATCCCGAGAATCGCGTAAACCGCCAGAAGCATCACGCCTTCGAACCAGTTTGTCTCCCCGTTGAGGCCGATCACGATCACGACCGCAACCGTCAGGATCACGGCAACCACTTCCATGGGCGAGAAAACCATGTCGAGGCGCCTGCAAGAGGGAAGTCGCAGTCCGACCAGCACCTCGCTCAGCAGCACCAGGAAAGGCGTGGCGAAGAGCGCGATCTGGAGGCTGCTCTGGTAGGTGATGGTCATCGCCGTTTCCATGTCGTTGCGGCGGGCCAGCAGCACGGCCGTCGAGTGTTCGGCGGCGTTGCCAAAGATCGCCAGCAGAATCGCGCCGACGAAGATCTGGTTCCAGCGCAGCGATTCGGCCACGCGGGCGACGGAGCCGACCAAAAGCTCGGCGACGACCGCCGTCAAGACCGACGCCACGAGCAGGGCGATCGTGCTCTTTTTCACTGACCAATCCCCGTGCAGGTAAGGCCCGATCGGGTCTTCGGGCGACTGGGCGGGCGTGGCGCTGAAGATGTGCCGGTGGGTTTTCAGCGTGAAGAACAGGCCCAGGACATACACCGCCAGCAGGACAATCGCCGTGCCAGTCGAGAGACCCGCCTCGTGTTCCAGCAGGTGCGTGTCGCGGGGGTAGGTGAAATGAAAAATCGCCGGCACCAGCATCGCGGCGACCGATACCGCCAGCAGCGCCGAATTGGTCTGAGCGCTGTCGCGGGAGAAGCGCTGGCGTTCGCGGCGCCAGCCGCCGATCACCATCGCAGCCCCGGCCACAAGCAGCAGATTGCCCACAATTGAGCCGGTCAGCGACGCCTTGACGACGTCATTCAATCCCTTGGTGAGGGCGATGATTCCGATGATCAGTTCGGCGGCGTTCCCAAACGTGGCGTTGAGCAGGCCGCCGATCGTCGGGCCGGTCTTCTCCGCCAGGTGCGCCGTCGCCTCTCCCATCAAATGGGCCGGCGGGATCAATGCGATGCCGGAAAGAATGAACGTGAGGAGCGGCTCCCAGTGCTCCATCTTCTCGGAACCATGGGCCGGCCAGACGTAATGCGACAAGATTGCCAGGGGGATCGCGAAATATCCGAGCCAGATCCGGCGCATTGCGGCGGATTGTGATGGGGCTCCGGCGACGGGTCAATTCCGATGAAAACTCCGCAATCTTTGCCGTTCGATTATAATTCTCATCGATGAACCACGGCCGGCCGCGCGGATTTGCCAAGAGCGTCGTTATCGCGGCGGCGTTTCTGGCCGTGGGTGGGGTTTCCGTGGTTCTGTTTTGGATGAGTCGCCCGGCGGTCACCGTCACCGAGGTCATCGAAGGTCCGGTCATCCAAGCTTTTTACGCCACCGGCACGGTTCGTCCGCGCCTGGAATACCCGATTTCCAGCAGTGTTGCCGGCATCGTCGAGCGGGTCATGATCCGGCAGGGCGAAGCGGCAAAAAAGGGTGAGCCGCTCGCCCTGGTCGTCGATCCGAATCTCCAGTTTCAGGCCGACAAGGCCCGTGCGGAACTCAAAACCCGCCAGCAGTTTGTCGATCCCGAGAAGTCGCCGGTCTTGCGCCAGTTCGATCGGCAGATCACGGCAACTCAACAGATGCTCGACGCCGCCAAAAACCTTGAGGATCGCTTCACCTCACTGGCCCAGCGCAGCGCCGCCTCGGCCAACGATCGGGACCAGGCGCTGGAGCACACGAGGAAGATCTGGGGCGATCTGGAATCACTCAAGGCCCAGCGAGCGGCCAAACTGCGGGAATTGCAGCAGGATGTCGAGACGGCGGAGTCGGCCGATCGGGCGGCGCAGGAGAATCTAAGCCGTCAGACCGTGCGCAGCCCGATCGACGGCGTCGTTCTCGATGAACCGATCGCCCAGGGCACGCGCATCGAGATCAACGGGCACCTGATGCAGCTTGCGGATCTCGGGCCCAAGAGCCTGATCATGCGTGCGGCGGTGGATGAGGAGAACATCGCCGGGGTCGATAAGGATCAGCAGGTGAAGATGACGCTCTATTCGTTCCCGGGGCGCACCTTCGACGGCATCGTCGAGCAGAAATACCCCAAGGCGGACGCGACGCGCAGGACCTTCGACGTCGATGTGAGGTTTGCGGCTGTCGAGCCCAGGCTTCAGCCGGGGATGACCGGGGAGCTTGCGTTCATCGAGCAGACGCGCGAGCGTGCGCTGATCGTTCCGACGCAGGCGGTGCAAGACAACGCGATCTGGACACTTCGGAGCGGCCGCCTCGTCAAATCGGATGCGACCATCGGCATCCGCAGCATCGAGCGCACGGAAGTGACCGGCGGGCTCCGTGCCGGCGACGTGGTCGTCATTAGCCCCATTTCCGGCCTGGCCGAGGGGGACCTTGCCCGGATTGGCTCGCGCATCGATCCGAAAGTCGCCGCCGATCTGAACAAGCCCAAAGCGGTGGATGTTTTGAAGGCATTTCAGTGAACGCGAATCCCGCTATAACCTAAGGGCCCGTGTCGGTGAAATTGCGGATTTGGGAGGGCGAGCCTCCCGGCGAGCCGCGGCTCGGTAGGAGCCTCGCCCTCCCGCAAACCCGAGCGGAACGGCGTGAGATTGAGGCGAAGGAGCGTTCTTCAAAGAAGATGTCTGCGATACCGCCTAGCGATGAAACGCGAATGCTGCCGGACCAGACCGGCGGCGCGGAGATCTTGCGCGAGCCCGCCGAGTCATTCATCCCCTCGCGCCAGCTCTCGGAAGTTCCTCGCGACGAGCTGAGCCACCTTGCCGAAGAATTCGGTCTCGACCCCACGAAATTCAAGACAAGGCAGGCGCTGATCGTGGCGATTCACGATCGGCGGCAACTGATCGCTTCGCTGGATCGCGATGCGATGCTCGATGTGGTGCGCTGGGGCCGCCGGCCGGTGACGTCCAGCGCGTCCAAAGAGCAGATCGCCCAGGAGATCGCGCGAATCCGATCGATGCGATTCGCCGGGCTCTCGCAGCCGGGCTTGGTGGTGCTGGCCCGGCTCCGCGGAATCGAAGCCCGCGACGACGACCCCGTGCCGGTCCTGGTGCGAAGGCTTCGCAAAAAAGAAGGGCTCTTTTCCCGCCTGAACCGTAAGCGCCGCGCGTTTCTGGGCGGGGTGGTAGCCCGGATGATCGGCGAAGAGGGTCCAAGCGACTACCAGTTTCTACCCGGTGACGGCCACGTGCCGCCCGGCGTCGGAACTTCCGGTCCGGCGCCTATCCCCACGCTCCGCGAAGATATCGAGGAATCGGGCCTGTTCGGCGGCATCAGCAACCGCATCAAAAAAACCGCCGACCAGTACCTCAATCAGAAGCTCGACGAGATCGAGGCCCGCATCGACCGCAAGCTCGACGAAATCGACCGGCGTCTTGCCGAGTGGCGCGACAAGGAAATCGCCAACCGCATCCGCATCCTGAAAATCACCCTCTGGGCCAGCGTCATCGTGGCGATCGTCTCGCTGATTTATTCCTACATCACCGAAGTCGTGCGGGCACGTCATCAATGAGCACGCCGGGCGATCACGGGACAACGTCGAAATAGCCGCCGTCGTCGAAGCGATAGATGCGGAAATGATTGTCGAGCGTGAAGATTCGGCGGTCGCCAGTCGCCTCGGCGACCGCCATGAGCGTTGCATCGGCCAGATCCATAGGCACATTCTCATATCGCTTCATCAACAGTCCACGAGCGCCAAGAGGGGACCAGTGTCGCATAGCATCAGAGCTTTAACCCCTGCTTGCGGAACTTCTCGATGAGAATCTGCTGTAGCTCGGCCTCTTCGCCGTGACGAGGCGGCCCGGGCGGTCCCGGTTCAAGTCTCTCGGCGCCATCCGCCCATGCTTCGGCGGCTTCGTCAAGCGAAGTGGCGGTCGGCTGGTCCGCCAACACCGTGACCCTGACGCGACGGCCCGAAAGCTCCGCGCTGCGGCGAAGGATGTCCTCCCAAGCACCTTCCAATTCAAGAACAGCCATGGCCATTATTATAGCAAACAGCAAACGGATCGGCACAGCTATCGGACGGGTTTCAATTCCCACTTCGGATTCTGACCGAAGAATCGGCACGGATTGTTGTGGAAGATGTCGAGGGCTTCGGCTTCGGAATGCCCGCGGCTCTGGTATTCCAGGCAGGTGTCGGTGAGATTTTGCGGGCCGGACTCGCCCCAGTCGCTGGCGCTGTTGACGCAGATCATTTGGGGGCCGAACTGTTCGAGGACGTCGGCGCCGCGCTGCGGGGTGACCTTGGTGACGGGATAAATCGTCAGCCCGGCCCAGAAGCCGTTGTCGCGGGCGATGCGGATGGTGTGCTCTTCGCAGTGGTCGATCAGGACGCGCTCGGGGCGGATGCGTTTGTCGTTTTTGAGGATGCTGGTGATGATCGAGGTGCCCTTGTGCTTGTCCTCCAGATGCGGCGTATGGATGAGGATGAGCTGATCGTAGCGGGCGGCGAGGTCCACCTGCTCCTCGAAGATGGTGATTTCGTTGCGGGTGTTTTTGTTGAGGCCGATTTCCCCGACGCCAAGCACGCGCGGGTGGTCGAGCAGGGGAGGAATCAGCTTGATCACTTCGCGGCCAAGGCCGACGTTTTCGGCTTCCTTGGCATTGATGCACAACCAGCAGTAATGGTCGATGCCGTATCGGGCGGCGCGTTTGGGCTCGACGTCGGTGAGGTGGCGGAAATAGTCGGCGAAGCTGGCGGCGCTGCTGCGGTCAAAGCCGGCCCAGAAGGCCGGTTCGGAAACCGCCACCACGCCGCACCGGGACATGTACAGGTAATCGTCGGTGGTGCGCGAGACGCAGTGAATATGGGGATCGATGAATTTCATTTTCGATTGCCGATTCGCAATTTGCGATTGCCGGAGCACACGCGATCGCTATTGGGGTGGCGGGGTCTTGTCGCTGAAGATCGATTGAACCTGCTCAGCGCGGTTGGCCCCCGCTCGCCCCAGCGCGCCCAGCGCCGCGCGGAGTTTTTGCAGGCGTGGGTCGGCTTGCACGACGTGCTCGCCGCCGGGCGAGCGTTCGACGCGGTCGAGATCCGCCGCGAGCGAAAGGCACCGCCATCGCATCTCCAGAAAATACCGATCCAATGCCGCTTTGGCGTCTTGCATACTCAATATCTTACCGCCGATCCGCGGTGCGTGTGGAAAGGGAAACAAACGGAAGCGCGCAGGGTGACGAGGGCGTAAAAAATGCGGCGGCAGTTGATCTGTTTGCCGCGAAAGTCTTATGATGTGGCCAGCTCCGGGCATGGCGTTGCCCGGAGAAAGAGCCCGGGGGCGGGCAGTAGAGCTGTGGCGTGGGCTGCGGTAGCAGCTTCCGCAGGTGCGAGTCCTGCGCTCCACGCGGCTGCCACGGCAGCTCGGCAGGACAGGATTCGGCCCGAGGGCCGCCCTCCTTCCATCGCAGAAAGCACGCTGTAGAAAACCCGGCCCAAACGCCGGGTTTTCTTTTTGCGACTTCACCTTTAAGCAAATCCAAAGTCAATCTTGCCTATCTTGTTACACCGATTCTGGGGCAAAGATCCTATTGCAAGTTATGGGACGCCCCTTACTGTTGAGGAATCGGCAAAAATTATGCCGCCCCATTGTTTCGCCTTAGCATGGGCATTCGATGGTTGGGCGGCCATTCGGCAAGGTGAGACGGATCGAATCGCCTTGCCGAATCAAATCGATCGCGCTGGTGTGGTGGCTTGATTGAAGCCGGAAGGGAAAGGGTTTATGGCTGTGGTACCGGGCGCCGGCGGTGGGATGATACCCGTCGCCGGTTTGAACGGAGGCGCGCCCCGCGGTGACGCCCCCATATCCTGTCGATCGGTGTTGGATGACGCCTATCACTTGATCTCATCGGGACAAATCGAGCAGGGAATGGAACTGCTGATGGGGGGATTGTCGGAGCTGAGACGCGGGTGCGGTCCGGACGAATGGGACACAGTATTTCAGGCCGAGGCCGCCGACCATCCGGTCGCCCGGCTGGTCTGGCAGGACCCGTTTACGGCACATTCCTTCCGCAAGCCGCGCGGCTATCCGGGCGACGCGGCGTTGCTCGACTACATTTACGGCTGTACGCCGATCCCGGCGGAAACCTCCGAGATCGGACAGGCGATCTTCCAATTCAACCGGGAACGCCAGGCGCCGCGCAGCGTCCGCGCGCGGGCCCAGGTCCTGGCGGGCATGATCGACGAGACGGCGGCGCTGTTTCCCTCGCCGCGGATCTTGTCGGTCGCCAGCGGGCATCTTCGCGAAGCCGCGTTGTCCACGGCGGTCGCCGAGGGACGGATCGGCGAGCTGGTGGCCCTCGACCAGGACGCCGAGTCGCTGACGCAGGTGCGCCGCGATTTCGGCGACAAGGGGGTCACGGCGGTGAGCGGCTCGGTCCGTTCGATCCTCGCCGAAAAAGTGCATTTCGAGAACATGCATCTGGTGTACGCCGCGGGGTTGTACGATTACCTCTCGGACCGCGTCGCGTCCCGGTTGACCCGCCTCATGTTCGACATGCTCGCCCCCGGCGGACGACTGCTGGTCGCCAACTTCACGCCCGATCTGGCCGACATCGGCTACATCGAAAGCTTCATGGCGTGGAAGCTCATCTACCGCGACCCCGATCAATTGACGGCGCTGGCGCGCGACATTGCCAGCAGCGAGTGGCATTCACACTGCCTCTTCTGGGACGAGCACGAGAGCATCATCTTTCTGGAGATCGTCAAGCGGCGGCGCGGCAGAACGATCATGTCATTTGGGCCGGGGATCACGTCGGCCGTCGTCCCGGGGCTGAAACGCGTGAGCGTTTCTTCGGATCTGATTGCGCGCCGGCGCCATGGGCACGATGGCGCCAACGGGAACGGGAAGACGAGCGGCAACGGGAATGGCAACGGCAACGGGCGCCACGTGGAACATGGGCCCGAAGCCGAGTCCGGCGCCTGAAGCCCGCGATTGCCCGGGGCAGAATTGACGAGGAACTGCCATGAAAACAAATCCCACCGTCATTTTATTTGTGGTTGTTTTTACATTGTTTTTGTCCGGCCTGGCGGTTGGCGTGGCGTTGCCGCATCCGGGTTACCTGGCCCTCGCGTCCCTGGCCGCGTTCGAGACCGTTACAATCTTCGTGCTTTACATTGTCATTCACGACGCCGCCCATCGGACCGCCAGCAAGAAAAGATCGCTCAACGACCTGATGCTGTTTGCCTGCGGCGTCGTGTTTCTATTCGACCCCTATCTCTACCGCCGGCTGCACCTGACCCATCACGCCCATACCAACGAAGAATCAGACCCCGATCGTTTTACCGCGGGCCCCAACGTTCTGGTTCGATGGATCAAATCGTTTCTGATCGCAGGGTCCTATTACGTCTATTCCCTGCGCCATTTTCGCACGAATGTGACGCTGTTCATGCACCTGTGTTTTACACCCGCCCTGGTGTTGCTGCTTTGCCTGGCCTTTGGCGAAGCCGGTAAGATGCATGCCCTGGTCGCCTGCTGGTTCATTCCTGCTTTTATCGCGATCGGATGCCTCGGCTTTGCGCTGACCGCCTGGCCCCATCATCCGGCGGAAGACACCAGCCGCATCGGCAGCGCGAAAAACCTCGACGTGCCGCGAGTTTTGCAGTTGCTCCTGGGCAACCAGCACCTACACCTCGTGCATCACTATTCCCCGACGGTGCCATGGCATCGTTTGCCGGCGTATTGGCGGGAAAACAAGGAGCGGCTCGTCGCCAAGGGAGCCGCCCCGGTGCCGTAGCCTTAACGGCGAGTTACAGTGCAATGCCGGCCGAAATCATGAAGCCCTGGAGGTTGGTCTTCCAATTCCCGTTGACGGCGGGCGAGTAGACGCTGTTGCTGATGTTCCGTGGCTCGCGCAGGATGAACAGGTAGGCCGCGTCGAACGTCCACCGACCCACGGTATATCCAAGGCCGGCGCTGAACAGGTGATAGTTCGCATCGGGGACGATCGGACCAAAGGTCGCTTCAGGGACGGCGCTGGTCCCATAAGAATAGCCTCCGCGGATCGTCCAGTTCTCGTTCAGATCGTACTGAGTGCCGAACCGGAACGCCCACGTGTCGTCGTATCGGGTCGGGATGGTCTGCCCGTTGAAGGCCGGGTTGGAAGAGTGCAATTGAATCTGCTGAAGCATGCGCCAGTTGCTCCAGACGACGTCGGCTTCGAGCTTCCAGGGCGCCACCGGACGAAACGCGTAGGCGATGCCGACGCTCTGGGGCAGTTGGATCGACGTCTGGGAATGCGAGGGGCCGATCGGTGGAATGCCGTTGGCGGTGACTTCCGCCGGACCGTCGATGTTCAACTTGGCGGCCGAATGGTAGATGGCGGCAAAGGTATTTCGGTCGTCAATTTTCCACATCAGTCCGGGTGAAGCGCCGACCGCCCAGCCGTCGCCGTGATATCGGAAGTGGCCCATCGGGGTGGGCGGTGGGCCGAGCGGCTGCTTGTGCTCCAGATCGAGGCTGCCAAAGTAAACGTTGAGCCCGACCCCCAGCGAAAAGTTCTCGGTAACCTGGTAGGCCACCGTCGGCTCAATATTGATCACATACAAATGACCCTTGGTAAACACGGTCGCGAACGGCGTGTTCTGGCCCCAGTCCTCGTTGATGCCAAAGACGTTGTTGACACCCAGGCCGAAGCGGAAATCTTCCAGGCCGAAATCCGATTCGGCGTAGACTTGGGGCAGGAACGAGAGCTTGTCCATTGTAGCGTCGGCAGTCGGGCCATCGAATCGGTAACTGGGATCGATCAGATATCCACCGACCAGAAAGTGGGTCCCCTGAAGCTGGGTGAGGCCCGCCGGGTTGTACCAGATCGCCGAGGGATCGTCCGCCTGGGCGGCAAAGGCGTCCGCCTGTCCGGAGGCGCGGGGACTTTGTTGAAGGACCTCGAACCCGCCGCCGAACGCCCGCGGCGCCATTACGACGGCAATCAGCGCCGCCAGTGCAATAACGAATTGACCGGAGGCGAAACGTGGAATACCCATGGATGTGTTCCTCATCGCAGCGGCGTCCGCAGCGTTAAACTGTGCGGTCTGCGACAGTCGCATCATCGGCAGCGACTTGAGCGGCCTTTATCCGGGGGCAAAAGCAGGCGCCGGATGGATCCCCCGGCGCGCCGGTCCCAAATTGCGGGCTGCGGCACGTCAATCCGGGCCGCAATTGTTGGACCCACATCTATCGCAGCTTGCTGCTATTTGATGCGCCGGCCGCCTTGCCCTCGAAACCCGATACAACCCTCCGAGATTCTCCAACCGACCGCAAGCGACTCGACATCTTGACGATACTCTTAGCAGAGCCGGTTGATTCGCGGCCGCCCGGTTGCGACGCGCGGACAGTTGGCGGGATTTCGACTGAGACAAATCGGATGTCGACGGGCCCCAAATACGAGGGGATGGGCGAGCTGGCGGCGGCGTACCAGGAGTACGACCGCGCGCTGCGTATTCGCCAGGCCCGGCTGGGGTATCTCCTGGGGCTGCTGCTGATTCCGACCGGGTGGATGCTGGACTACTTTGTCTATCCGTCGCTGGTCCGGCCGCACCTGGAAATCCGTCTGTGGTGCAGCGCGCTGCTTCTGCCCGGGTTCCTGATCCTGTTCACGGCCTGGGGCCAGCGGCACGCGCGCCTCACCGACAAGGGCTGCACGATCATTCCCATGCTGGCGGTCTGCCTGATGATTTACAAATCAGAGGGCGCGATGTCGCCGTACTATTCGGGGTTGAATTTCACGCTCGTCGGTGCGTGTCTGGTCCTGCCCTACACGCTGCGCGAGGGGGCGTGGTTCACTATATTCGTGACGGTGACGTATCTGGCGGCGTGCGTGATGCACGTGATCGTGCGGCCGGCGGATGCGGTGGACCGGCAGTCGATGGTGCTATTCAACGGCACCTTGGCGGCGAACCTGTATTTCGTGCTGGGCAACGGCATTATCTGCGCCGCCGCCTGTCACTACCGATTTATCCGCCGCTTCGAGGACTTCCGCCTGCGCCACGAGCTGGACGTCAACAATAAAGAGCTGGCTTCGACCTTGAAGAAATTGAAGGAGACCGAAGTCCAGCTCGTGCAGTCCGAGAAGATGAACGCGCTGGGCAAGCTCTCGGCGGGGCTGCTGCACGAGATCAACAACCCCTTGAACTTCACCTTCATGGCCCTCCAGATGGCCGAGCAGGAGGCCGACGGAAACGAGAGTCTTCAGGACACGCTCAAGGACATCGGACAGGGGATGACCCGCGTTCGCGGCGTGATCTCGGACCTGCGCACCTTCGCCTATCCCACCAGCGACAGCGACCGCGAAGAATTCGACATCGAGGACGCGCTGACCACTGCCTTACGCCTGACCGCGCACGAGCTGAGCGGGATCAAGATCGACCAAGCCGGCGTCAAACACACCCGCGTCTCCGCCGGCAAGACACAGGTCATCCATCTGTTCATGAACCTGCTGGTGAATTCTGCGCAGGCGAGCAACAAGGTGAAGGCACAGCGCGAGCCGAAGATCGTCATCGCCTGCCGGGAAAACGGGGAGCGGGTGGAGGTTTCGCTGACCGACAACGGGACCGGCGTCAAGAAGGAGTTCCTGC
The DNA here is from genome assembly GCA_035483795.1 of Tepidisphaeraceae bacterium. Lineage (GTDB taxonomy): Bacteria > Planctomycetota > Phycisphaerae > Tepidisphaerales > Tepidisphaeraceae > DASXMX01. The sequence continues at coordinate 24,432 of DATHPP010000066.1, read as the reverse complement.
CGCGTCTGTTCGATCCGTTTTTCACGACCAAGGACGTGGGCCAGGGGATGGGTTGGGGCCTGAGCATTTGTCACACGATCGTGAAAAACCACGGCGGCCAGATCGCCATTCAAAGCGAGGAGGGGCAGTGGACGACGGTCACGTTCGATCTGCCCGCGGTCACGGCCGCCGCGTTCAAAACCAATCCGACGGCCGGGGGGACGTCGTCGGCATTCAAGGACACTGAGGAAGTCGCGCCAGGGAGTATCGCGGCATGAATCCCGCTTACGACTATCGCAAATACGCCGTGCTCTACGTCGACGACGAAGAGCAGGCGCTAAAGTATTTCAGAAAGGCCATGGAGAAGGACTTCGCGGTCCTGACCGCGACCAACGTCGCCGACGCCAACGCCATCGTCGACAAGGAAGCGGCGCGGATCGGTGTGGTCATCACCGACCAGCGGATGCCGGGGGCGCTGGGGGTCGAGCTGCTCAAGCGGCTCAAGCAGCAGTGGCCGAACATCGTGCGGCTGCTGATCACGGCGTATTCGGAAATCGACAGCGCCATCGAGGCGGTCAACTCCGGGGCCATCTTCAAATACATCACCAAGCCCGCCGACCTCAAGGAGCTGAAGGAAACGCTCAAGCGGGCGATGGAAATCTTCCTGAGCACCTGCGAACGGGAAACCCTCCTGCGCGAGCGGCTGGTGGTGATCCAGCGGATGATCGTCGCCGATCGCGTCCGCAGCCTGGCGGCGATGGCGGGGGGAATCTCGCACCACCTGCGGAATTCGATGACGGCGCTCACCTGTTATCTTGAAGAGACTGCGCCCAAGGCCGCCGGGGGCGTCGCGACCGACCCGCAGTTCGCCGAGCAGCTCTGGGCGCTGGCGCACAAGGAACGCGACCATCTTCTCCAGATCATTCAGCGCGTCGGGCAGACCGCCGGGGAAACGCGCAAGACCTTCGAGAACGAGCTGGGTGGCGACGAGCTGATTAAGCGTGGAGTGCTGGCCGCCGTCAACGTTTCAGGCCGGAACATCCAGACCACGGTGGATCCGGCGGCGCCACGACTGAAGCTCGACCCCGACGCCGCCACGACCGCGCTCAAGACTTTGATCAATTATGTAGCCCGGCTCAGTGAATCCGCCGACAAACTGACGATTGCCGTGACTCCGGCGACGATCGCGCAAAAGCCCGCGGCCTCGATCCGCGTCTGGGGGGGATCCAAGCCCTGGACGGAGCAGGACGTGGCGGCGTTTTTCACGCCGTTCGCGTTTCCCGCCAGCGATCCTTCCGACCTGGGTGTCGAGCTACTGGGGGCGTTTTCCGTAGCGTATCAGCACGGCGGCGACATCATGATCAACCGTGCGGCGCCCGCCGGCCCGGGCTTCGAGCTGCTGCTGCCGGCCGACCCGGCGCAGGTGCAGCGGCCCGATTTGCAGGAAGGCTTGCTGGAGAAGCTGTTCACGCACTTCGAGACCGCCGCGGCAACGTCGTCCCCGGCACAGCCGGTCCCCAAGGCCGCGTAAAGACAAGTAAACGACGAAGACACGAAGATCACGAAGAACAAAGATTTGGAAAGAGATGCGGGGCCGCCGGTGACACGGGTTTTTTACCCGTGCTGATGACGTTTTATGAGGAGTGACTCTGCTTGTGATGCTCAGCACGGGTTAAAAACCCGGTCACGAAAACGTCCGTCGTCTTTCCTGCATTTCTTCGTGTCTTTCGTGGTGACTCATCCTCTCCTATTGCTTGAGCGATTCGACACTCGAGTTCCACTTTGTTTTGTCGATGGCGGCGAGTTGGAAGTCGGCGTCTTTCAGGCCGGCCGGGGGATTCATGACGATGTCGGTCAGCTCGGTCGTGGCCCGCTGACTCTGCTTGTCCTCGGTGTCCACGCGAACCGGCATGTGCGAGGCCTGATCGACCCATACGTCGATGGTACGGAACCGCCGGGCCAGTTCTGTTCCGGGTTTGGGCGTCAGACGGATATGAACGGTGTTCTTCGGATCGTCCTTTGCCGGCGGCACCAGTTGCACGTCCGACTCCTGATGCACGTCCGCCGGCGATTGGCCGATCGGCAGTGGGAACGGACCCTCGCCGAGCTTGAAGAGGTTCATCCTCTGCCCCGGCTGGAGCACCTCGCGTTTCACTTCATTGTGTGAGCGGTAATTGCGGTCGGTGAGCCAGCGATCGTCGAGCAGATATTCGGTCTTCTCATTGTAAATGCGATTATTTGAGATCCGCTGATCGAAGGCGACGTGTATACGGGCGTCGCTGTCGCTCTTTCTCTGGAAGTACACGTTGCCGGCGTGCACGACGTGGTCGCCCACATCATCCGTCTCGGTGAGCCGGACTTTCGCCGAGAATTCCTTGAGATTCTTGCCGACCTGATCGAGCTGCCCCAGGACCTGATCGACATTGGTCTCGGCCGCCCAGCCCGCCGGCAGACTCCAACCGGCCAGAACGATCGCAACCAACAACGCGGCGTGGCTTCTCATTGACATCCAATCGATTAGACACCCCCGGCACCAAAAAGCTAGTCCCGGGAGTTGAGCGCACCAGCCGCGTCAGAAGTTCATTGCCTCAGAAAACAGGGAGGCCGAAGAGTGTCTTCATCTGCGTAATCTGCCCGGCAGTGCCTACGATCAGTCCGAAGGAGATTGCGATGAGATACTGGATCCTGATCGCCGACGCCGCCGGGGCCCGGGTCTTTTCCGCGATCGCGTCCAAGGCCCCGCTTCATCTGGAACGGCAGATCGCCAACCCCGACGGGCGGGCGCGGACGCAGGACCTTGTGACCGACGAGCCCGGCCGCTATCGCAAAGGGGCCGAGCCCAAGTCGGCCATGGATCCCCGCACCACCGCCCACGAGGCGGTGGTGGAACAGTTCACCAGGGACCTGGTCGAAATGCTCGATGAAGAAGCCCGCCGTGGGAACTTTGATTCCCTCGCCATCGTCGCTCCGCCGCACTTGCTGGGGCTTCTGCGATCGGAGTTGACGCGCCAGCTCACCAGCCGCCTCAAGGCCACGCTGGCCAAAGACCTGGCGCACATCGGGGCCGATCAACTCCGCCCGCATCTGACGCCGGTATTTACCCCCGGCCTCTTCGCCTGAACGGGCATGGGCAAGAAAAGCCAGCTTTGGCGCGGTGGCAACGCCCGTCCCCTAGCCGTTGCTCGCCGCACTTCTGATCCTTGGTCCTGTCGTACTTCTCCGCCTGCGGGGAATTGAACCCAGACGCTGCTTTGTCCAACCTTCTGCTCCAACTCACCCTCCCGGCGGTCTGGGCAAACCTGCGGTTGCGTCAAACCCGGCAATGTGTTAGCAAGAAATCGATAAATCGTGCAGTTTGGCTCACTTTGGCTCATGTTTTTGGGTTGCACATGAGCCACGATGAGCCATCAGGCTCAAGCGACCGCTCGGGCGGCTTTTTGCCACGGCCGGGAACCGTCCCTGTCAATTGGACCCGGTTGGGTTCTCCGGGGCAGCTTCGGCAATTTGGTCGGTCAGCTCCCAGCCGCCGCCTAGGGCTTTGTACAGGGCGATGAGGTCAGTCGAGACCGTCTGTTCGCTCACAGCGAGTTGGTCCTCGGCCACGTAGAGGGACTGCTCGCTGGTGAGGACGTTGAGGAAATCGACGACGCCGGCCGTGTTGAGCTGGCGGGCCAGCGAGACGGCCCGGCGATTGGCTGCGACTGAACGCCGCAACGCCTGCAGACGGGTTTGCTCCTTGTCGTAAGCGACCAGCGCATCCTCCACGTCGGCCAGCGACTGGATGACTGCCTGGCGGTATTGAATATACGCTTCCTGGGCGCGGGCGTCCTGAACGTGGATATTAGCCTGCACCTGGCCGGCGCTGAAGATTTTCCAGCTGACGCTGGGGCCGAAAGACCACGTCCCGCTGCCGCCGTCGGCGAATTTTTTGAGCGACAGGCTCTCGAGTCCAAGCGAACCGGTGAGGTTGAATTTGGGGAACAGATCCGAGACGGCAACGCCAATGTTGGCGCTGGCGGCGGCGAGCTGGCGCTCGGCTTCGCGGACGTCGGGGCGACGGCGGATTAGCTCGCTGGGCAAGCCTGCCGGCACGACCGGCGGCCCCGCGGGCAGCGGCGCGGGCGGTGAAAGCTCCTGCTCCATCTTTTCGATCGGCTCGTCCAGCAAAACCGCCAGTTGGTGAATCGACTGCGCGATCTGGGTCTGGAGCGTCGGGATTTGCGACTCGGTGCTGGCAACCAGGGCCTCGATCTGCGCGACATCCAAGTCGGTGGCGATGCCCGCCTCGAATTTAGAGCGGGTAAGGTTGAGCGTATCGCGCTGAGAAACGACGTTGTTCTGAACAATCGCCAGCTCGTGCTGAAAGCCGCGGAGGTTGATGTAGTCGCGGGCGATCTCGGAGAGGAGCGTGACCAGGGCGTTGCGACGGGCCTCGACCTGAGCTTCCAAAGTGCCCTGGGCGGCTTCGATGGCCCGGCGGGTGCCCCCAAACACGTCAAGCTCCCAGCCGGCGTCGAAGCCGGCCTGATAGAGGTTGGTGCGGCCGAAGGCAAACCCGCTGGTGGCTTGGGCCGTGCCGGGGCCGGAGAACGCGACCGCGTTCTTGCTCGCCTGGCTGCGCGTGTATGACGCGGTTCCGTTGACCATCGGGAGCAGGTTGGCCACGTTGAACTGCACCTGCGCCCTGGCTTCCAGCACGCGCGCCTGGGCCAACTGGACGTCGAGATTGGAGTTCAGCCCGCGGCCGATCAACTCGTTGAGTTTGGGATCGTCGAAGGTGTCCCACCAGCGGCGCAGGTCGATCTGGGCGGCGGGCTGGGTCGCCGGCTGCGTTGCTGAGGGTTCGGTCGCGGCGGGCTGCGTGGCCGCGGAAAAACGCGACGGCACGTGCATCTCCGGGGGATGATAATCGGGGCCGACCATGCAACCGCCCATTGTGGCCGAAATCAGGATTGCTGAAAGCGTCTTGACTATTGTCCTTCCCATTGTCACCTCATGAAGTTTTCAATTTGCGATTTGCAATCTGCGACTGAACAGCGGCGGCCTTGCCGTTCGGCAATTGCAAATCGCAAAATCGGCAATCGCAAATGTCTCACGATCCTCTGCTGTTAATCGGCGGCGCCTCGATGTACACGTCCATCTGCTGCCCGACGTAGACGTTCAGTTGATCGTGCGGGAACCCGTAGAGGACCTGGAGTACGCGGGTGTCCACGCGCTCGGTGGTGTCGCCGGTCAGGGATTTCTTGGGCACAACGTACGGCTCGACGCGCACGAATTTCAGCTCGGTGTGCAGGTCGGGATTACCGCGGACGTAGGCGATGGCCCGCGCGCCGGGGCTGAAACGCCAGGCGTCGTTCTCGTCGATGTCAGTGCGGACATTCACCTGCCGGGTATCTCCCAGAACCATGAGCGGCGTCGCCAGCGGGCCGACCTGCGCGTACTCGCCCAGGTGGACCTTCACCTGGAGCACCTGCCCGGAAACGGGAGCGCGGATGATACGCCGTTCGATCTCGGTTTTCGTCTGCTCGACCTGTGCCTGGGCCGAGGCCAGTTCAACGTTGGCCTGGCGGAAGCGCGAATCGGCGCCGGCAACGCCGAATTTGCGACGGCTCAATTCCTCCTGGGTGATGGCGCGGGGATCGGAGACGGCTTGATACAGCTCGAGCATGTGGGTCATGTCGCCCAAGTTCGCTTCGGCCTCGGGAATCTTGACCCGCGCCAGCTGGACCGCAGCCTGGCGGACTTTCAACTCGGCGTCGAGGTCGCGGGTGTCGACCTTGAAGAGCATGTCGCCGGCCTTGACGTCCTGGCCGATCTTCACCGGAATTTCCGTGACGACGCCGGGCACCGGGGTGCTGAGCTCGATGTTTTCGGTGCTCGCCTCAGTGATGCCGGCGCCGGCAATGTAGTGCCTGAACGGCGGCATCGAGGGCTCCGCCACCGGCTGCGCCACGGGCATCTCCTTGGCGGCGCTTTTCACAACGTAAATTCCGAACAGCAGTCCAAAGACCGCCAGGAGGGGAAGGATGTATTTGAGCATGACTTGCTCCGGTTCAGGGTTCTTGCGAGCCGAATGACGAAACTCGAATGACGAATGACGAATCAAATTCGAATAACCAATGACCGAAGCTCGAAACTGTTCCCGGTCAAGGTTCTTCGTTTCGTCATTCGCAATTCAGTCATTCGGATTTGATTCGTCATTCGTCATTCGAGTTTTCGAGTTTCAGCGGCTTCATTCCCGTAAACTTCCTCGGCGGACCTGGCCACCTGCACAATGTGCCCGTCGTCCATCTTGGCGATTCGGTCCGCGAAAGAGAAAATTCGAGCGTCGTGGGTGACGATGATCAGGGCGCGATTTTCGGCGCGGGCAACTTGGCGCAGAAGTTCCATGACCTTGTGCCCGGTATCATGATCGAGCGCGCTGGTCGGCTCGTCGCAGACGATGAGGCGAGGTCCGTGCACCATGGCGCGGGCGATGGCGACGCGCTGCTGCTGCCCGCCAGACAGTTGTGCCGGCAGCGACCTCGTACGATCGCCCAGTCCGACGCGAGCGAGGATCTCCTTGGCGCGTTCGATAGCGGCGGTCCTTCTCACGCCGTTGAGCAAGAGCGGAATCGCGACGTTCTCGGCGGCGGTGAGTGTGGGCAGCAGGTTGAACGACTGAAATACAAATCCAATCAATTCGCCGCGGCGGCGAGTCTTCGCCGACTGGCTCATGTTCTTGAAGTCGTTGCCGAACACCGTGCATTGCCCGTCGTTTTGGTCGAGAATTCCGGCGATGACGGAGATCAGTGTGGTTTTCCCGCAGCCGGACGGGCCGACGAGCATGAGTAGCTCATCGGTGTGCACGTCGAGGTCGATCCCGCGCAGTGCGATGACGGCGGCGGCGCCGACGCCGTAGGTCTTGGTCACCCCGCGGCAGCGGACCGCCGGCTCCGTGCGGAGGGCGTGCGATTGCATCGGTGGCGCGAGAGTAGTCATCATCGACCCTACCCTTTGAAGACGACGGCGGGTTCAAGCCGGCGCACCTTCGCCGCGCTCAGGAGCGCCGGCACCATGCACGCCAGAATGATGCACCCGCCGCTGAACACCAAAAGCTGCCAGGGAAGGAACATTGACAGCCCGCTGCCCTGCACCAGCTTCCCAAACAATCCCGCCCCGCCAACGCCCAGGCCGTATCCCAGCCCGCCGGCAACCAGCGCCTGGAGCACGATCATCTTGAGCAGCGACCCGTCCGAAGCGCCCATCGCCTTGAGCATTCCGAAATAGCGGAGGTTGTCGAGCGTGAAGTTGTAGAAGGTCTGGCCGGCGATCGCGGTGCCGATGAACAGGCCCAGCACAACGACGATCCCGAAGTTGATGGCAATCCCCGTTTCCTTCACCACGTAGACGGCAGTCAGCCGGCGAAATTCATTGGCGGTGTACGCGGCCTGGCCGGTCGCGGCGCGAATCCGCGCGCACAGCTCGTGCCGGTCCACACCGAGAACCGCCTTCACCAGCACAAAAGTGAGCATGCGGCGTTGCTGCGGGGCCATGAGCAGCGCCTGCGAATACGACGAGTAAATCACCGGCTGCCAGAAGAACGGCTTGGTGATCCGGCAGAACCCGGCGACCTTCACGCGGTGATCGTTGATCTCCAGTGTGTCGCCGAGCTTGAGCGGCGCCGTCGTGCCGTCGGCGTGGACGTAGGCAAATCGCGTCGTTGCCTCGGCCTGATCGAGGATGACCGAGTCCGCCGCCCTCAGGTCTTCGACTTTCCCCTGCGTCATCATGGGCGGACCGCCGGTCAGGGTGGCGTCATCGACGCCGATGATCGAGCAAGCCTGCTCGTGCCCATCGGTCATCCGGACGTTGAGAACGCCCTTGTACATGGGCTGTGCCCAGCGAACACCGGCCACGCCACGCACGCGCTGAAGGACGGTGTCGGGCATGCGCTTGGCGTCTTCGGTGAACTGAAGCTCGGGGTTGGTGACCCAGATGTCGGCCTGGCGGGTGTCGTCGATGAACGAGTAGGTGCGGATCATGTAACCGAGGAAAATTCCCGCTTCCTGCGTCACCAGCAGGGCGGCGCAGGTCAAACCGAAGATGATCGCCAGGTATTTGCCGCGATCCCCGAAAAGCATTTTGAGGGCAACGCCGTTCATCACGCACCTGCCTTCTGCTTCGCGTTTTTCCGATCAAGTTCCGACGGCCCGGCGAGCATTCCGCGAAGGATGGCATCCAGCGCGAGCCCGGCGCGCTCTTCGACAGGGCGCCAGTCGACCCATGGGTCGTTTCCCTTGACGATCTGGAGCGAAGCGACGCCGTGCGCCGTCGCCCAGAACACCTGTGTGAGAAGCTCGACGTCTTTCAGGTGGGGCAGGAAGCGGTTGGAATCAAACGCCTGCTGGACCGCGAGCCTGAGGAATGCGTAGGCGTCGCGGTCCGGATCGCCCTTGTTGCTGAGGTCGTTCTCACCCGGCTGCCGCTGGGATGTCATGAACATCAGCCGGTAGTGGTTCGGATAGAGCAAGGCGAAGCGGACGTAGGCGTGGCCAATCTGACGAACTCGCTCGACCGGGTCCTCCACCTTTGAAAGGCTGGTGAAGACCTCCGCGAGCTTGCCGAAATCCTGGCGGCAAAGGTCCTGGAAGAGCGCTTCCTTGTCCTTGAAATGGACATAAATCGCAGTAGGCGAGTATTCGATCGCCTCGGCGATCCGTCGCATGGAGACGGCGTCGTACCCTTCGCGGGCAAACAGCTCGCGGGCGGCATCCGTGATTTTCGCCCGCGTCTCTTCCCGTTCACGTTCTCGTCGTTCTTTGACGCCCATCAGTCCTCTTTGACATAACATCGTTAACTTAGAAATCGACAATCATAAAGTCAACAGTGTTTCTGAAATTCTTCTATTACCCCTTGAAAACGATGGCGGGCTCGAGTTTCATGACCTTGCGCATGCTGATCAGGGAAGCGAACATACAGATCAGAACCACCGCCCCAGCCGAGAGTAACAGTTGCCACCACGGAAGCAGGAACGCCAGCTCGCTGTTGCGGCCCAGCCATCCCATCAGCGACGCCGCCCCCACTCCCAGGCCGTATCCAATGAACCCAACCATCACCGACTGAAGCAGGATCATCCGCAGCAAAAGCCCTGTTCCCGCGCCCATGGCCTTAAGCGCGCCGAAGTACCGCAGGTTGTCGAGCGTGAAGTTGTAGAAAGTCTGTCCGGCGATCGCGGTGCCGACGATGAATCCCAGCGCCACGGAGATGCCGAAGTTGATCGGGATGCCGGTCCGTTCCAGGAAGTAGTCGCGAGTCTTGCGCTTGAACTGGTCGTGGGTGTACGCCCCCAGTCCGGTCTGGCTCGAGATTCGTTGACACAACGTCGCCTGTGCGACGCCAGGCTTGGCTTTGACCAGCACGAAGGAGAGCAGCTTTCGCTCCTGCGGGGCAAACGTCGTCGCCCGCGAGTAGGTCGTGTAAACCACCGGCAGCGACTGCCAGGTCCGCGTGACGTTGCAGATGCCGACGACGATGGCGCGGTGGTCGTTCAGCTCCATCGTGTCGCCGACCTTGAGTGGGACTTTGGTCCCGTTGGGCAGGATGCGGGCGAGCTTGTCGGCGGCGCCGACGGCGTCGACGATCACCGCCTCGGAGCGGCGAAGATCCGCGATCCGCCCGTCCACCATCTCCGGCGGGCCGCCGATCAACGTTGCGTCATCCAGCCCCAGCACCATGCACGTCTGGAACGTCCCGTTGTCGAGGCGGGCGCGGATACTTCCTTTGTAAAGCGGCATCGCCCACTTCACCCCGTCGACCCCGCGGACCCGCAATAGCTGGGTGTCCTGGAGGGGCTTGACGTCGTCGATGAACTGCACCTGCGAATCCATCACCCAAATGTCTGGGAGCCCCAGGTCGCTGAGCGTGCCGTACGTCCGCACAATCAGGCCGACGAAGATCGCCATCTGCTGCGTGATCAACAGCGAGGCGAACGTCAGCCCCATGATGATGCCCAGGTACTTGGCGCGGTCGCCGACGAGCATTTTGATGGCAATGAGGTTCATGAGCGGGCTCGCTGTGAGTAGGCCTCGATGGCGGCCAGGGAGAAATCCGTGACGTGGCGGGCGAGCTGCTCGATCCGCTCGCTGGTGTAGTGCTGATCGGGATAGAGCCTTCGGATCATCTCGTGGGCGTGCCGGCGGAAGCAGCATTGGCCGGCGACGCTCATGGCGCAATCCTGGACCGTCTGCTCGTCTACGTTGGGTCTGAGCAACTCGCGGACGATTGCGGTCAGACGCTGCGACATGGGCCGAACCGTCTCACTCAGAAGGACGTCGAATGCGGCCGTAGGCTCGCTCATTTCACGCGCCATCAACTTTCCGTGCCAGGCGGGCATTCCTTCGCCGAGCATGCGAAACAGCCACGAGCGAACGAATGCGTAAAGCCGCCCTGGGGCCGGGGCATCGGGCGGCAGCCCGCCGTCCGGCGGATATTTCCGCAGCGCCTCGCCCAGCCAATGCTGAATGACCGCGACGTAAAGCCGTTCCTTGTCGCCAAAGTGGTAATTCACCGCAGCGATGTTGGCATCGGCGCGGCTACAGATGTCACGGATGGTGGCGCGGTGAAACCCCTGCTCGGCAAACACTTCACCCGCCGCCTCCAGCAGCCGCAGGCGCGTCTCTCGGTTGGTTGAATCCATTGTGAGAGGATTATACGGATCCCAACAACCGTTTCAAACGGGAGTTTGATGCTCCATAGTTGTCGGGGCAAAAGTCATCGATGGCGGCCGCGATGGTGCTTCTGCGGTAGGGAAGCAACGGCTTGCGAACTCGAAATGATCGTGACGGGCGCGGGCGGTGGAGTAACGGATATGACGCCTGAAGCCGTGGGAGGAATTAGCGGCGCGGAAGCCGCAACCGGTGCGATCGGTTTGCCCGCAGCAGCCGCACTTGCCGGAGAAGCCTGGTTGCCCAAATTCGTGTTCAGCGTGAACAGCAGGGCCTGAAGGTCGGCGCTGTTGACTTGCCCGTCGTAATTGAAGTCGCCCTCGTCCCAGACGCCGGTGCGATTGAGGGACGCCAGCAGGATCTGGAGGTCGGCGCTGTTCACCTGGGTGTCCAGGTTGGCGTCGCCGTAGAGCGTGTAGACAAGCTCGATGGAGTTGGGGGTGGTGTTGGTGCCGGAGAGATCGGCCGAGTCCGCGTAGCCGATGGCGGTCGTGTGATTGGGGTTGGCGGCGGCGCGGGTCGAAAGGATCGAGCCGCCCGATGCCGTGCCGGTCCAGGCGCCGCTGGTGTATCCGTTGCGGAGATAAGTGAGGATCGTGGCGATGGGATCGGCGGCGGGGGTCCCGTAGTTGATGAACAGCTTGTTGTTGCCCAGGTCAAGCTTCCCGCCCGGCAGGATGTTCAGGGAGCTGATGTTGGCGGTGAACGCGGTGGCGTTTTGCTGAAGCTGCAAGGTGCTGTTGGAGCCAATGGTGAGGGCGGTGTTGGTCGGCAGGGAAGTTCCGGCGGCGGCGATGAGGGTGCCGGCGGAAACGGTGGTGCCGCCGCCGTAGGTATCGGTTCCCGCCAGAACCAGGGTGCCGGCGCCGAGCTTGGTGAGCGTGATGCTCGGTCCGCCGCTGACCGCGGCGAGGGACATCGTCGTGCCGGCGGCGATGTCGAATGTGGAGTTTACGTTCAACACAGGGTCAAAGCTCAGGCTCGCGCCAGTCGGACCGGTCAGGCCCAGCTGTCCGGCATTCATGGTGAGGTTGCCGAGGCTGGCGGTCAGAGAGTTCTCCACGTCGATGCTGGAATTGTTCAGCACCTGGACCGCGTTCGGATACGACTGCGATGCCGAAATGACCGACACCGCGCCACTGAGGGCAAAGATGCCGACCTGGGCGCCGCTCAACTGGTTGAAGGTGATGCTGGTGAGCGGGAGTGCCTGGAACGCCGGCGGAATCGGGATGTCCGTCTCAAACAATTTGGCATTCCCGGCCGAGAGGGAGAGAGCGGAGTTGCTGCGCTGGATGCGTCCACCGGCCGCAAACGCGGCGGCGTTTGTTGAGAACCAGTCGTTGACGGTGAACTGGGCGAAATAGAAGTTCGTGTTGTTGAAATTCAGCGTGGCGGAGATGGTGGAAGCGCCGTCGGCCGCCGAAGCCAGGATGTTGAGCGTGGAGAACGCCGTCGGCGTCATCAGGTTCAGCGTGACCGACCCGTTGCTTCCCGGGATGTAGGCAACGTTGTTGCCGGCGTAGGGCTGGAGCTGGAACTTGACGGCCGAGTTCGTGGCGCTGGTGAACATCGAGCCGTTGGTGGGCAGGCCGGTGGCGCCGGAGCCGGGGTAGCCGGTCTCATAATAGTCGTAGGTGGTGTCAAACGTAGTGGTAGTGGCCGCCGTGGCGCTGGCTGCGCCGGCTTCGACGATGACGTCCTGGTTGTATCCGGTGGCGGGGACGATCTGCTGCACCGGGGTTGCCAGCTTGCCATCGAGGTCGAGCGAGCCGCCGTTGAGGGTTAAGTTCCCGGCGCCCAACGGGTCGAAGGCAGCCGGTGCGGGTCCGACTTCCAGCGTACCGGCCAGGACGTTCAACCCGCCGCTGAACGTGTTGGCGCCGGTGAGCGTGAGCGTTCCGGTGCCGACCTTGTTGATGGCAAGGATTCCGCCGTTGCCGGATGCGGGGATGGTGTCCTCAATGATGCCGCTGAAGGTCTGGCTCGAGTTGTCGCCGCCGACGGTGAGGGTGACCAGGGCCGGTTGGCCGGCAGGCTGGAAATGATAGACTGTGCCTGTGCCGGCCAGCGAGGCGATCGTCTGGTTCGAGCTGCTGAGATCAAGGGTGCCGTTGACGGTGTAGAACGACAGATTGCTCAAGGCATTGAGGCCGCTGCTGGTTGGGCAGATGAGCGTTCCACTGACGAGGGTATCGCCAAAGTTGCGAAGCTGGTCGCCGGATGCGAGCTGCACCGTTCCATTGAGAAAGGTAAGGCTGCCGGCGCCGCTGACCGAGCCGGTGAACGTGCCGGTAGTGACGCTGTTGATCGTCTGGTCGAAGGTGAGCTGCGAGTTATTGGTGAACGTGCCCTGCAATGACGCAGTGTTTCCGAGAATCGTACCGGCATTGATGACGGTGCCGGCGGAGTAGCTGTTGGTTCCGCCGAGCTTGAGCGTGCCGTTGCCATTTTTAACGAGTCCAAATGCGCCGGAGATGTTCCCGCCGACGATGAGGTTTCCGTTGTTGACGGCGATGGTGCGAGTCGCGGGAAGGGCGACAGGGGCGGTGCCGAGATTCAGATCGTTGGTACCGATGAAGGTGAAATCGCCGTTCCAGTTTTGGGGGTTGTTGTTGGTGAGCGTGATCACGGTGCCGCTGCTGTTGTCGATCACGGTGCTCGCGCCGAGGGTCAGCGGACCGCTGCCGATGGCGGTAGCGTTGTTGATGTTGAGCTGGCCGGCGCTGAGGTTGACGCCACCGGAGAAGTTGTTGGCGCCGCTGAGGACGAGCGTGCCCGCGCCGACTTTGGTGATGCCCGAGGCCCCTCCGGTGATGACGCCACCGACGGTGAGCACACCGGCGTTCACGGTGACGTTTCGGCTGGAAGTCAATGTGATCGCGCCCGAACCGAGATTGAGGTTTTGCGTGCCGCGGAAGGTGAAATCGGCGGACCAGGTTTCGGGGTTGTTCGGGAGCGTAATCGCGGCGCCACTCGTGTTGTCGATGGTGGAGACGCCGCTGATGGTGATCGAGCCGGTGCTCAGCGAGCTGGCGTTGCCGATGTTGAGCCCGCCGCCCGCCAGGATGAAGCCGCCGGTGAAAGTGTTCACGCCGGATAATGTCTCGGTACCGGTCCCGGTTTTGGAAACCTGGAGGACTGCGCCCGTGCCAGTAACTTCGTTGAGGAGGCGGCCGAGAAAGGTCGCGCTGACCCAGTTGTTTCCGCCAAAGGTTATCGTGTCAGTAGCCGTCCCGGTGGAGATGGCGACGACCTGGCCCGACGCCGCGCCGTCGAGCGCGCCGATCGTCTGGGAGAAGCCGCCGAGGTTGAGCGTGCCGTGGTCGAAGAACGTGGACGACGAACCCAGATCGTTAGTCGCGGCGGCGACGAGGCTCGTGCCGGCGTCGATCACAGTAGGGCCGGAGTTGGCGAACGTGGCGGTCGCACCCATTTGAACCGTCGAGGGCGGGGTAACAATGTGGATGCCGCCGGTTCCTGTAACGCTGCCACTGAACGTTCCGGTGGTGCCGGTCAGGGCGGATTGGTCGAACGTGAGCGTAGCGGGGTTGGAGACGGTGATGGCGCCGGTCAGCGAGTTGGTGTTGCCGATCAGCGTGCCCCCAAGGATGGTGGTGCCGCCGGTATAGGTGTTCGTGCCGCCGAGCGTGAGGGACTGCGAACCGGTCTTCGTCAACGACCCGGAGCCGCTGATCGAACCTTCAAGCAAGGCGATGGCGCTATCAACCAACGTGAATTCGCCATTGTCGGTGACGTTGCCGGTGAGGTTGGAATTCTGCAACGAAGCCTGGCCGGTCGAGTCCACCTGGAGGACGGTTCCGGAGCCGGACACGGTAATATTGGAGATGGCGACGCTGGCGCCGCTGGCGACTTCGAGGGCGGCGCCACCGCCGTCGCTGATGGTGATCGCGCCGGTCGTGGGGCCGTTGATGGTGACGTTGTTGCCGATCGAGACGTTGCCGTTTGCAGGATTAAGCGACAAGGATTGGCCGACAATCGTCGGATCGAAAACGATCGTTCCGCCGCTCACGTTGGCCTGGGCGACAGCTACGCGAAGGGACAGCATGGCACCCGTGGTTGTAAGGTCAGCCGTGGTGTTGACGTCGAACACGTTGGGGAGGGAGGTGGAAATCTCGAACACCCCGCGGCCGAGCGTGAACGCGGCCAGCGTGTTGGTCGTCGAATTGAATTCAAGGTCGCGAACTTCGACGTTGGGCATTCCGCTGCCCAATTGGGTCCAGGTGGTTCCACCGTTGGTACTGGTCCAGACGCCGTTGTCGTTGCCGACGTAGAGCGCCGAGCCATTCAATGCGATCGAGTACGTCGGCAAGTCGGGGAGATTTCCGGTGATGTTAGTCCAGAGCGTGCCGCCGTTGGTGGTCTCGAAGACGTGCGGCACGCCGAATGTCGAAGTCACGGCAAATACGGTCTGCGAGTTCGTCGGGCTGACAAGCAGATTGGCAACGGGATTCGGGGTATCGATCTGGGTCCAGGCGGCGCCGTCGTTGGTGGTGACGAAGACGTGTCCACCGGCGGAGGCGTAGATCGTGGTTGGGCTGGATGGAGCGACGGCAAGTGCATTGATCGCGCCAGTCGTGGTCCAGCCGTTGGTGTTGGTAGTGCTGATGGGGGCCCAGCTCGACGCTCCATTCGTGGTTTCATAAACGCGGTTGGTGCCAAAGAACAGGTGATTGCCGTTGTTCGGATCGATGTTGAGCGGCGCGAAATAGCTTTGTGGATCGGAGGTCGTGATGCCGGTGGTGGCGTTCGTCCAGGTGGCGCCGCCATTGGTGCTGACGCGGACGATTCCCGCGGCGCCGAAAACGGACGACGGGGATTGGTGATACAGGGTGGTCGGCGTCTGCGGATTGATTCGGACGGCGCCGTTGTCGCCCGATTCGAGGGCGGTCCAGACGGTGCTGCCGGTGAATTGGCTCGTGCCGTTTCCCTGGCTGCCGCCGTAGGCGCTGTTCGGATTGGTCGGGTCCAGCGCACCGCTGATGTACTGACCGATTTGGAGATTGGAGGTGATGTCGGTCCAGGCTTGCGCGCCGACGAGGGGGTTGTCGAGCCGCCAGATGCCGCCGTCATTGCCGTCAAGCAGGTGCCCGTCGGCGTCGAAGGCGATGCCGTGATGGCTGGCATGAGGGCTGGTGCCGGAGACGGCGGTGCTGATGTCGGACCAACTGTTCCCGGAGTTGGTGCTCTCGATGAAGCTGTTTGTGCCGCCCGCCCCGGCCGCATAGACGATGTTGGTGTTGTGGGGATCGACGGCCAGCGTCGAGTCGTACGAAGCCTGGGTACCCAAATAATTAGGCGTATTGACCAGTTGAGTCCATGAACTGCCGCCGTTCGTGCTGCGCCACATGGCCAGCAGGCCGCCGGTGGCGTTGTTGGAGAACGAGGTGTAGACGGTCTGGGTGCTGGAGGGGGCGAACGCGACTTTTGACCAACCGACCTCCGTTCCGCTGATCAGACCGCCGCCGACCAAAGTCCAGCTTGTGCCGCCATTGGTGGTGACGTAGAGCCCGCTGGTGGCAGTCCCGCCGCCGACTGCCGCAAACAGGTGCTGGGCATTGCTCTTATCGATCTCGACATCGGTGAAGGGTGCGGTGGTGCTGATGGCGGTGGTGGTGTCGGACCAGGTGGTGCCGCCATCGGTGCTCTTGTAAATGCCGGTGCTGCCGGCGATGCCGTTGTTCCCGGCGCCGGCTACCGCCGCGTAAACGTTGTTCGCGTTGGTGGGATCGACGACGATCTGGGAGATGGTGTGCCGGCTGAACGTGCTGTTGCCCATCAGGGTCCAGCTAGCGCCGCCGTTGGTGCTTTTGAGGATGCCCTGTCCATAATTGGCAAGGGATGCTGGTGAATTGACGGCTTCGCCGGTGGCGGCGTAGATCGTGCTGGTGCTGGTCGGCGCGATGGCGATCGCGCCCATTGAGAGGGTCGTCTGGTTGTCGGTGAGGGGGGTCCAGGAGGCGCCACCGTCAAGTGTTTTCCAAACTCCGCCCCCTGCGGCGGCGACATAGATGATGTTGGAGTTGGCGGGGTCGGCGGCGATGGCGGCAATGCGGCCGCTGCTTCCGGTGCTCAGTCCTGCCGGCCCGATCGCCGTCCACAGTGAATTGCTCAGGGGTATGGCCGGCTGAGCTGCCGGCTGCACCTGACTGGCGGTTGCGTGTGCCGCCGCCGCCAGCTTTGCCGTTGCTGTCCCAACTGCCGAGCTGCTGAGCAGCAGGCGCGGTTCAAGGGCTTGAACCACGCACGCGAGGCGCTTTTTCACATTCCCTCCTGCACACAAAACGCGGCGATGCCGTGGGCACCGCGGCCGAGCGTCTGCGAGATGTCACCGCGTCCCTGAGCCGCGCTTATTCAACTGGAGTGCCTGACGGTGAATCGTTCATTGTGGCCAAGTCAAAGTCAGGTCCGCCTGCACCCGGCCGACACGAATACCGCACCGAGCCCCCGATTCGCTTCGAGGGCCATCGTATGATTTGCATGGAGAACGGTCAATGAAATTCGATGTTCCGGGACAGGATATTTGGCGGAAAATAATCGATGCCGTCCGGCGTTCAACTTCTTCCCTGGGCCTGGCACCAGGCCCGCCACATCTGCCGGTAAGCGGCTTCGATGTCGCGGGCGAATTGCGGCGCGTCCATCAAGGGGCTGGCACGCATGCGCTGGCGCATCTGGGCCCGAAGGCTTGCGAGCCGCGACGGATCGCCGGCCAATCGGAGTGCGATCGCGACGTACTGTTCCAGGTCGCTTGCCACCAGGTCGCTCAAACCGATGTTCGACAGAATGCTCGCGCCGCCTCGGGAAATCGGCGCCGGTCCCGCAAGAGTGACAACCGGCACGCCCATCCACAGCGCATCGCAGGTCGTGGCACCGCCAGCGTAGGGAAACGTATCCAGGGCAATGTCAATCTGGTGGTACTGGCGGAAATAGTCGGGCGTGGGCTGCATGGCGACGAACTCAATGCGGTCCGAATCAATGCCCAGGGCACACAACCGATCGGCAAGGCGCTGGCGATGGCTTCCGCGGCAGGCGTGCAGCAGAAGCCGCGACCCGGGCGTCTGGTGCAGAATTTGAGTCCACGCCCCGAGAATCGGCTCCGACACTTTCCCGAAATTGTTGAGACAACCGAAAGTAACGGACCCCGTGCTCGATGCCGGCGCAGGCTTCACTTCCTCGGCTTCGGCCGGCTCGGCGTAGCACCAGAAAGTGTGCGGCAGCCGGTAGGGTGTCCCGAAATCAACGGCCTCGCCGGCGCGCGGCGATTGCGGTGGATCCAGATACGGGTCGGTCAGCCGGTAGTCCATCGTCTCCAGCCCGCTGCCGCCCGGGTAGGCCAGATAGCTCACCTGCATCGGCGCGGGCTTGCGGGCAAAAACCATCAGCCGGTTGTTCGAGGTGTGCATCACCAGGTCAACGAGGATGTCGATGCGGTCGGCGCGGATGATTTCGGCAAGCTCCGCGTCGCCCGTTCGCCGGGTCATCCGCCATTGGCCGGCATGCGAGCGGTTTCGCTGCGAAATCGGGTCCGCCTGCGCGTGATCGCAGTAGCAGAAGATTTCAGATTGCCGGTGGTCGTGGTTCGCCAGCAAAGGATCCATGAAACGGCCGACTGGATGGTTTCCCAGATCGGGGGAAATGTAGCCGATGCGAAGCCGGCGCTCCGGCGAGCGATCGTTATCGTGCGGCCGAACCCCGCTTCGCAAAGGCAGTGCGTACGTGCGGTCCCATTGCCGGCATGCCTCCGCGATCGCGGCCGGGCCGTAGCTCGGGTCCAGAAGCATCACGTAGAGCAGATTGCTGGCGGCTTTGGGGCTGCTTTTGCCCGCGCAAGCCCTTCGGAAAGCGGTAACGGCATCGGGGATTCGGCCGGCCGTTCGCAATGCCGCGCCCAGGTTGCTGTTCAGTCCCTCATGGTCCGGCTGCAACGCCAGACCGCGATGGTACGTTCTGATCGCCTCGTCGATGCGGTCCAATTCGCCCAGCCCAATGCCGAGGTTGTTGAAAGCATCGGGGTAATTCGGCCGGAGGGCGATTGCCTTGTCCAATTCTTCGGCTGACTCCTCCCATCGGCCCTGTTTCTGCAATGCGGTGCCGAGGTTGTGGTGCGCCTCGGCGTGATCAGGCTTGAGGGTGAGGCATCGGCGATAGGCGTCGATGGCCGCGTCGGTGTCGTCAGCCGCGTTCAACAGGTTGCCCAGATTGTTCCATGCCGGCGCCCAGTCCGGCTGCAAGGCCAGCGCCTGGCGATACTGCGCGATCGCTTCGTCCGGTCGACCATTGTCGGCCAGCACCTTGGCGAAATTGTAATGGGCGGTAGGCGATTGGGGACTTTGTCGAATCGCGCGACCGAGCAGCTCGATTGCCTGGCCGCCGCGGCCCGTCTGCTGCGACAGCATTCCCAGCATCTGGAGCGCGTCGGCATGCTCGGGACGGACTCGCAAGACCGCCAGATAGAACGACTCGGCTTCCGCAAGCCGGCCCGCGCGGTGATGCTGAAGCGCCGAGTCAAACAGCTGCTGAAGCGCAAGGTCGTCGGTCACGACATCTGACGATAGCTGTTTCAGGTCGTCCGACAATGGGCGGGAATCAGTGGATGTTTGGAGCCGGGTCGTGTCGACCCGGTCGGCGCGCAGGGCTGAACATCCCCGGACCTTCGGTCCGACCGGGCTGATACAGCCCGGCTCTAACAAGAGGCTCTGTCGACCCAAGCGTTATCTTGCTTCACCCGTGTCGGGTGGGTCGATCCCAAGGGCGGTGGCCAGATCGATCAGGTGATCCTGCTCCTGCACGAGGATTTCGCGAAGCACTTCGCTGAGGGCGAATTCGCCCATGGCATCGGCCTGGCGGACGCGGGTGCGGTAGTTGGCGATGGTGACGCGCTCGTTTTCAAGGTCGGCGCGGAGCATGTCCTCGGCCTTTTCGCTGAGCTTGACCGGCTGCGGGGTGGCCGTGGGCATGCCGCCCAGGTAGTCGACCTGTTTGGATATTTTCAGCGCGTGGTCCAATTCCTCCTTTGCGTGTGATTCCAGCTCCGTCGCGATCTTCATGTACTGCGCGCCCTTGAGCACCTGGCTGTAGATGACATACGAGATCACCGCCTGGTATTCGCGGGAAAGGTCTTCGTTGAGAAGCGAGATCAATTGCTTGCGGTCGAGGATTTCGGCGGCCATGTGTGCTCCTTCGTGAATGCAAGGAGTATAGAGGTCGCCAGAATCGGCGGGGAACGGGGAATCAATGCTGAATTCTGAATGCTGAAGGCTGAATGAGGCGAGATTCGATTCTCACCGCGAATCGGTGACCGTCTTGCGGCCGGAACTCTGCGCGGCGGCGAGGGCGCGGCGGAAATGCTCCTCGGCGAGGGCGGGCGCCGGGTTCATGTGGCGGGCGGCGTCGAAGACGCGGGCGGCTTCGACGTAGCGGCCGAGATTGAACAGGCATTGACCCAGCAGGTCCGCATCGTCGTTGTATTTGTGCCGGTCCGCGCTCGGCAGCAGCCGCTGACGCCGCATCACCTGCGTCAGCGCGTCGGCGGCCTCGGGGTACCGCCCGAAGTACATGAGTGTCACGGCGTAATTGTGATAGCTGATCACGCTGTTGGGATTGAGAGCAATAGCTTCCGCGTAGAACTCCGCGGCAGTGGCAAACGCCCCCTTCGCTTCCTGCCGCTCTTGCACGACCTCCAGACGGAGCAATGATTTTTTGTCTGCGTCGTCCCGCAGCCGTTGCCCCTCGTTCTGCGACAGGTAGCCAAGCTTGAAGAAGCTCATCCAGCTTTCGGGGTTGAGGTCGATCGCGTGGACGAACATCGTTTCGCTGTCGCGCCAATAGCGCTGCTGATCGGCGGTTCGGACGGCGAGCAGCCCCAAGACGAGCACTGACGCCGAAATTGCAATTCGCGGCTTCATGAGCGTTACGGCCCAGGCTGCCGCCAGCGCCGGCCCGAGCATCGCGATGTACAGGTAATGATCGGCGACGGTTGAGACCAACTGATAATCGAACGGGATCAAGCCCAGCACCGGCGCGACGCCGGCGACAAGCAGAAGCGACGCGGCGACGAGCGGCCTGACGCGCTGGCGGAAATACCATAGACCGGCCGCAGCCGTAGCGGGGACGAGCCACGTCCACCAGATCCAGCCGTTCTTCCAGACTGCGGCGGGATTGCGGCCGTAGTCGTAGGTGAGACGAAGTGGAAACAATATTTTATAAAAATAGAATGCGATCGCATCGGCTGCCACCAGCGGGCGCCGCCACAGCGGCCCCGCGTTGAGCGTTTCCTGCGGCTGGAAGAACTTCGTCCATGCCATGCAGGGCGTCGCCAGCAGAAAGAACGGCCAGGCGGAGCGGATCACCGCCTGCCAGGGCCGCCGGAGCATAAGCAAATCGATGGTCACGATCAGCAGCGGTGTGACCATCGCCGTCGGCTTGGAGAGCATCCCCAGCAACATCGCCGCCAGGCCCAGCGCGTAATGAACCCGGCGGCGCCGCGGCTTCTTTTGCGAATCCAGCGACAACAGGTATT
Organism: Tepidisphaeraceae bacterium; assembly: GCA_035483795.1. Classification (GTDB taxonomy): domain Bacteria; phylum Planctomycetota; class Phycisphaerae; order Tepidisphaerales; family Tepidisphaeraceae; genus DASXMX01. The sequence goes on along the minus strand of DATHPP010000066.1, from coordinate 3,210 downwards.
GCGTGACGGCCAGAAGCGTGAATGTGGCGCACAAAAGGTCTTTCATCCCTGATGTCCACGCCACCGTTTCAACTTGGACCGGGTGAAGGGCAAAGAGCATCGCTCCCGCCGCCGCGGGCCACGGTGCATTAAGGAGCCGCCGCAGCAGCCAGAACACCAGAGCGGCGTTGGTCGCGTGCAACAGGACGCTTGCCGCGTGAAAAAGGCGCGGGTCAAGCTGGCCGTGGGTCACGAAGGTCGAAATTCCCGCCAGCGCCGACCACAGCGTGTACGTCACCGGCACGTACAGGTCCATGAACGGCTCGCACCAGTAATGCAGGGCATGGCCCAGCGATGGATCCTGAAGCAGAGGGTTGTTTTCGATGGTGTGATCGTCATCCCAGGAGAGAAACGGGTGCGAGCAGATAGGCGCGAACGTTATCACCGCCGCGGCGAAGATCAGCAGATAAAGCCAGATTACTCTGGGCGACGGCTTCGTCGCCTTCGGTTGGCCGGTTCCAGTCCGTGCAACCTCGTTCATGCGCGCAGCTTCCACGCACTGGTCATCGGCGCAGAGATTGGAGTTCCTGAGGAGCCACGTTTACCGGACGTGAATGCATGGCGGGCAGTACCCGCCCGCTGCGCTCAGTAGGGCGGGCACTGCCCGCCGGGTGTTTGATCTATATGGTCAGGCGGGCATGTCGGTGCTGGGGTCGAAGCGCTCAAACGCGCGGGCAACCAGCGGGACCAGAGCGGCGGCCTCTCCCACCAGAATGGTGCCGGCCAGCAGGGCGAGCACGATCAGCGATCCGCCCGCCAGGATGTAGACCGGTATGGCGATGCCGAACGCGACCAGGCAGCCGACCATCACCGCCAGCCCCTTCATGATGAGTTGGGCGGCCTGGCGGCCAAGCATCTGGAAGTCCCCGGGCGAGGCGGCGGCGGGACGCGCGGGAAACAACAGGAAGATCAGGTTGTCCGACGCCATCAACAGCGCGTTGAACGGTAGCGCCAGCGCCGCCGTCGTCAATAGCACGCCGCGACCTTCCGGACCGGCGACCAGCGAAACCCCCACCAGCATGATGACGTGAAACAGCGTCAGGATCAGCGTCGGCGCCGCCAGTTGCCCGACCGCGATCGCCGCGGGCGGAATCGGCAGCGCCTTGAGCGAGTCGAAATGATCCAGGTCCCCGCGAAAATCGAATTTCATCAGGCCCGACAGCAGCACCGTCGCCCAGACCAGAGCGGGCACGATGCTGGTTGAAACCTGGATGGAATCGGCGATCGATGCCAGCAGCGGACCGGTTGCGATGGCGATCAGCAGCATCACCAGAAGCAGTCCTTTGGCGCTGCGGGCGGCGGTGGTCGCTTGGCGCCAGATGACCGGCCCCGCGCCGCCGAGCCATCGCGGCCGCGGCAGCCCCCATTTCATCTCGCCCTTGAGGCTCGAACTGAGCAGCGAACCGCTACGGATGCGCTGAAGCTGCGCGTAGCGGCGCTGGCTGGCCGAAAGTGCGGCTTCGAGGTAGCTCGTGTCCAGCAGCACGACTACACCCAGCAGGACGGCGTCGGTCAATGCAGCCTTTGCGGCGGGCATCGCCCAGCCGATTCGCGAGGAAGCCGCGATCGTGTCGCCAAAGGGCTCGAACGGCTGCAAGAGCGTGTACCCCAGCTGCGAATTGCGGAAGTGGTAGATTCCTTCGATCCCACCGTAGCTGCCGACCATCTGCCGGACGATCACCGCCGCCAGTGCCACCGCCCCGATCGCGACGGCGCCGCGGAGCAGGGCGCTCAGCCGCTGGCCCAGCGCCTGCCCCAGCAACACGCCCGCCGTGCAGAACCACTGGATGAACAGAAGCGTGAGCACGATGCCGATGTAGCCGTTCAACCATGAGCTGATGTAAGGCAGGAGCAGTACCGAGAACAAAAGTCCGGTGAACAGTGCGGCCAAACCGCTTTTGAGGAGCTTGAATGCGAGCAATTGCCTGCGGCTGTAGGGACCGGGAAAAAGCATATCCACTTCCCCCGCGGTGAACGCCACCGCCTTGTCCCCGGCCGAGCTGAGCGTGGTTACCAGGCAGATCCCCAGCAGCGCCACCGGTGCCGTCTCGCGAAATCCGCGCAGCGAGACGCGACGATCGAACCGCGCCTCGTGGGAAATGGCGAATCGCGTGAGCAGCGGCGGCATGAGCCACAGCAGGATGACCGTGAGTCCGATGAGCAAGAAGACCGCTCGCCGCGGCGAAGTTGCGCCGCGCAGGGTTCGACGGACAAACCCGCGAAATTGCAGCACAATTAAATTGAGTAATGAAACGGGCATTTGCGCGCCTACAAGGCCGCCCCCGCCGCAGGCGGTGGAATCTCAGTGGCCCGGAAAAACAGTTCTTCCAGCGATGCATCCTGGTCCAAGCCGACGAATGCTGTCCGTGCTTCGGCAATCGGCCCGAAGAACAGCCGTTGACCGCGATGGAGGATCAGCAGGTGCGTGCACAGGTCCTCGACCAGGGCGAGCAGGTGTGAGCTGACGACGAATGCCGCGCCCGCCGCTGCCCGCTCCCGTACGCTCTGCTTCATCGTGCGAATGCCGCGCGGGTCCAGCCCGGTGAGCGGCTCGTCCAGCAGGACCGCCCGTGGATTATGCAGGTAGGCGCAGCAGATCGCGACCTTTTGCCGCATCCCGCGCGACAGTTCCTGGGCGACGGTATTTTTCTTCTCGGTCAACTCGAATTGGGACAGCAGCACCTCGGCCAGCGGTTCGAACCGCGGCACGCGATAGGCCGAGGCAGTGAATTGCAGATGCTCCCAAATGGTGAGCGTATCGAAGAGGTGCGGATCATCGGGCACGTAGGCGAGCTGTTGTTTGGCCTTCACCGGGTCCGAGACGACGTCATGGCCGGCGACCATGATCCGTCCGTGAGTCGGCGGAATTATCCCGCAAATTGCCCGCATCGTGGTCGTTTTGCCAGCGCCGTTGGGGCCGAGCAATCCGAGGATTTGGCCGGGCATGACGACAAAGCTCAGGCTTTGCACCGCCGGGACGCGTTCGTACATCTTGTGCAATTCCTGCACAACGATCGGCGGCATCGCTTCGGGAGGGATTGAGCGCGCATTCACACCGGCATTTTACGGGGCAAGGGGAGGATGGACCACGGGGCGCACCTCATTGCAGCCGGCCTCGGATTACCGTCACCGACGCCGGAGGAAAAACGTGTTGTCCGTTTGATTCCCAGG
>DATHPP010000065.1:0-2209 GCA_035483795.1 Tepidisphaeraceae bacterium | reverse complement strand
TTCCAGACACGCCATCCCCGGTCACAAAGCCCGGACGCAACGCGACGAGGAAGGTAGCGTCCGGGAAGCCACCGCGTACGTGTAACTCGTCTTCATTGATGATGCGATCGATGCCGTTCGCGGGGTCAGCGGCTAGCGTGGCGAGCAACGTGGCCACTTGAGTCTTCGTCGCCGCATCGCTCTTGTCGTGCAGGACGATGGCAGCGCTTCCTCCGGCCCCCCAGATCATCGCCTTCCAGGATTTCACCGCGTCCTTTTCGTCGAAGTCGATGAGACCCGCGCTGCGGAAAGCCACGGCGAGATTCAACGCCTTGTCCGTGGAGACGAAACCGTGGTCAGAGACGACGCAGACGACAGCATTCTTGCCATAAGCGCGTTTGATCGATTTGAGAATTAGGCCCAGGGCCGCGTCGATGCGCTCCAGTGTCCCGATGCTTTGAGCCGAGAACGGACCCGAGGCGTGCTGCTCTGTATCGAGCGCCGTCAGATACACGGTGGCAAAGGCGGGACGTTTCAGCTCGATCAGCCGGGCTGCGAATTTCGCCCGCGTCTCGTCACCGGCGATGGATTCGTCGATGCCGTCCGCGTAGGGCCCAAGGTCTTTTTCGAGCAGTTCCAACAGACCCGGCGTCGCGAGCACGCGAAGCAATTTGCGATCGTCGGACGTCCCGGCTCGCCAGTACTGCGGCAGATTCCAGTTGATATGCGGTGCGGCGACACTCACGGGCCAGTGAACGTTGGCGGTGACCAATCCAGCGGCGGCGGCCGCATCCCATAAGGTCGGCACCTTGATGTCTTCCGCATACCAATACCACCCACCGTAATTCTTACGAAAAGGATCAAACGTCGTGTTGGCGTAGATGCCGTGGGTGGCCGGCGTGACGCCCGTAAGCATCGTAGTGTGACTGGGGTACGTAACGGTGGGCACGACCCCATGCACGCCGGTCGAGTAGGCGCCATCGCGAAGGAAGCCGCGAAGATTCTTAATTTTCAGACCATGAGCTTGGGCGTCCAATACGTACTCAGGTTTGAGCCCGTCGATGGAGATGAGAATGACGGCGGGTCGGGCCTTTTGCGGTGAATCCGGCGGGGCCGCGAACGCCGCTGCCGATAGAAGCAATCCGGCAAAGGTCGCCAGGCAAAATCCCAACAGACAAGTTCTCAAGCGATGCGATGTCATCGGGAATCCGTTAAGCCACGTGAATACGGTATAGCAAGTTTGTGAACGGCGAGTTACTCGCACGATTCCAAGGTACCATCTGCTCCTGACAGTAAGCGGAGGAAACTCGTCCCCGATCAATCGCTAACCGCGGCACCGTGGTTGACTTTCCGAGCGTACTCGTTGCAAATAGTGTCTCCCAAGCGGCGTTCCCTGGATCACTTTTCTCATGAAGATTCTTAACCTTCTCGTCGGAAAACCCCTCGCCACATCGGACGAACGCGCCGAACAGATTGGTCCCAGCCGCGGCATTCCCATTTTTGGCCTGGACGCGCTGAGCTCTGCCGCCTACGGTCCCGAAGCCGCACTCAGCTTGCTGATCCCTCTAGGTCTTCTCGGGCTGCAATATATTCTCCCGATCAGCACAGCGATTATCACCCTGCTCGTCATCGTCTATTTTTCATATCGACAGACCATCGCTGCCTACCCCATGGGCGGTGGCTCCTATACAGTAGCCCGTTTCAACCTCGGGCCCTTCGCGGGCCTGCTCGCGGCCGCGGCTCTGCTGACCGACTACATTCTCACCGCCGCCGTAGGCATCTCCGCCGGTGTCGGAGCTTTGGTTTCCGCCGTTCCGAGTTTGCAGCCTCGCACCGTCAGTTTGTGTCTGGGCATCCTCGTCACGGTTACTCTCCTGAACCTGCGCGGACTTCGCGAAGCCGGATTTGCGTTCATGCTGCCAACTTATCTTTTTGTCGGGACCATTGCCATCACCATCGCGGGCGGCGTGCTTCACACCGCTCTCACCGGGGGGCATCCCCACCCGCTCACCCCCGTACCCGCTGCGCATCCGACGACCACGCTGGTTACCTACTGGCTGCTCCTGAAAGTCTTCGCCAGCGGCTGCACCGCGCTCACCGGCGTCGAAGCCGTGAGCAACGGCGTGCGAGCCTTCCGCGAACCCGGCGTGAAAAACGCGCAGCGCACCCTCACCGTGATCATCTTTATCCTGGCCGTGCTCCTGGCGGGAATTTCCTATCTCGTGAAAAT
>DATHPP010000064.1:0-15437 GCA_035483795.1 Tepidisphaeraceae bacterium | reverse complement strand
ACATGTCACCCAAACCAGCAGCGGAGAATGAGCCACCATTGTATTGCGTGATTGGAAGTTCAGGTTCTCGCAATGTTTCATCGCCATTCCATGGTTTATACTGTCCAGCGTGTGGCGCGGTTCTGATCGAGAGCCTACGGGGAGGGCCATCGACGAGCTGATCGACGTCACCGGACGGGCGGCGAGGCGGTACTGGAACTGTCGGCGCAGGAGAAGACGGTGTCGGGTACGGAGGGGCGGGACGGGTCCCTCACAGGCCGGGGCACCTGTCGCCCGCCAATGATCGCCGCTTCTCGCGGAGCGTGTTCTAGCGGTATCGCGGGGGCGATGGAGAGGTGGGGACGGGGCGGGTCACGCAGGCCGGGGGCTTTCGTCGGCGGGTGCTTTCGGGATCGGCGTGCCGCATTCCGGGCAGACGCCGCTGGTGTTGCCGGTGAGATTATAGGAGCAAGCAGGGCAGACACCGAAGGCCAGACGGCTGAGGCGACGACGCAGCCAGACGGCGGGCAGAATCGCCGTGAGAACAACTATCAGGCAATTCGGAACAACGATCATCTCCGATCGGGAGGTCGAACTGGACGCCGGCGAAGTGGAAGAACTCGGGCCATAAGGAAGACTGACCGGGACGATGATCGTTTTCACAGACCTAAATCGGAAGCCGAGTGGATTGGTACTCACCCAAGGGGCGATCATTCCCTTTTCAACCTTCTGCGACGTGGACCAAACGCCGGTTATGGGTAGTGACGATGAGCCAGCCTCGACACAGATGTGTCCTCTCATTGACGACAACTCGAAGAATTCCCCGTCTGGCCAACCATAAGAGCAGGCATCGTAATCCCAGTAGCTCCGCACCCACAACCCCACAGACGCCACGCAAAGCAGCAGCGAAATCCCGGAAACAACGGTAAAGAAGCGGCGGCCGATCACGCGATCATTCTACCCGAATCGCGGGCCGAGGCGGAGGCGTGAGGAACGGCTCACTCACGCCGTCCGGGGGCTTTTCTCGGCGGGTTCTTTCGCGACCGGCGTGCCGCATTCGGGGCAGACGCCGCTGGTGTTGCCGGTAAGGTTGTAACCGCAGTGTTCGCAAAGACCTTTTACCCGTCTTTTCTCTCGACGTGAGCGGAGCCGCCAGTAGTCTATCCAATCGATGTAGGCGACCACGACTACGCCGAGCAGAGCCAACGCCAGTAAATCATCTGCTCCAATGAATGCGGTGCACAGGAGTCCAGCGCTCAAAATCACCATCGCACTGATCGCAAACTCACGCTTTGAGCGTCGGCTCATCCGGATGATCTTACCCGCAGCCGCTCGCGTGGAAGCACGCGGGCCGCTGGAGGGGTGGGCACCGGGGCGGGGCAGCATGTCGCCCGCCAATGATCGCCGCTTCTCGCGGGGTGTGTTCTAGCGGTATCGCGGGGGCGGTGGAGGGGTGGGGTCGGAGGGCGTGCGCGCAGGCCGGGGGCGTTTCTCGGCGGGTGTTTTCGGGACCGGCGTGTGGCAGAGGAATTGGCTCACGCGCTCGTCGTTGGACCTGTCCGCCTCATTCAGATGAGCTGTGGAGCAGTAAGCTATTCACCTTGTGGGCATCAATTGTCACGTCCCCTCCGCGTTTCTTGAAAGAGGCATCGCGTTCAGAGTCGGCGTAAAATAACCACCACTCCTTGGATCGCGAAGACGGCACACCAACTATCTCTGTAGGCTGATACTCGGCCTTCCGGAAATGTATATAGTAGGTCCAGTCGTCTTCAATCAGACCCACGACAGTTGTAACGCCATTAGCATCAGTAGGCGAGCCTGAACCATCTTCAGTACCCGGAAATAGACGGTTATTGTGATAATGCCCATAGCCATTAACCGAGACCCTTACACCTTGAGCCGGTAGGGCGGTTTCGCTGTCGATGACCTTAAAAGAATAGTTCACCCGCGAATCGGGAGTACAAGCTGTGGTCACCGCACATAGTACGACGGCCCCGGCATAGCTGGCTACTCTCATGGGGAACTTCGTATTCGTCAAGTTACGCCGCCTTGCTTCCCAAAAGGGCTTTTGTCGGCGGGTGCCTTCGGGACCGGCGTGCCGCATTCCGGGCAGGTGCCGCTCACATTCCCGGTCAAATCGTAGCCACAGGTTAGGCAGAGGGATCGCTTGCGACGATGGGTCTGGCGACGATGGCGGAATATCCAGACCACAGGCAGCGGCAGCGAGACCGCCAGCAGACACCAGTAGGGAATGATGATGCCGACGTACCGGGAGCGGATCACGTCCGGACGAGTGGGTCCGAAGACGCCAGTAGCGGTGTCCCATTGCGGTCGCAGGTTCGCCGGGAAGCCCATCTGTGGACCGCTGGTGCCTAAAAGTTGAGATTTCAAGGTCCACTGGCCCGGCTGCTCGTCCCAGGTGCTGTCGAAGTTTGGCGTGTTGACTTCAACCCAGGTCGAGGCCCACCGCAGAAAGCCGTCTTCCGACCAAATCTGCCAATTGACCCAATACCAGTCCTTGCCGTAGCTCGAAAACGCTGTGTGCTCGCAGAAGGATTCCCGCCCGAGGCTCACCGGCCAAAGGATCAGGACGGCCGTGCAAAGTAGCAGCGAGCCGGCAGCGGCGAAGGTGAACAGCCGGCGTTTCACGCGGCGGCCCCCTTAAGTGGCAGCGACGTTCCACACTCAGAGCACACTCCGCTCGTGTTCCCGGTCAGATCATAACCGCATCGACGGCATTGGCCCGGCAGACGGATTGGATGGACCCACCAGCGATAGAGCCACGCGCAAGGAAGCAGCAAAAACAGAACGATCAGGGACCAGGACGGAATCAAAAGGCTGAAGTAGCCTGCCGCTGTCGGATCGTCGGCCGGTGACTTGCCGTATGAGAATCCCAGTGGCAACTGATACATGGGATAGGCCCAGGCGGTGTCCCATTGTTTGCCGGGAGCGGCCCTCAGTCCTCCGTCCGGTGTGCGGACACCACCCCAAACGTCAATGCCCCATGCCCGCGTGAAGCTGGTGATTTCGTAGCAATGGTGCGAGCTGTAGAATTTGGTGCCTTTTGCATATGGAAGAAAAAACCACGCTGCAACGACGGCGACGCAGAGCAGCAGCGAAATCGCGGAAGCGGCGGCGAACAGGCGGTGGCGCACGGCGACATCTTACCCGACGGACGCCGCGGCTGGGAAAACGTTGCGGCAAATCGGCGAGAACAAAAATCGGCGGAGTTGGCGGGACAACGCGAGGATTGGACCCGCTCAACAAAGACCCTCGCCCAGAGCTTCGATTAGAAATGGAACGGTACGCGGCGCCGCCGACCGGGGCGCGTTATGCAATTAAACCGCCCCGCCCGCGACTCTCTCATGGGCGTGTTGCCGGCCGAAGGCGGGCAGCGCTCGACTGACCATTGATATCGAAGGAGGCTCGAATGAGAGTAACGTTGTTTCTCGCACTGTTGTCCACCGTTCTGGTCGCCGCGGATAAGCACAAAGACACTGGCGCCCAGGATCGCCAGAAACTCCAGGGAACCTGGCAATTCCTACAGGAACTACATGGCGATTCCGACACCAGCGATGAGGGGAAACATTGCCAGTTCATCTTCGACGGCGATAAGTTCACCGTCAAAAAGGTCGACAAGGCGATCCTTGAGGGCACATTCACGATCGACGCCACCAAGTCGCCGGCCCAGATCGATTTGAAGGTCCTCAAGGAAGACGAGGACGAGCGCACCGGCCAAACGTCTCTGGGGATCTACCAACTCGACGGCGACAAGCTGAAACTGTGTGCCTGCGAGCCCAGCCGCGACGTGCGGCCGGTTGAATTTGTGACGAAGGGGACGGATTTCGTGATGGTTGTGATGGAGCGGGTGAAGAAGTAGAGCTTGGAATAGGGGCGTTTCGTGCAGATCGGCTCGCACACCGTTCACATTTTACAGTCTGATGGGTTACGGTGGCCTACGCCAGCGAATACCGGCTTCCCTTCTCACCGCCGCCCAATGGCGTGCGCTTGAGCTTGCGGGCGTTCACGAGTATCGAGAGGGTGTTGTCGGCCTTGCCGCTCCGGCCTTCGCTGATCCAGTGAGTGTTGATTTCTCTGGTGGTGGGGCGCTTGTTCTGCTTGACGAAGTTCAAGATCAACTCATTGCCGCTGACGGCGAACTTCCGGCGTTTGCGTTTCCTGGCTGGCCGAGCAGCAACATCGGCCGAAGGGACGGTGACCGTGGTCGCCGCGGGACGGACGGCTTGCCCGCCGTTCTGTCCGAGCATCCCGCTGATCTGATCGAGCGTCTGGTTGATGTGACCCAGAACCTCGACGTGCTTTTGCTTCTCTTCCACCAACTTCCGAACGTGTACCGCGATATCAATCCCTCGTGCCATCGGTTGTTCCAAGTCCCCCTGACTGACCGGAGAAGATAATCGGGATGCGTGGCACAAACAAGCTACCAATCTGGCATCGAATGCAACTATCTAAGGAATCAGTTCCTCCGCCCGTCAAAATGCGTAATTGATTCCGGTAATCAGAGTGGGCCAAGGAGCAGGGCTCCCCCAGGTCGTAAATTCCGGCCCAAAACGCGTCAAGATATATGAACGGTTTGGGCAATCCGAGCAGTTCGTCTACCCCATAGTCTCTTCCCTCCGACGTCAAGGGCGGTCGGCCCACCTGGATCGAACCACCGCATTCATCTCGCCCCGCGCATGGGGGACGGTCCATCCTAAAGGAGCGTCCCGCATGAGCGCTGTTCCCGTATCTTCTGACCCCGTTGCCTGGCAGGCCAACTTCCTGGCTGTCCTGCCCGCTATTCAAACCCACGCCAGAATCCGCTTCCGCCACCTTCGTCCCGAGCCCCGCGAGGAAGCCGTCCAGGCGGCCATTGCCTCGGCCTGTCTGTCCTATCAGCGTCTGGCCTCTCAGGGAAAGCTGCATGCCGTGCGCCCATCGTCCCTGGCCGACTTTGCCGTGAGGCGCGTCCGCAGCGGCCGGATGGTCGGTTGCCGGCAGAACTCCCGTGATCTGCACAGTCCCCTCACCCAGGGCAAGCACCGGATCTGTCTGCACAGCCTCACGCCGGACAAGCGGGATGCGTGGCAGGCGGCGCTGGTCGAATCCAAGCGGGTGCCGCCTGCGGACCTGGCCGCCTTCCACATCGACTTTGCCCAGTGGCTGGAGGGCTTTGCACGGCGGGACCAGAGGATCATCAGCGCCCTGGCCAGTGGGGAAGCGACATCGGCGGTGGCGGGGCGGTTCGGTTTGACGGCGGGGCGGGTGTCGCAGCTGCGGCGACGGTATGAGCAGAACTGGCTGGTGTTTCAGGGAGAAGTTGAATCAACCGTTGCCGTTTCTGCGTGACGTGCCATACATGGCGGCGAATCGGTATTGGATGGAAGGAAGGGCGTTTATCCAGCGCCCTTGCTTTAGCCATCAAACAGGTTGCGATGGCCCTCGGCATCCCTTCCTGCAAGTTTAGTTGCCGGGCTCGTTCGCTCCCGTCTGCCCGTACAATGCATGTAACGACGCCAACACCGTCGGGAGCGACGAGGAGGCTTCTCTTATGGCAAGCTCAATCACAAAGCCAGAATCAACGGAGATCCCCCAGTGCGACCGCGGCCGCAAGATTCTTCTCCAATTGGTCCGCACGGTCGACGCGACCGGCGGCGTGGTCCGCCACGAAGACGGGTGCTATTCGCCTGTCGCCGATCCGGAGTGGATCGATCTGGGAGACGCGTACGCGGAAGCGTGCGCATTCTTGGGCCATGAAATCGTGCTCGCGGAGCACCGTTTCGAGTGCGATCAACCGGTCAGTGACACAGATTCGCGATGAGTGCCGGCGCGCCGGGCAACTCCGTTACCTATCACCTCAATTTCGACCGGATGTCGACGGCGAGTTGAAACACCGGGACGGGCGGGCCGCAAGATCGCCCCTTCTTTTTAGCCATTACCGATCGCCGGTCGGCCTGATGTTTCTGTTGATCCTTCTGAAGCCATCGGGCTGCCAGCGAACGCGCCGAAATCACAACTCAGTGTTGGTCCAGCCGACGCATCAGCCGCAGCGCTTCCTGGAAGAACCGCTGGATTCGGGTCCGGCGTTCTGTACCCAGGTCCGCGATCACGGCTTGCAGATCGGATTCGATATCGTGCGAACTGGTGTTGACCGGCAGGAACAGCTTGTAGTGCTCGACCCGCAGCGCCCTGGCGAGCCTGTCCACGACCTCAAAAGACGGGGCTTTGATGCCGCGTTCGATGGCCCCCAGATGCTTGTAATCGATGCCGACCTGACGCCCGAGCTCTTCCTGCGTCAGCCCTTTGGCGTCGCGTAGCTCCCGGAGCCTCTGCCCGAATGTCTTTTTGAGGTTCGCCACTGCTTCACCCTTCGGCGGGGCAAGCTACGGAGGGCCAAGGACACCTGAAACAGTCTCAAAGAATCCATATTGAAATCACGTCTTTGCGGAGGTATGGTGCCGGTGACCCTGAATGACTCTTTGGGACCGACCTTGCCGGTCGGCACCACTGCCGATGAAACCGCAGAACAACCCTTCGACGAACGTGCGAGCTGGGGTTCTGGTCACGATCAGTGTTCTAATGTTCCTCGCGAGCGGCGCCGTGCTCGTGTGCTCGCTGGTCGAGGCACGGGCAATCACCGCTTCTTCCCGCAGAGTCGAAGCCGCGTCGGAGCGATTGCAGCAGTCATCAGCGTCGGGGGATGCCGAGCAACGTCGACGCAATGCCGCCGGAGCATTCGATCGTGCAAAGACGATCGCGGGAAGCGACGAGAAGCTGTCGCGATTGCTGCTTCTGAATGCGGTCAATCAGGATCCATCAAACCCCGAATACCTCACCGCCTATGCCGAGGCGGTGCTGAGCGCCGGTGACGTGACCCCGGCCGACTTAGAGCGCGCCAGGAATGTGGTGGAACTGGCCGTTTATCAGCAGCCGGCCGAACGAGTTGAATCGACGCTCAACCTGCTGGACCGCCTTTCCGAGACGTTCCAAAAGTCGCTCGGCGGTCGCCCGGCGACACGGACAGCGTCGCCGGCGGCGACGATTCCCACGCACGGGCGAGATTACGGCGATGAGTTCAGCAAGCTGAAAGTGGTCGATTCCGCCACGTGGACGGACGCGAACAAGATTGCTGCCCATGTTGAATCTCTTCGCGCGCTGGCCACAGATCTTGCAGATGATGATGAAGCAGGCCCCGATGACGCCGCGCTCCAGACGCAATTGCAGGCCGAATTGGACCGCTGGAGCTCGATTCAGCGAATCAAGGCCCGATGTGATTACGTCGACGCCTGCCTTCGGAAACTCGACAGCGGTTCGGTTGATCTGGCGTCGGACACGGCCGTCTCTATCCTTCAAGCCGCAGACAATGCCCTGCTTCAGTTCTGGGGCGAGGACTTCACGGGTTTGCCACGTCCGTTGACGGACAAAATCACGGCGTATCCGGCCAGAATCTCCAGCTTGTCGGCCACGGTTGCCGCAGCTCGCTCAAGACCCGTACTTGATCAGATGAAAACGGCATCGGCATCGGCCCTGGCGTCGGCTGCCGAGTGCGACAAGCAGGAAGAGGCGTGTCGGATCCTGGAGCGGCAGATCAAGGAGATAAACAATCTGTACCCGAGGATCACGGCGCCGGCAGGCCGTGCTGAGGCCGACGGGATTATCGAGGCCCTCGCCAACGCGACCCGTGACCACCGCAAGGCGCAGTACAACGCCTACCAGAAGTGGGCGTTGGATAAGTGCGAGGTGGCGTTCAAACACTGGGATCATTTACACGTCTATACCAGCGCCACGAACGCGAAAGAGATCTACGACCAAGACAAACTGTATGAGGTCGATCCCGGTCTTCTGAGCCCCGAAGTCGGTCGCCTCCACGGTGACGTGCTGAACAAGCTGTTCCCCAACATGGACCCGCCGGTGCAGGTGGAAATGTGGCGTAAAACTCAGCAGCAGAAATGGGGCCTGGACAAGTTCTGATCGACCTGGCGCTCAATGTCGGCGGACGAGGATGATTATGAAGCAGCGCTGGATGAGAAGGACAGGCTGGGTCGCGACGCTGGCCGCTTTTGGGCAAATCCTTGTCGGACCGATTCCGCTGCAAACCTTGTGGGCAAAGCCCGGACCCTCAACGGCCGTAGCCGTCCGGGCTACCCAGCCGCTTGGCCCCACGAGCCGCCATGCGCCGAACCTCGGATCAGCCCTCACCGGATCGATGTCGGCTACCGGCGCAGCACTCGCGAAGGCAGACGTTGCCTTGGCCCGCTCACTGATCACACCGAACCTGCTTCGGGGTGACGTTTCCGAGCGTCTGGTGAATGAGACCCTTTTGCGGCAGCTCCAGGGGAGTGGCAATTGGCACATGATCCGGCCGCGGCTCGGATCGCAGGGAATTGACGGGATATTGGTCAGGTTCGACGCCCGTGGTGATCCCCGTCAGATCATGGTGGCCGAAACCAAGTACAACACCAGCCGGTTGGGAATGACCGCGGATGGCGTGCAGATGGGCGGCCCTTGGCGGAGAAGCAGGCTCAGAGCGCTTGCAGGGCGGTACAGCGAGGTCGCGGAGGAGGTAGACGCCGGCCGGGTCACCTTTGAAGCTGCAGGGCGCATGCTGTCGCCGCACAACCAGCTTGATATCCCGCTGCCCGGTGGGCGGACCGCCAGAGCGTGGCGGGATCGCAACGGGCCCTGGAAAATTGACGTCGACGGGGCAGCGCCCCGGGACGTGCGATCGCAGGCCGTCAAGCTCGCAACCCTGCTCAACGGCGCCGCCGAGGGCCGAATCTCATATCACCCCCGTGTTTTTGAGGTGAAGCCCGCCGGCAAACACCTGCTGGTTTTGGTGCATGACACCGCAGTGCTCGAAACTGGTGCGCAGCGGCTCTCGCAGTTGCCTGTCACCGGGCGGTTCACGATTTCCTTGACGGGACGCGAGGGTATCCGGGCAGACTTGAACCTCCAGCAAGAGATGGTTCGCGTGCTTCAACGAAAGATGCCTCACTTTTCGGATGAAGACGCGATGGCACTGGCAGCCGCCGTCTCGCTGGAACCTGAGGCGGCCGGCCAGCGCGGTTTGCTACTCGGAGGTGTCGATCATTTCGCAGCTCCCGCCGTGGCAGCCGGAGTTTTTGCCGCCGCTGTCGACCCGCTGATTAACGTTGCATCTGAATGGTTCACGACCGGCCAGCTACGGGCGGAGCCGGGGCTGCTTGCCGGCTCTGCGGCCATGGCGTTCGGATCGACAACCATCGGCGTTGCAACCGGCGAGGGCGTCGTCCTGCTTGGCACCCGCAACGCCGTCCTGTACCAGTTTGCCAGAAGCGCTGCCGGGGCATTGGGACTTCCCACGACGTCCATTTTCACCAACGCCACCGGAGGAATGGTCGGTGCGGGAGTCTCGTCGGTGGCCTATGCGATCGTTGCCTACGAATGGGGATGGATGGATGCTCAGTCTGCCCGCCGTGCCGCGCTCACCGGCGTGATTGCGGGATCGGCAAGTACAATTGCGTTTGCCGGAACTATGACGCTTGTAGCCGCCCTTGGCACCGCTTCCACCGGCACGGCGATCTCGACTCTGTCTGGCGCGGCCGCGACCAGCGCATCGTTCGCGTGGCTCGGGGGCGGATCTGTAGCAACGGGCGGTGGTGGGGCAGCCTTCGGCAGCATTGTTCTGTCCGGGGGTGTGGTGGCTGTCGGTCTGGTCGTTGGTTTGGGTGTCGCGTACGCCTTCCACTACCATGACACCGTGAAGGAAAGCGAACGCATCCTGCTGACGATCCAGGATCTCAAGTCTCGCCCCGATTTGTCTGAGGGCCGATTCAATCCGCCGCCCAGGTAATAGCGTCGTACAGCCGGCGAGGATGGGTGCCAAATCCGCGGCCTTTCTTAATTTTGCGCCGCGGCTGCTAACGCAATCAGCCGTGGCTCTGCCGACTCACCTGTTCAAGGGCGGCACCCCGCTGGCCGCCGCCGTGGTCGAGCTGCGCCGCGGTGCTGGCATGGCCCACGGCGGCTGACCCAGGCGGTAGGGCGGCAGCAGAACTTTGTCGGACGAATCGAAACCGGCCAGCGGCGGATCGACCTGGTGAACTGGGTGGCGATCTGTCGGGCCTGCAAAGTCGATCCGGAGATCGAGATCGCAAAGCTGGTGAGCAGATCGTTTCGCTCGTGCCACAGCGCCGCCATCTGTCTCGGCCTGGCCAAGATCGAAACCAACTTAGCTGAAGCAAAGCCGGTGAAGAATGAGATCACCGATCTCATCAAACGGATTAGAAAAGCCGTTTCACATATCTCGCCCTAAACGCCGCAGAGTTTGGAGACATCACCCCGGCGCCGGATGAGTGATCGCCGGCGAGAACGAATCGATGTCGTCACTCGGCTCCGGCAGGTCACAGGCCACCCGGCGAACGGTGGCTCAATTCAGGCACCGGCGGTCGAGGTCGAGACTTCGCGGATTGCATCAATGGCGGTCGCGCGGATCGCCGCGTGCTCCCATTGATTCGTGGAGACGAAGCGGAGTTCGCAGGCGGCTTGCTCGCCGCCGATTTGCGCCAGACCCAGGATGGCGGCGCGGCGCGCGGTGCCCAGGAAGAAGCCGTGCTCGTTGCGAACGACTTCCAGAAGAGCCGGGACGATCCGGGGATCGGGCAACAAGGCCAGGGCGCGGATGGCTTCGGCGCTAGTTTCGGCGATCGGGTCATTGATGGCGTTCAGTAACGGCACGACGGCGCGCAGATCGCGCAACTGGCCGAGACTGTGGGTTGCGGCGGCGCGCACCACGCTGTGGAAGTACCCGTCGCGGTTATCCAGAACCTCGATTAACGGCTCGACAACCGCGGCACTGCTGAATGAGCCCAGGGAAAGGGCGGCCTCGCGAGCCACATCCGCGTCGGCGTCCCGGAGGGCGACGATCAGTGCCGGCAGCGCCGCGACATCCGCCAAGCGACCCAATGCCGTGGCAGCCGCGGCGCGTCGCGCCGAATCGGGGGATGCGAGTTCCTTGAGCAACGACTGTAGGCCTTCCGCTTTGGGATGGACGGCGGCGAGCACGGCTCCGCTGTTGTCCGCGGGCTGGGACTTTGTGGCATCGGTTGCAGCGCTTGCGACCGCCGTCTGCGACTTGGTTTCGGGCGAGGCGACCTTGGAATTGGGGCTGGGGTTCGAGGTTGAGGTGGCTGTGGACATGAATCATTCTCCATAAGAAAAGACGCATCAGGGTTAATGAACACTCGACGACCATAGCACGATTGCGGCTGGCAATAGGGCCGGCGGGCTCCGGATTTGAGTTCTTTGCTCAATGATGATTCGGAATAAAGCCCGATCACGGTCGCGCCAGGCCGCTTTTCCACTGCTTTTCGCCGATGAGCAAAACAATTTAGCAATTGCCGTCCATTTGGTGATTTCCGGCTCCGGCACTTCAGGCATTTCAAACCTCCGGATCGACCGGCACCGGCGGCGGCCGCCTGGGTCTCGCCGTCGGATCTGCTCCGGCTCCGGCACCGGCGTCGGTGGGGCCCACAATAATGATGCCGGTGTTGATCCCCCTCTTGTCAGACGTGACGGGCAAGTGCGGGCAGCACCACGAGACGGCCAGCTAGGGCTTCATTTCTCGTTCATCACTTCAAGTTGGTCCAGACGATTGATAACAATCTCAGGGCGTCCCCGATAAAGTTGCAGCTCTCCCGTGATCCGAACCTCTGAGCCGCCCAGCGCCTTGGCGACGTCGCCCCCGTACTTTTGGTCGAATGCCGGACCCTGCGGCGGGAAGATGACCGCGTAAAACCGGCTCTTGTCCGCGTCGACAAACTCGATTCGCATGACGCTACCGGTTCTGCTCCACTGGGCGCTGGCGACGGTGCCGGAGACGATCACCTCAGATCCCATTGCCGCTTTGAGCGAGGCCGGGTCTTTGAGGTCAACTGTGACCGGCCGGCTTGCTAGCTCGCTGGGCCGTGACTGTGCCACCGCGGTGGATGCAGCGCCGGCAAAGCACCGGTTCAGCAATACGCCCAGCCTGACCCCACCTTTCTCCAGCTGCTCGTCGACGATATCCGCCGCTCGGTCGACATACGCTTGATCGAGCTTCGGTGGTGGTCCGTGAGCGGGAACGCCTCCGTACACGACTGTCCGAGCCACGTCGTGGCTTTCGTTGGCCCAATCCTGGGCCGTCCCCCTGGCCCACCGCACGGCTTGCTCCGGGCTGATTCTGTCGTTCAGGGCCATCGCGTATTGCAGGATCGGCGTCGTGCGGTGCAGCAGGATCGAAGTATCCCAGACGAAGTGCAGGTTGACCGCCCGCGGCTGATCGAGAAAGAACACCAGCCGCCCGTTGCCGCCCTTGTCGTGATCGCGTTCGGCGCAATGGAGCGGCTGATGAATGTCGCCCACGAAATGCACCAGAAATTTCAGCGCATCTCTGCGTTCGGCCTTGGAGGCGTTACGGTCGGCCAGCACGCGGGCAAAATCGTTGATCTTGTCAATGACGTTGTTGTGGTCTTTGCCGTCGCGCTGCTCATCAAACGCCGCAGCATCAACGGGGATGTCGACATAGTGCCAGGGGCCGGTTGCGGGCCGGTCCCGGCGAACGTTGTCGGCCCAGCTTGCGACGACCGCGTCGGAGATGTGCTCTCGACCGAGCAGTTCACGAATGCCGTCTTTGGCGGCAGGGCTGAGCCGTTCTGCGATGAGGCAGACGATCTGATGCCCGTCGCCGCCCCAGGCAAGAAGCGTGACCGGAAACAGCAGGATCAGCACCAAAGCCAGGGGGAACTTCATGTCGCGGAGATTCCCGTTGCGCTACAGCCCAGTCAAGCTCCGCGTCTTTCCCTCACGACTTCTCTGGCCGGTTTGTCGTCGCGCAAGCCTTTGAACGCTGCCTGCTGGACCTGCGCGCCAGCTGGCCAGCGCCGGTACTCCACCTCCGCGACCAGATCGGGTGAGACGAAAATCGCGTCCTTCTTGGGAACTCGGTCGGCAAACGGGCTGGTCGCGATCGTCCCGGCTGTCACTTGCCGGGTGAGCGACGCATGCAGTGCGGCGTTGAACCCGGTCCCGACCCCGCCGGCATATCGAAGCCGGCCATCGTGGTCGTAGTAGCCGACCAGCAGGGCACCGACCCGCTCCCCGGTTGGCCGTGGTGAAGCGGCGGGCGCGGAAAGCGGGCCGGCGCGGATCTGTTGCCATTCGTTTAGGGCTACGGGCATCACCGCGTACTTGGAAAACGGGGGAACGATCGAAAAGTCGCAGTCGATCGCTGCGCATGAGTCGCCGCGGACTACGAAGCGGTACAACCGCACCAGCGATGAGATAACGCTCGACGAGATTGAGCGGATCAGGATTTAGGTTTACTCGTCTTCGTTGTCGCAAGCTTCTTCGACTTCGGCGTCCAAGTCCATTTGCAAAAGTTGCTGCCTGGAGTGAATTAAAAGCTGGTGTGGACGGCGGTCAGGCCGAAGGTACCGCGCGATCGTGTTGAACAGCTCCTCCGGGTCGGCGAGGTCATCGTCGGTGAAGATGGTAATGTGAATCTCGTAATCGATGAAGTAGGCCGTGAGCTTCTTGACCTCGCGTTCGAAATTGGCCCTTGCCTCTGCGTTGACTGCTTTGACGGTCTTGGTTTTGGTTCCTGTAAGCTGGCCATGGCTCGACCACGGCGAGAGCTCGAAACCGATCTTGCGGAGTGAATACGGGTCGATCACGCAGAAGTCGAGTCGATGTTTGTGTTGCTTGTCCCGACCGCGATAGCGTAGCTCAGGGATGAGAAGCGGCACCTTGTCCGGTCGTTCGGCCTCGGACGAACTGCGCGTAATGCTTAGCAACCTCGTCTTGGTGCTTTGACCCGGCATTGCGGACGAGGATGTCCTGAAAGAAGCCGAGGTAATCGTCGACGTCATCGAACTTTCGGCGGCGGTACTTGCCAGGAATGACTAAGCCTGCCTCCAGGATGTGCCCAATCGTGTAGTAGTCCGGTTTGAATCGCCGGATTTCGCTCTTGTCATTCTCCCAATCCTTGAGGCGCTCGTTGAAGCGCGGGGTGATCAGCAGGCCGTAGTCCGCGTTATTCTGGCCGATCCAGAACGAGGCGGCGGCAGCGGGCGGCTTCACGCGCGCGATCTCGTCGAAATGCCTTAGGAAGGTGCGCTGGAGGAACAGCTCCATGTAGCGCTGGAAGGCTGGCTCGTCCTGATACCATTTGGCAAGCCGATAGAAGGCCGATGAGTGACGGATGTACGGCGGCGTGCTTCGAATCTCCCGGGCTAATGCGTCCATGTAGAGCGAGATGAACTCGTCGCAGGTGGTGATGCATCGCTCCTTGATGTTCATGAGCTGCTGGTACTTGCCGCCGATCTTGGCATTCAACTGATGGACGTTGCCGCAGCCAGTGCCGTTAAGCGTGTCGGGGAGCAGGGCCGCCAGTCGTTCATCGAGGGCGGCAGCCTCCTTGTTCCGTGCGGTCTTGGCGGGATCGCGTTTGGCCATGGAGTATTCCTCGTGCCGAGACAAGCTGGCGCCCACCACTGCGTGCCCGGCAGGTTCCCGCGTGCGCTGTGATCGCGAGCCTGCTGTCTGAGCGGCGCAGAGACGCCAGCCGCCCCGTTATGTCGCGCGGGGCCGGAAGAGCAAGAGAGAATGGTAGACGGTAACCGGATGGCCGACGGATGACCGCCCATGAGTAGAGGCATAGACGTGCGTCGGCCCGTTCTCAAACGCGTGGGCCCGCCACCACTGGTCACCGAGAACCTCATACGCCGCTCGGTCTTGCCGAATCGATTTCTCGATTTGCTGCGCCCAGTACACGGGGTGGTCGTCCTGGACGTAGCCGATCATTCCTGCGTCATCATCCTCTCGCGCGTATTGCCCGCAAAGGATGCAGCCCAGTCCCTCGAGGCCGAGATATTTTCCGACGGCATAACCGCGGGCAAGCCGTTTGGCCTCAAACGAAAAACTCGCGCCGGGGCGCGGCGTCGAGCACTCCACCCCGATGTCCACGCGACTCCGGGATTTTCCCTTGCGTACGCCGTCGTTGACCGGCTCCTCCTCCTGCACGAAGAAGTTATCCGCCCAGGGCGGCGCGGCGGCCTCGCGCAGGTAGGCCTTCATTTCCCGTCTCAGCTCGCCGGTGATTGCGGGCTCCTCCTCGGTTGCGTAACGGGCCGGGTCCAGCCGGCGGTAACCCCCTTCGAGCACTTCGTGGACGCGGCTTAGAAAGGCACGCCGGTAGTCGTGCGCGTTCTCAGACCGGGGCCCACGGGCTGGCGCCTTCGGTTCAATCAACGGGATGCCCCCCGGTTACTCATCGTCTTCGAAATGATTTCGGCAGCATCCGACATCGCCTGGCTTTCGGTCCAGTGGAACCGCTGCATGGGCTTCAGGAGATAGGCGTGTCGGGGCTCGAACACCTGCAGGTTGCGGTCGAAGTACACCCATTGGGCGTGCTCCCGCCGCAACCGCTGACGCGTGCGTTC
>DATHPP010000063.1:0-13840 GCA_035483795.1 Tepidisphaeraceae bacterium | reverse complement strand
TGCCGATGACCGCGAATCGACGCGCTCTGAGACAGAGAAGCTGATCCGGGGCGAGGAGACGGCGGCGTTTGAAAGCCGGTATTTGTGCAAGGATGGCTCCTACAAATGGCTGCTGTGGAACGCGGCGGCGGTGGCCGACCGCCAGCTCATCTACGCCACCGCCCGTGACGTGACCCGCCGCCGCCGGGCCGAGGACGAGTCGCGCAAGATGCAGCAGTTTCTCGACTCGATCGTCGAGAACATCCCCAACATGGTCTTCGTCAAAGACGCGACTAACCTCCGTTTCATCCTCCAGAACAAAACCGGTCAGGAAATGATCGGCCATTCGCAGGCAGAGCTGCTGGGCAAGAATGACCACGACTTCTTTCCCAAGGAAGAAGCCGATTTTTTCACGGCCAAGGACCGCGCCGTTCTGGAAAGCGGACAGATGCTCGACATCCCGGAGGAACCGCTGGATACGCCCAAGGGCGTGCGATATCTGCACACCAAGAAAATCCCGATCCTCGACGAGACCGGCAAGCCGCTCTACCTGCTGGGCATCTCCGAGGACATCACCGAGCGCAAGCGCGCCGATGAGCAGCTTCGCGAGCAGAACATCCGTCTTCAGGAGTTGGCCCGCTCCGAGCGCGAGGCGCACGAAGCGCTCAAGAAGGTGCAGATCCAGATGATTCAGAGCGAGAAGCTGGCGGCATTGGGCCAGCTGGTCGCGGGCGTCGCCCATGAGATCAACAACCCGCTGGCGTTCGTGAGCAACAACGTTGCGGTGATGAAGCGCGAGTTCGGGCCGCTTCGCGATTTGCTGGAACTCTATCGCTCGGCGGACGCCGTGATCGACGAGCGGGCGCCCGAAACGATGCGGCAGATCAAGGAACTGGCCGGGCAGATCGACCTGCCTTATGTGCTTTCCAACCTGCCCGAGCTGTTGAGCCGGTCGCGCGAGGGGCTGTCGCGAATTCAGCGGATTGTCGCCGACCTGCGCGATTTTGCCCGGCAGGAGGCGGTGGGCGATACCCAGAGCGGCGTCGACCTCAACGCCGGCATCGAATCGACCCTCAACATCCTGCATGGCCGCGCCAAGCGAAGCGGCGTCGAGTTGCGCACTCAGCTCGGCTCCATCCCCTCGATCACCTGTAATCCGGGAAAGATCAATCAGGTGGTCATGAACCTGGTGGCCAACGCCATCGACGCCTGCGGAACCAGCGGGGCGGTCACGATTTCAACCGCGGCCCGGGATGGCAGCGTGGAAATCCGCGTCGCCGACACTGGCACCGGGATCCCTGCGGAAATCCGCGAGAAAATCTTCGACCCCTTTTTTACCACCAAGCCCCAGGGCCAGGGCACGGGCCTGGGTCTGAGCATCACCCACGGCATCATCCGCGAGCACGGCGGCAAAATCGCCCTCGAATCCGAGCCCGGCAACGGAACCTGCTTCATCGTCACGCTGCCACTCAGTCCGCCGAGACGCACCAAAGAGCAGGATTCAGTCCCTTAATTCATCCCAGTGCGGACAGCGACTCCGGACGATATATGGAGAGACGGAGCGACATGGCGACGGACTTGCAACAACTGATGCGGCAGATTGAGGCGTTAACGCCCGCGGAGCGAGCGGAGATCCGCCGCGCGATCGAGGGCGCGATGCAGTCGCCGGAGGGGGCATTCGAGCAAAAGTTGCGGGAAATGGGCCTGGTCAGTCAATTTGGCCGCAAGCGACAGCCACGGCAGAGACCGATTCCGGTTCCAGTGCGCGTCGAGGGTAAGCCGTTGTCGGAGTCTCTGATCGAGGAGCGTCGGTAGGTGCCGACCCCGGCCGCTCCCCTGGCGTAGGTTCATAGCTCTTGAGCCGGTTGTCGTTCGGTTGTCGTTCGGCACATGGTCGCGAGAGAATCGTCGCTGTGCTACCCTAAATACATGACCGTTCAAACCGTGAAGCTGGGGCGCGAGCGATTTGTTCTTCTGCGCGAGAAGGATTACCAGGAGCTGAAGGCCAAAGCCGCCCAAGCTCGCCCGACGCGAAAAGCCGGTCGATCGTCCGCGCAAAACCGCGGCGACATTGCCGAAGCCAGACGCCGCCGCCCCGAAGTAACACGCCCATATTCCCAACTCCGCAAGGAACTGGGTCTGGCATGAGCTTCACGATCCTCTACCGCGCCTCAGTCAAGCGCGAGATGAGTCGGTTGGATGCGATTCAATTCCAAATAATCAACCCCGGCTCGAACGGCGTTGCCAGGTCCTTGTAACCCGGCAGAATCCGGATGGCGAAGCCCTGGCGGCCGCTGGTGCGGCAGGCGATCTGGCCGACGAACACGTGGCGGTCCGGCGCCATCGCCCGGGCGTGGGTCATCCGCAGCGATTGCGGCTGCTCGATCTCGCCCTGGGCGCTCACCGGCCCGGTATACAGCTCGACCGCCAGTTCGGATGGATCGACTCCCGGCAGGTCGACCATCGCTTCGACCTGCATCGTCTCGCCGACCTTGAAATGGCCATTCCCGCTCGTGTGGACGCCGACGATGCGGATGCCGTTCCAGCGATGCCGCATCGAATCCTTCGCGTGGGCCAGCGCCACGGCCCGGGCCAGGCCGTCGGACGATAAAACGCGGCCGCGATCGAACGCCGGAACGTAAAACATCTGCGTGTAATCGCGCACCATGCGGTTCGTGTTGAAGACTGGGGCAAGCTTGCGCATGCAGTTTTTCATCCGCGTGATCCACTCGCGCGGGAGGTTGTCGATCGTGCGGTTGTAGAACAGCGGAATGATCTGCTTCTCCAGGATGTCGTAAAGCGCCTGGCTTTCGACGTGATCCTGGAAGCCGGGATCGGCGTAGCTTTCACCGTGCCCGATGGCCCAGCCGACTTCGGGGGAATAGCCCTCGACCCACCAGCCGTCGAGAATCGAGCAATTGAGCACGCCGTTGGCGGCGGCCTTCATGCCGCTCGTGCCTGATGCCTCGTACGGACGCCGGGGCGTGTTCAGCCACACGTCCACGCCCTGCACCATGTATCGCGCGACGTTCATGTCGTAGTTTTCCAGGAAGACGACCTTCCGCCGCACGGCCGGATCACGGGCGAAATTCACGATCTGCTTGATCAGCTCCTTGCCTTCGTTGTCGGCGGGATGTGCCTTGCCGGCGAAGATGAACTGGATGGGATGCTTGGTGTCCTCGAGGAGTCGCTTCAGGCGATCGACGTCGCGCAAGAGAAGCGTGCCGCGCTTGTAAGTGGCAAACCTGCGGGCAAAGCCGATCGTCAGGGCATCCGGGTCCAGGACCTGATCGGCGGTGGCCAGGTCGTCATAAGCCGCGCCGCGGCGGCTGAGCTGGTCGCGCAGCGTCTGCCGTGCCCACGAAACCAGCCGCGCCCGGCAACGCTCGTGCGCCCGCCACAGCTCTTCATCCGGAACCTGAAGAATCCCCTCCCAGACGCTCTGGTCGGAGGGATCGCTCATCCATTCGCCGGACAGATAGCGGTCCAGCGTGAAGGCAAGATCGGCCGCCAGCCAGGTGCGCGTGTGAATGCCGTTGGTGATCGACTTGATCGGCACTTCATCCGGAGGCACCTGCGGCCAGATGTTGTGCCACATTTTGCGCGAGACTTCGCCGTGCAGCTTGCTGACCCCGTTGACGCCGTCGGCAAGCCGGATGGCCAGCAGCGCCATCGAAAATCCCTGCTTCTTGTTCGACACGTCCTCGCGGCCCAAAGCGAGGAACCCTTCCTCGTCGAGCTTGAGGCTCGGAATCATGGGGCGGAAGTACCGGAGCATGGCTTCGGGCGAGAACGTGTCGATTCCCGCCGGGACCGGAGTGTGCGTCGTGAAGACGTTGGTCGCCATCACGTCCTGGCGCGCTTCGTCGAAGCTGAGGGGTGAACCTTCCAGGATCGTGCGGATGCGCTCCAGCGCCAAAAACGCGCTGTGGCCTTCGTTCATATGGAAAACGGTCGGCTCGATGTTGAGGGCGGCCAGAGCCCTCACGCCGCCGATGCCGAGGACGATCTCCTGCTTGATCCGCAGCTCGGTGCCGGCGCCGTACAGCTTGGCGGTGATGTCGCGGTCGGATGGGGCGTTTTCCTGCACGTTGGTGTCGAGCAGATAGAGCGGAATCCGCCCGACGTTCGCCCGCCAGACCTTGCAGAACACCGCATTTTCGGGGACGTCGACCCGCACATGCACCGGCGAGCCGTCCGTGTAACGCATCTGCTCCAGCGGCAGGTTGTAGAAGTCTTGTTCCGGGTACGCTTCCTGCTGCCAACCGTCGGCGGAAAGGTATTGGCGGAAGTACCCGTTGCGATAGAGCAGCCCGACTCCCACCAGAGGCAAAGCCAGCTCACTTGCGCTTTTGAGGTGATCGCCCGCGAGAATGCCCAGGCCGCCCGAGTAGATCGGCAAGCACTCGTGCAGGCCGAACTCCGCCGAGAAGTAGGCGACCAGCATTCCCTGTTTGTCTGGATGGGTTTCCTTGAACCACCCGGGCCGGGAAAGATGCTCTTTGAAGTCCTCGTAGACCCGGTGAAGGTGGGCGAGGTATCCGTCGTCCTCCGCCGCCGCGGCCAGCTTCTCCTGCGGCAGCACGCCCAATAGCTTCACGGGATTGTGATAAACCGATTCCCAGAGGTTCCGGTCCAGCCGGCGAAACAACTCGACGGCGTCCGGGTTCCAGACCCACCAGAGGTTATGCGCCAACTCCAGCAGGGGGGCCAGCTGGGTCGGAACATCGGGAAAAACCTGAAAGGTTCGGATCGTCGGCGCGACAGCGGCGTCTCCCATGACTGTAGCTCACTCCATTCTTTCTCGGCGGTTCTGGCGACCCCGACCGGCGGGGCAGGGCGGCTATTTTGCCCAAACGCCGCGGCGCATCAAGCCGCAAAATTGTCCGCGCAGCAACCGCCGCTCGTGCCAATGGTATCATCGGCACCCGCACGGCGCGACCGGTGGCGCATTCTGCTACGATATGCACCTTCCCTGGAGCGATTCATGAAGCCGATATTTCTCCATTTCTCAATCCTGGTGGCTGGATTGGCGGTCGCCCCCGCACCGGCGGAACAAGCACAATTCCAGAGATGGGGAACCGAATCCCTCTCGGCGATTCGCCAGGCCTTCTACATGCCCGACCGTTCCCTTTATGCCGAGGAGGTGAACAACGGCAAGAAGCCGTCGCCCTCCTGGATCTGGGACGCGAGCATCCAACTCGGCGCACTGAATGCCGCTGCGAAACTCGATCCCCAGACCTACCTGCCGCAGGTCAGGGGGTATGCGGTCGCGCTGCGGTCATACCGCACGACAAACCACGATCGGCCCGGCTTTGACGTGAATCCGCCGCCCAAAAAGCCCGACCGCTATTACGACGACAACGCCTGGATCTGCTTGTCGCTGCTGGAAACGTATGAGCTGACCAAAGACCCGCAGGACCTGGCGTTCGCCATGGACGCCTACAACTTTGCCATGAGCGGCGAGGACGACAAAACGCTCTCCGGCGGCATTTACTGGCACGAGGACAGGCCCACATCGAAGAACGCCTGCTCCAGCGGCCCGGCGATGATCGCGGCGCTGAAACTCCATCAGCTCACCGGCGACGAGAAATACCTGGCCACCGCCAAGCGCCTTTATGACTGGCAGCGAACGCACCTCCAGGATGATGCCGATGGCCTGATCTACGATTCGATCAGCGTCTCCACCGGCAGGCCGGCCAGAATGAAACTTCCCTACAACAGCGGGACCCTGATCCGGGCCGCCTGCATGCTCTATCTGGTGACCAAGGACCAGAAATATCTCGATGAAGCCGAACGCGTGGCGCAAGCCTCCGAGAAACGTTTCGTGCGAAGCTCCGACGGAATTATCGGCGGCGCAGGAAAACTGGGAGTGAAGCTCGTCGAGGCATTCCTCGAGTTATATGAGATTGATCACAACGATCACTGGCGGCAGGTCATCGGGCGCTGTCTGACGTCGCTCCACGAACATCGCAATCAGAACGGGTGGTATCCGCAGGATTGGGACCGCAGCCCGCCTCCCCTGGACAGGCTGGTTCGTTTGATCGATCAGGCAGCGCCGGCGCGAGCGTACTGGATTGCGGTGATGCACGGGGTCCAGGTGCACTGACTACGCAAACGAACCGATTATCGTGGGCCGTCCTCGCGCTTGCGGTTTCGCGAGGACTGCGCGGCGACCGCGAAACCGCAAGTGGCGGCCGAACGGCGCGCCTGATTCATTTCACGTCCGACTTGGCGTCGGTCTTCTCCGACTTCGTTGCGTCCGCGGGTTGCTCCCAGCCGGTGTTGATCTCGCATCCCGGAAGGGCCTTCTTCAGCTTCTCCACGCCCTCGGGCGTGACCTTGGTCTGCCAGAGGTATAGCGATTTGAGGTGCTTGAGCCCCTCCAGTTCCGAAAGCCCTGAATCAGTGACCTGCGTGCCATACAGATTGAGGTATTCCAGTGAACTGAGGTTCTTGAGGTGCGCGAGCCCCGCGTCGCCAATCCGGGTGTTTTCCAGATGAAGCTTCCGCAGGTTCTTCAGGCCCTCCAGAGATTTGAGCCCGTCATCGGTCACTTTCGTCCGACCGAGGTTGAGCACCGCGAGTTGCTCGTCCAGCGGCGTCAGCAAGTCCAACTGCGAATCCTGCACACGGTCGCCGACCAGGTTGAGGTCCACCTCGACCAGGTTGGTATCCTGGGCCAGAGGCATCGCAAGCGCACCGCTCTGGCGGATTTTCCCGATCGCACCCGCATCGGCCGCGGCAACCTTGGGAAGCTGTGGCTCTGCCGGCGGCGCATCTTGCGGCGCCGCTGCATCGCTGGTTGCAGTTCCGTCATCCGATTTCCAGTTCCCGAATGACGCGCCCTGAACGATCCACTTCTTGATCAGCTCGGTCTTCTCCTTGGGCAGCAGATCGCCTTCCGGGGGCATCACGTCGTCATCGTCTTTGGCCAGAGTGATGCGCCGGAAGAGATCGCTCTTGGCGGGATCGCCCGGCGTGAGGATTTTCCCGTCTTTGCCGCCTTTCTGGATCGAAGCCACGCTGTCGAGCCGGAGCTTGCCTTTCTGTTTCTTGCCATCGTGACACTTGTAGCAAGTGCCGGCAAATATCGGGCGGATTTGCTTGGCGAAATCAACCGTGTCCTGGGCTCGGGCTACCCCGCCCAGCACGAACAAAGCCGACAGCACGACCATCTTCTTCATTGCGACACCTCAATGGAAACCCAATCCGTTCATTGTACACCGCGGGGCCGCAAGCGTTATTGCCACCTGCAAGGCTTGCAGCGCGCTGGCCGGGCCGGATTTGACCCGTTGGGGGTCGTTGCCGGCTCACCGCCCACCAGCACACTTGCGATTTTGCGACGATTGCGCCAGCTGCGGAAAAAAATGACCGGCGCGTCAGCAAAAACGCGCTTGAGCGGCAGCACACGATCGCCGAAAAGGCGCCGGTGCCATCCCCGCATCGCTATATGTAGATAGCTGCGCAATGATTGGTGTTCCATTTACGCAAAAGCACAACATATGTCTATCCGTTTGCGTACATTGCTCATAATTCATTGGAAGACCTGCTGTGCGTGGGCTAAGCTCAGACCACTCACCGTGCGGGTGCGCGGCACGTCAGCGGCGGCCGCAGAATTAGAGGATCGTCAGTCAATGGAAACCGAGTTGGCCGACCGTTCGTGCCTCAACGGAACCGCCGGTCCGTCGTTCTCCTGCTGGGGGTTGGTCGACACACAAGTGGCCCGGCGGGCGGCGCGCTTCGTCTCGCCCGCCGACACGCTGGCCACGCGCGGCGCGGACCACGAAGAGCTGGCGCGGTTCCTGGAAACGCAGGGGGACTCGGAATACCACTCCGGCCGCCATGAAGCCGCCGCTTCCCATTTCCGCGAAGCGCTGGAGGCCCGGCCGGACGACGCCTCCCTTCGTTTCAAGCTCGCCTGCGCCGCCTGGGCGATTGGCGATCTTGCCGTCGTCGAGCGTGAGTTTCGCGGCATCGTCGATGTCCACCCGCGTCATGCCCGCGCGCACGAGGCGCTGGCGCGGCTGTACCTGTTCACCGATCGACTCCCCGAGGCCCTCGCGCATGGACGAGCGGCGCTGAGCCTGGCGCCGCAGGACCGCGACGTCATCACAACGTGCGCATCGGCGCTTCAGCGGAACGGTCTCACCGAGGAGGCATGGCGGATCTTCCAGCCGCTTGCCGACGATCCCAACCTTGCCGATGGACGGGCGATCGAGTTGTTCGCCAGGCTCGCACCCCAGGTGAATCGCGCGCCGCAGGCGCTGGATCGCATTGCCGACCGGCTGGCGGCGCCGGAAGCTTCGCCGGCGGAACGGCTTCAGCTTCATTTCGCGGCGGTCGAGTTGCTGGATCGAGAAGGGCGGTATGACGAGGCGTTCGAGCACGCCCGCCGGGGGCAGCTCCTGCGTCCGCGCCCACACGACGTCGCCGCACACGCAGCCAGCGTCTCGACCCACATTCGCCATTGCACTTCGCGCCGCATGCGCTCCCTGCCCCGCGCGCTGCATTCGACCCGTAGGCCGGTCTTCATTGTGGGAATGCCCCGTTCGGGCACATCGCTGGTCGAGCAGATTCTCGCATCGCACCCGCAGGTGTATGGCGGCGGAGAGCTTCCCCACCTGGCCCGGCTCTCCCGCGTCGCTACCGACCATCCGGCCGGCTGGCTCGCCGATCCCCACGCCCTCGACGCCCTGTCGCTCAATACGATCAACGATCTTTCCGCACAATACCTGGCGTGCCTCTCGGCGCTGAACGACACCGCGACTTACGTCACCGACAAGCTCCCGCACAATTTCCTCTACCTCGACCTGATCGCGCTGTTATTCCCCGAGTGTCACGTCATCCACTGCGTTCGCGATCCGCTGGACACGTGCGCGTCCTGCTACCTGACGAACTTTGCCGACGGGAGCGAATTTGCCCGCGACCTCTCGCACCTCGCCGCGTTCCATCGGCAATACGAGCGCTTGATGCGCCACTGGAAGCGCACGCTGCGGATTCCCATCCTCAACGTGCAATACGAGCAGATCGTGGACGACCTGGAAGGCCAGTGCCGGCGGCTTCTGGATTTTCTCGGGCTTCCCTGGGACGAGCGTTGCTTGCAATTTCACACGACTCGCCGGGTCGTCGGCACCGCCAGCCGCGACCAGGTCCGCCGGCCCCTCTACAAATCCTCGATCGGCCGCTGGCGGAATTACCGCAAGCATTTGGGCCCGCTCTTGCCGGACTCGTCAACAGAGATCACTCGGAAATCATCTTTCGACCCTTCCCCGGAGCCCACCGCCTTCGGTGCCGCCGGGGCCGGATCGTGAATTCACGTCAGTTTCCCGCGCCGCGCCCGTGAGGGCGATTATGCGATTGCTCGAATGTCGCAGGTTGGGACCATTCGGCACCGCGACCATCTCGACGGCCAGAATCGAAACGTCGTCCCGCGGTTTCTCGCCTTCGCGCCACCGCTCGATTTCGCCCAGAATCATGGTGATGCCTTTGCGGAGGGGTTGGGCCGTCCCCCGTTCGATCGCGGCCAGAAGTCGGGCGTCGCCGAAGCGATCGCCGGTCGGGTTCATGGTGTCAGGGAGGCCGTCCGAATAGAGAAACAACCGGTCGCCCGCGGCCAGTTTGATACATTGCTCGCCGTACGCGTCCTCCGCCACCCCGATGGGAAACCCCGGGCTTTCGACAATCACAGGCCGTCCACCGGACGGAAGGAGCAACGGGCCGGGGTGGCCCGCCGAAACATACCGGAACTCTCCGGTTGAGGAATCCAATATCCCATACATCAACGTGGCGAATTGCCCAGTCAACGTGTCGAAGGGAAAAAGCCTGTTCAAATGGTCGGCGACTTGGGCGGGCGCTGCGATGTCAGGCCGATCGACGGCCTCGTGATCCCTGACGAGGATCGAAGACGGATCCGACGGGGGTGACATGAGACGGCTAAGCGTGACCGACAACAGTGCCGAGGCGACGCCGTGCCCGCTGACGTCCAGGATGTAGAGCCCAACTCTCCCCCCGCCAAGCGGGATGATGTTCAGCCCATCGCCAGCCAGTTCGTCACAAGGCCGGTAGCACCAGGCGAACTCCAATCCTTGGACCTTGGGTGCTGTTGGGGGCAGGAACGTCTTCTGGATCCTCGCCGCCGCCTCGAGGTCGTATGACATCCGGGTGTTGGCGCGCTCCAGTCGCGCGTTGGTGTCCTCGAGCTCGACTTGCAACCGGCGGATCTTCAGATGCGTCTCGACACGCGCGTGCAACTCTTCCATCTGAAACGGCTTGGTGATGTAATCAACCCCGCCGGTCGCGAACGCATTGACCTTGTCCAGATTTTCGTTGAGGGCGCTGATGAAGATGACGGGGATTCCCCGCAGACTCTCGTCGGCTTTCAGGACTCGGCAGACCTCATAGCCGTTCATCTCCGGCATATTGATGTCCAGCAGGATCAGGTCCGGAGGCGTTTTTTTGGCCGCCAGCAGCGCCAGTCGCCCGCTGGGGACCGGCCGGACCTTGTACCCGCGATCCTTGAGCATGCCGGTAAGGACCTGGAGGTTAGCGGCCGTGTCATCCACGGCCAGAATGCTCGCCGGCCGCACAGCCTTACCATTGGGCCTCTGAAGATTCACTGGGGGCTCCCATTGCTGAGCAGGTCGGAGAGTTTCTGGTACTGAAAGCCCTCGGCCAGGCGGCGCAGCCCCCGGGCAACGCCTGGATCGCGGGCTTCGATCTCTGTGATAGTTTCCAGCAACTGGTCCAGGTCCGCCGCGAGAACCGCTTCATGCATCGTGTGGACGAGGTCTTGCGGCAATCCCGCCAGTGACTCGAGCGTGAGCTGGTCGGGTTCCTCGGCGGCGGCGGCCGAAGGGTCCTGCGCGTAAACGTACTCCACGCCTAAGTGGAGGTGAATCTTCTGGAACAGCTCCGCTTCCCGAAAGGGCTTTCCGATAAAGTCGTCGGCGCCGATCTCCATCAATTCCTGACGGTTGTCGTCCATCGCACTGGCGGTCACGGCGATAATTTTGGGGGTTTCGCCGCCGGCCATGGAACGGATTCGTCGGATCGCCTCATGACCGTCCATGACCGGCATGCGGAAGTCCATCAGGATCAATTGGGGCCGCCACTCCTCAAACTGTTGTACGGCTTCAACTCCATTTGTCGCCAGCCGGATCTCGAACCCGACGGGGGTCAAAAGTTGGGCCAGGAGTTGGCGATTTTCCTCGATGTCGTCCGCGACCAGGACCCGGCAGGTCGCCTGCCCGGGCTGGAGTTTCAGGACATGCCGGGCCTTGTCTTTCACTTGAACCGCCTGGGCGTCCCCCTCCTTCAACGGCAGGTTGATCACGAAGATGCTGCCTTTGCCAACCTGGCTGCTCACCGTGATGTCGCCGCCCATGAGGCGCACGAACTCCCGGCTGATCGCCAGGCCCAGCCCCGTACCGGTCCCCGCCTGCTGGCCCGTCTTCGTTTGCTCAAAATGCCGGAACAACTTGATCTGTTCGTCCGGAGAAATTCCCGGGCCCGTGTCCTCGACTTCGACGCGCAGGCAAGGGCATCCTGCCGTCTTGCCCTCGCGGTCCACGCTCACGCGCAGGCCGACGCCCCCTTGCTCGGTAAACTTGACGGCGTTCCCCAGCACGTTGATGAAGACCTGACGCATCTTGTTGATGTCGGTTACGATGTACTGGGGGACTTGGCCGATCATCTCCATCGAAAACGACAACTTTTTCTCATCCGTGCGGACGCGGAACATCATCTCCAGGTCTTTGAGCAGGAGGGGCAGGTCGAAAGTGGAGGGGTTCAGCGCCGTGCGGCCCGCTTCGATCTTGGACATCTCCAGGATGTCGTTGATCAGGGCCAGTAGATGCTCGCCGCTGCGGTTGATCGTCCCCAGGTACTGGAATTGTCGGGGGGTGAGGTCCTGGTCGCGGAGCATCAACTGGGAGAACCCCAGGATGGCGTTCATGGGCGTGCGGATTTCGTGCGACATGTTGGCGAGGAAGACGCTTTTCGCCCGGTTCGCCTGTTGCAAGGATTGCTCGTAACGTTTCCGCTCGGTGATGTCGCGGGCCGCGGCGAACACGCCCTGTAGCTTCCGGCCGCGGTCGTAAAACGTCGTCGCGTTGTAAGACACCACGGTTTCCTTGCCGTCCCGCCCGCGCGCGGTCAGCTCATAGTCGGTGAGCTTGGTTTCGCCCAGCACCAGCTTGATGCCGGCCTCGGCCCGCTCGGGGTCGGTAAAGTAGTCCTTGAACGGCGCACCGATCAATTCATCGCGCGTGCATCCGGTCAGCGCCTCCATCTGCTTGTTAACGTCGGTGATGATGCCGCGCGGATCCGTCGTGATCAGTGCATCGATGTTCGATTCAATGAGCGAACGCGTGTAAAACTGCTGATCGCGCACCCGCTGATCCAACTGCATCCGCTCGTCTTCCACCTGCTTGCGCGCGGTATTGTCGGTGCCGATCAACAGGTACCCGATGATGGCGTTCTGGTCGTCGCGCAGCGCCGTAACCGACACGATGGCGGGAAAGCGGCTGCCGTCCTTGCGGATGTAGGTCAGTTCGTAAATGTCCTCAATCCCGCGCGACGCCTTGAACACGAGCGCCTCAAAGCCCGGCGTAATCGGGGTTTTCAGCTCCGCGCTCAGCGCTTTGGCGCGCATGATCACTTCCGCCGGATCAGAAATGTCGGCGGGGGTGATCTTGTTCATCACCTCGGCGGCTGTATATCCCAGCATGCGCTCGGCGCCGACGTTGAAGATTTGGATGACGCCCTTCTCGTCGGTGGCGATGCTGGAGAAGTTGGCGCTGTTGAAAATCGCGCTCTGAAGCGCCCCGGCCTTGAGCAGCTCCTCTTCCGCCCGCTTCCGGGCGGTCACATCTTCCATGGCCAGCACCAGCAGCTCCCCGTGCTGGCCCGCCTGGAGCTTGCGGGCATTGAGCAGCATTACCCGCCGCCCGATGATCGGGAACGTGTGCTCGAGCTCGAAGTCATTGAACACCGAGCTCTTGGGGACGATGTCCTCCAGCAACGTCCGAAGGTCGGGGATGTCCCACTGGCCGTTGCCCAGCTCGTAAATCAGCTGGTCCACTGTCTCCTCTGCTGAGACGTGAAAGGTCTGGTAGAACGCGCGGTTGGCGGAGCGGACACGCAACGTGGTGTCGAGGATCAACAGGGGCTCGCGCACCGTGTCCACGATGTTCAACGCGTAGTCCTGAATATCCTCGACCAGTGGTTCCTGTAACATCGAGATCTCCTGAGTATCGGTATTCCGGCGTGATGCCAGTCCGCGCCGCGAGCGATACGGTTTGCTGCGGTCAGGATCGGGGCAGGTGGCGGTTGGCGCGAATCAACTCGGCCACGTGGGATGCCTCGTCGCGCGTGATGCCGCGGTGTTGGGCGGAAAGGTCCATGAGATATGCCTGGTCCTCCGCGCTCAACCGGCTGAGGCGGAAACCGAGTTCGGGGAACTTCTCCACCAGTGCGTGGGCGACCGTGTCGTCTGCGACCGCCCTGCCAAACGTCCCCGCGCTGGGGACGGGGACACAATGTCCCACGAAAATGCCCTGGCGGTTGGCAAGCCGGGCCGCGTCTGCTTCGTCGTACGCACGAAGGATGACCTCGACGTCCTTCCCGGTCGACTCATTCGCTCCATAGACGCGGTATTCACGTCCGCCGCGGTTGATGAATTGCATTGGGGCCTCGGTTCCGCCAAGCGCACTGGCGCTCCGGAAAAGATCGGTCAGGTGACCCGCGATTGGGCGCCGGAAAGCGGGGCGAGAGAGAGGCAGACAGCGCGTGGGGGGAAAAGAAGAAAATGCTTGCTGTTTCTCGGTCGTCGGTCAGCTGTCGTATTCTATGGATGTCA
>DATHPP010000062.1:0-5105 GCA_035483795.1 Tepidisphaeraceae bacterium | reverse complement strand
GCTACAGGCAGAGTCACAATAGATTTTGATCGAAAGGTCATCGACGGAAATTGCCCCCGCGCAAAAACTGAGAGGCACACAATAGCTCCCCAGCGAGCCACTGACCGTTGCCCAAAGCGTCGGCGGTAGAATTCCGTCATGAAAACAGAACCCGCCTCCGGCGTCGGATTGGGGATGCAAGCCGCGGTGCCGCAGGTCGCATAGGACAGCCCGGTGAACGTGAGCAGCACTGACGCCGGCGAATCGCCTCGACAGCACGGGCAGACACCGCCGCCGCCGCCGCTGCCACTGCCGCAGCATTCCGGACAGGGGGCACCGGGGTTGGAATACACCAGGCCCCGCTCACTAAAAATAAGGCCGTTTTGGCCGAAAAGGGCCACGATTCACCTCAAAAAACTCCCCCCAACGTTGGCTATCCCGACAGCCCCGCCGGCTGCATCGGGTCCTTTCCATGTTCCGCCCTCGCGAAGTCGACGAGCTGTCGCAGGTACTGGTTACCCTGGATGATCAGATCGACCTCTTTCTCCTGGAGTCGTCGCTCGTTCTGTTCGCGCTGGCGGGCTCCGGCGCCGAAGGCTTCGCGGCTGGCGTCCTGGCCGAATTTCAACTCCGGGCTCTCACTGAAGGGTGAAGTCTGCGGGCCGATGACGCCACGGCTTTCCTGTCTCTTCTCCGCCGCTTCCATCGTGTCCATGGCCTTGAGCGCGCCTTCGAGCTTGGCCCGCTCGTCGGCGGAAATGTCGTGGCCTTCCCGGAGGAGCCGGTTGATCTCCTCGCGAACACGCCCCACCATCGTCCCCGTGTCATCGGCCACTTTTTGGAGCGTGTTGCCCTCGGGGTCCCTGGAAGTTTTCACGTCGGGGTGGCGGAAGCGGCATCTAATCCCCTCGGCGGCGCTGTTGATGAACGCAACGCAAGCGGCCACGGTGTCGGCCGAAATCTGGAATGGGTGCCCCTTCGCGTCACCCTGGGTCAGAACCGCTGCATTGCGGATGACGCCCTGATCAAGGTCGACGGTCACGCTGTTGTCGCTGAAGGCCGTCGGCCCGCGCAGTGCGGCGCGTAGACGATTTTTGCCCCGTCCGGATGTGACGATGGTCATGATGATGCCTCGACGGCCACGGCGGCCGGTTGGGATTTGAGGAGCGTCCGCGACTTCTTGCGGGCGAGATCGACGTACTCGGGCCAGATTTGCCCGTCAGCACGGAAACAAAGTTGGCGGAGCAGCTCGCCCAGCAGTCGATCGAGTTGAGCGGCGGTTTGCCCAGGGGCGGGAATGAATTGGTAGCACCAGCGACCTTCTTTCCACTGGTAAATATTCAGGTCTCGCGGGTCCTGCACGAGAACGACTCCCCGGCCGCGCTTGATGCGCTGCTCATCCTCGGCACCGAGCACATAGCGCGCCGGGCGCTGACGGTCATCCTGGGTCAACGTGTGCACAGTCGCGAGGAGCTGGTCAACCTCGTCACGGGTCTGGGTCCCCAGCGGGACAAAATCCGCCGGGTCCATCGCGGTCAAGCCCGCATGCTGCAAGGGGAATTCCATAACCTGCTCGATCGCCACGACGCTGTACTCCCCCCGCGATCCCTCGGCGTTGAACAGGTCGGCCACCAAGTGCCTCTTGCGCGCAGCGGCACACGGGTCCTCTGCCTCAAAAAGCTGCCAGTGGGCGCTGCGCAGCTCCTTAAGCGAACTCGCTGCCTCGGTTGCCTTGAGAAGCCTGTTTGCTGCGGCCACCTGGCCGGTGGCGATCCCAGCCCGCCGCTTGTTGATTTCGTCGGCTTTGACTGCGGCCTCCTGCTCGAACGTTCCGCGGATCTTGTGAAGCTCGGCTTGTTCGACCCGGGCGCTGTCGGCGGTGGAGGCAATTTCGGCGAGTTGGCTGGCGCGCCGCAGGACGGCCAGATCGGATTCGACGGCTGCCAGATCCAGGCCGATCGCCTCGATCGCCGTTTGGAACTTTTTCTCGTCGCCCGGCGACAACTTGCCGTCGGCGACGAGCTTGCCGGCCATCGCATGGTATTGAATCACGTTCGCGGCTTGCTTCTGTTCGCGATCGTGCCTCATGCGGATGATCAGCTCATCGGTCATGGTTGCTTCTCCTTGTTACGCGGCGTTGCCGGCGAACCGGTTGCAAATGCCTCTCAGCCATTCGGATTTTGGCCTCGCGATCCAGGTCGTCAGTGCAGGGCGCCAGCATCGCCATCAATCGCGGCGTGTTCATCAACTCATTTCGCACCGCCAACACCTTCCGGACGTTCTCCTGCTCGACTTCTGCTCGCAGCACATAGAGGGCGTTCTGCTGGCGGAGATCGTTCTCCAGCTTTTCGATTTTGACGCTCAGCAGTCGCAGCTCCAGATCGCGCTTTGGATTTCCGATGGGCGTCTCGGCGCCGGATGGCACGATGTTGATCCGGCACCAATCCTTCGCATTCTGGACCTCGGCAGCCGGCACCGGGAGCTTGTAGGGCCAGTCGGGTCGCTTGGAGGCGCGAAGGACCGAGGATTTTCCTCTGCCCATCGCAGCGGCGAGCTGTGTCCAGCTCGTCAGCATCTTTTTTTCTTCGCGTGTTTTTTCATTTTCGACCTCGTCTCGGACCCGCGCGTTTCGCGGCGACAAACTGCTTTACCTCGGCTTCCAGTTTGTGCGTCTTCGCGCTCAGGAGTCGCAGCTCCGGATCGCGCCTTGGATTTCCGACAGCGGCGAGCTGTGTCCAGCGTTTCCCGGCGAGAAACTGCTTTACCTCGGCTTCCAGTTTGTCGATCTTCGCGAGGAGTCGCAGCTGCTCTCCGGATCGCGCTTTGTTTTTCTTCGCGCGGTTTTTCATTTTCGACCTTCGTCTCGGACCGGACCGGACCGCGCGTTTCGCCGCGCAACACTTAGCCGGCAATCGACCGCCGGCGAATCGCAATTACCGACTGCTTCGCGGAGGACCCTAAGTGTTTTCTGCCCAATTGTTTACATCGCGGCTGCCTCATATTCGGACCCACTCCGCCTCGGCATACACGCCGGTCATGTCGATGGTGTTGCGTTTGAGCAGTGGGTTGGAGTTGCTCGCTTGCCAGCACTCGGCAACTCCAATCTTCGAGGCCGTGGCTGCGGGCACGTAGACCCAATTGATGCCGCCGTCGACGGACACGAAACCATCGTGAGTCCCGGCATTGCTGACGATCAGGTGGTTGTACATTGCGCTGCTGACGGGCAGGGTGATCAGTGTGACCGTGCCCGGCCCGCTGGTACCGATGCCTGCTGTGCCGCTGCTGTACATGGATGCCCTTCTACGCTGGCGGCGTCTGGCGTGCGGACTCGGCCAGTGCCAACTTCAATAAGGCAGACCGGAGCAGGTCCTCGTTGAAAAGCATCACGCGCCCGATGCGCAGGCTCGGCAAAACGCCCTTGGCTGCCTGTTCCCGCAGCCACTTTTCCGGGACGCCACATCGTTCGGCGGCGACGTTGGGCGGAACGAACAGCCGTTGATTGACCGCATATACATCCATCAGCGGCGCTACGGCGGGTCGGCTGACGGGGGTCGATCGCCCGCGGAATCGTGCCGACTTGGATCGTGTGGGACCGACTTGGATCGAGTTGTGAACCTGCGGGAAATTTTTCCGGATGATGGCGGGGTGTTGAATCTGAGCGCCAGCTCGGGCGGGAATCCTCGCGTCGAAATGACGTGAGACTGCCGCGTTACCTGGCGAAGGCGATAGAAGCCGGCGCGCTCGAGGTTGAGCAGTTGTTTGCGGGTGATGCCCAGCTTTGCCGCGATTTCCCCCCGCTCCCATGGAATGCAGCACCAGATAGGCGGGTCGCGGCGTTTGGGTTTCATTAGGCCCCCTTGCGATACTATGGCCCAGGATGCCGACACGGTACCCGACGCTGCGCCGAAAGGACCGCCCTCGCGCGGTGAAGCTGGAGATCTCCGTGTACCCCATCACCGTCAAGCAGATCGACGACTACGCTGCGGCTCGGGAAATAACCCGGTCGGACGCCGCCCGGCAGTTGATCCACCGCGGCGCCACCCAGGGCGACGGCGGCATGGGGGCGATCCACGTGCAATGGAAGGTCATGGAGCTGGCACTGATCCAACTCGCTAATTTCGTGAACGGCGGCGGCGCCACGGGACGGGGAGCGGAGTTGATGAAGACCATCAAGGACGCGCTGAAGCTCGTCGGGGACCTGTCGGCCACGTCGGCCGGGCATGAAAACTGACGTAACTCGCTCAAGCACAATGACGGCTTACGCGAGCCGAAAACCCGTTACCAACCGGACGGCTGGTAACACTTATGGCGCTGTTTTCCATTCCTGAACCGGACGGTGTCGGAATCACCGCCGCGGGTGGGCGGCGTCGTACGCCTCTTTCACCCGCGCTTTTTGAAAACCCATGGCGGGCGCTTCTGATAGCTCGATCCGCTCCAGGGTGGCTTGTGCATGTTTGGCACGCGCGGCGGCTTATGGCGCATGGCCGCGCGAATCGCCCGATCGAGTTTGTCGATGACGCGGACGCTGGCGGTGTGCTTGGCGGACTCGATCCGCGAGATGGTTTCCTGGCGGACGCCGGCCCGTCGGGCCAGCTCGTGCTGGCTCAAGCCGGCGGCCCGCCGATCGGTGATGAGCTGACGCGCGATCGACGCGCGGGCGTAGTCGATCGCATTGCTGGTTCCATCCGCCGCGACCGGCGGGAGGGGCGGCAGTTCCGCCAGCCGCTCGTATTCATCCAGGGGCAGCAGGACGAATCGCTTGCGGCCTCGGGTGATGATTTCAGGTTTCACCGGATACCTCATTCGTCGTAAACGTCGCGCCGATTGGCGATGCGAAACACGGTCACGCGGCCGGCCGTTTTGTCCACGCGGAACAGCACCCACCAATCGCCGGTGCGGACCCGGTACGCGCCTTTCAACGTTCCGCGCAACGCCTTTTCGCCGCTCACCTGTGGCCAGTGGGCCAGGCGCTCGATAACGTGCTGGACCCGCGCCCGCATTCCCATCGGAAGCGAGTCAAGGTCTTTGCCGGCTTCCGTGGTAATGCGTACCTCGAACACAGAAATACTATGACATAAAATGTCATTACGTCAACCGATCCCGCTGGGCTTGCTCGACGAATGGTC
>DATHPP010000061.1:0-8715 GCA_035483795.1 Tepidisphaeraceae bacterium | reverse complement strand
GAGGAGAGATTTCTAATGGAGGCCCTTTCATCCCGGCCGGTGAACGTGGTGCGCGTCGAGTTCGACGAACTTTACGCGCGGCACCTCTGCCGGCATTCGCAGTTCGGCGTGAACCTCCTCCATCTGGTGGCGCTGTTCTTCGTCTGGTTTGGCGTGTACGGCGCGGTGTACTGGCTTTTGCGCACGCCATGGGCGCCGATTGGTATGGCGGCGGCCTACCTGCTGGCCGTCGCCCCGAACCTGCCGCCGCGGGTCATCCTCGCCGTCGCCGGTTTTCTCGCCCTGTTCCTGCTCGCACTGCTCGAGCTTCCGCTGCTGCCGGTCTGGGCCTACCTCGCGCTGATCCCGATCTTCTACGTTTTTCAGAACTGGAGCCACCGCGTCTACCACCTCGAGCGCGACATGACCGTCTTCAGGCAGAAGTACACCAAGGGCCCGGTCCTCTTCGTGATTCTGCTGTTCTACGAGGTGCCGCTTCTGCTGAATTTTCTGCTTTGGGGCCGCCGCGACTGGACGGCGTAGCGAGTCTTCAGCGGGAGGGCGAGCTCCAGTCGAGCCGAACTTACCGCTGCGGAAGGGTCCCGGCTCGGCAGAGCCTCGCCCTCCCCGCTTTCCCTCAGGCCACGCTTCAAGCTTGTGCCGGCTTCCGCGCCAGGATGATTTCGATCTCGTGGTGGTCCGCGATCGGAAAACAGAGCAAATTGATCAGTTTGCGCTTGAGCCATCCAGCGCGATCGAGCCCCAGCGCCTCGACGAAGGGCGTCAGCCAGCCGCCGCGATAGCCGAACTCCAGAAAGTCTTCGAGATTGCGAAAGCGGACCGGCGGCGCCAGCGTCTCTGCCGCCGCAATCTCAAACCCATTTCTGGTGAGGAGTTCGACCAGCTCTTCGCGGCCTGCCGGGTTGCAGGTGATTTCCTGCACGGCCAGCCGGTTGCCTCCGAACGCCAGACGCACCAGCGGGCGATCCACCTGCGACTGCAGTGCCGGGAACCCGCCTTTGGTTCCCGCCACCAGCGACCAGCAACCCCCCGGCCGCAACCGCCGAATGATCTTGGGCGCCAGCACGCTTGCCGGCACAAACCCGGTGATGAAATGCGTGCAAACCAGATCGAACAAGCGTCCATCGAAATGGGCGTCGAGGTTGGCGGCGTCATCCCCCGCCGCCTCCAGCTCCGGGACGCGTCCGCGGGCGATCTCGATCATCTTTTCTGAAAGGTCCAGCCCGCAAGGCTTGAATCGGCCGGTCACGGCCTCGCGGAGTTTGCCCAGAAACAATCCCGTCCCCACCCCCACATCCAGCAGTTCCACTTCATCCTTTTGCAACAGGCGCTGGGCGCGGAGCTGGTTGAGGGCCCTGCCAAGTGAATTGGAAAGGACCGACTGCGGATCCTGGTCATAATGCGGCGCGATGACCTGGTCATAATGGCGCTGAACGGTCAGTGGCTGGGTCGTCATGCGAAGTGGGATTCCAAAATCGGGGTGACAGGATTTGAACCTGCGACCTCTTGGTCCCGAACCAAGCGCTCTAAACCAAGCTGAGCTACACCCCGTACAACCGCCTTTGGGGCGGTGGCGACACAGTCTAGAGACTATATGCCCGGTTTCAAGGCGATGCCCGGCTTTGGCGAGGTTTGCTGTAAATCCCGGAGCGAAAAGGCCGATAACACCTTGAAGTTCATCGAGGTGTCCCTATGCTGCGATTGGTCAAGGACGACGAGGTCATCGAGGCGGACCCAA
This sequence comes from Tepidisphaeraceae bacterium, assembly GCA_035483795.1. Lineage (GTDB taxonomy): Bacteria > Planctomycetota > Phycisphaerae > Tepidisphaerales > Tepidisphaeraceae > DASXMX01. The sequence goes on along the minus strand of DATHPP010000061.1, from coordinate 6,977 downwards.
TGGAACAGCAAAATGTGGATGCCCGCATGGACTTGCAGGACGGGGACTTGCATGACGGGGATCAGCAGGACGGCTTGGTGGACGAAGACGCCGACGGAACAACTGACGCCGAGGGGGAACAGGACGATGCGGGGAGTTCCGCGAGCGCGGAGCCGGTCGATCTGGGGTTGCTGGAGGCGTTGCTCCTAAGCACGCAGCACCCGCTCACCGCGGGCCGGCTTGCGGAAGTGATCGGGCTTTCGACGACCAAACCCGTCCGCCAAGCGATCAAAGAACTCAATTCGCGGTACGAATCGACCGGCCGCTCATTCCGAATCGAGCAGGTCGCCGGGGGATTTCAGATCCTCACGCTCCCGCAGTTCGGCGACCCGCTCAAAAAGCTCCATCAGAAGGAAGCCGACGCCAAACTCACCAAAGCGGCGCTGGAGACGCTGGCGATCATCGCCTACAAACAACCCGTGTTGCGCGCCGATGTCGAAGCGATCCGCGGATGCGCCTGCGGCGAAACCATCCGCAGTCTCATGGAAAAGCACCTGGTGAAAATCGCCGGACGGGCCGAGGAGCCCGGACGTCCGATCCTTTACGGCACAACCAAGCGGTTCCTTGAATTGTTCGGGTTGAACAGCGTCAAGGACCTTCCGCAGCCGGAAGGAAGCAACCCCGGGAAAGGCTGAACGGGATCCGACCCAGACGATTCCTTGTCGCGGCCGGACACGGGTCCGCGTGTATCCCTTCATTGACCCGGACGCGCCATCATCACCAGTTCCATTACCAGGCGCTCTTTTCCCTCGCTGCCGGCGCTGAATTGGCGGTGAACAATCTTCTTTCCGCCGTCTTCCAGATGCGTGATGGTTCGCGACTGCCGCGCGGGCCGGCCATCCTGATCCAGGGATTTGCTGAAGAGGACAATTTCGCTTCCGTTGAAGGGCTCTTTGCTTTGACGTAGCGACATGCGCGTCTGCCGCGAGTCCATCCAGACGCTGGTGAATCTTCCGCTCTCGGGCTCGAAGCCGATCAAGCCGAGGCCGGTCGTATCTCCGGAATCGGAGTGGAACACGAACTCGGATTTGAGGAACCGGCCGTCATTGATCATCGTCTGTCTGCACTCGCCTTTGGCGATCGACGGCTGGCCCGAACGCGGATAGAAAGTCTTTGTCACCTCCCATTGCCCCACGAAGTGAGCCAGGAATTTCTGCCCGGCGCCCGGCCCCGATCGCGGCTCGTAGCTCGACTGTGCATCCTTCTTCTCCTGCGCGATCGCCGTGACCGCGGACAGGAGCAGAACGACCGCGAGCAGTGATCCCAATCGCATGGCTTTTTCCCGGCGTAAGTTGCTCTCCCGTGACACGGCTTTGCAAGCCGTGCGAGCGGCACTGAGCGTAGAGAATCCGTCCTATTCTCAATTCTCTCAGGTCTAAGGCGCCAGCACGGGTTGAAAACCCGTGTCACGTGAACGTCTGCTCGGTTCAATTACGATCGCGGTCAATGCGAATCGCCTGCCCCTCTGCGCGATCATTCTGGCGTTCCATTTCCTCTTTTTCCTGGTCCTCGTTCCCGACCTCGTCGATGTGGTAGTAACTGTTTTCTTCGTCGGCTTCTTCCTCTTCGCCGTAGTCGGGCGTGTTGCTGGCCATGGCGACGGAATCGGCCACGACTGGATCATTTTCCACCTTGAGATTTGCGGCAAATTCCTGGCCGTCAACGGTCAGGACGATGCGGTAGTCGCCAGCCAAGACGGAGTTGGCGCCAAAGCCCCCGCGGCCGCGTCCGAACCCACCCCCGCCACCACCGAAGCCACCGCCGGCCGCGAAGCCACCGGCGCCAAAACCGCGCGCGCCGCCCGGGCCGCCGGCCTGTTCGCCGGCCGTGCCCTCACCACCAGAAACCTGCTGCTCGGCGGCGCCGGCGTCAGCAGCCCGCTGCGGCTGTTCTTGTGCCGCCTGCCCACCGCCGCCCGCGCCGCGTCCGCGCCGACCGCCGCCCCTGCCTCCCGATGCCGCCCCACCGCCACCAGCCGCGAACGCACCGCGGCCCCCACCGGCCAGGCGCAGATCCCAGGCCAGATGATGCAGACCCGGCTCGGTCCGCGCCGGAAACTGCCGCAGCGTCTTTCCGGAGATGTCGACGATCTTGATCGTCGCGCTCTTGGCCTCTTTGGGCAGCGAGTAGTAGATGTCCGCGCCGAAGGTCGGATTCTGCCCGGCAAAACGCCGGTTGGTCGTGCCGCGCGAAGGCTCGGAGCGCCAGCGGATCGCCGTGGGCGGGTCGTAGATCGCGGGGGTCTGCGCCAGATTCTCGGGCTTGATCTGCCGCAGCGCCGAAACGTCGATCACCCACAGGCTTCGCCCGTGCGTGGCGGCGACGATCTGGTTGTTGACCGGATGCTGCGCGAACTCATGCACGGCAACCGTCGGCAGGTTCGCCCCGAACTTGTTCCACATCTTGCCGCGGTCCAGCGACACCCAAGCTCCAAATTCCGTCCCGGCATACAGCACATTCTGATTCACCATGTCTTCGCTGATGCAACGGCTCGAGCCCCAGGGAAGGTTGGCCGCGATCGATTTCCACGTCTTGCCAAAATCCTCGGTAAAGTAGATGTACGGATTGTCGTCGTCGGAACGATGGGCGTCGAAGGCGACATAGCAGCGCCCGTCGGCATAACGGGAAGGCTCGATGCTGGCGACCCAGCGCGGGCCCGGCAGGCCGACGTTCTTCTGGATGTTCGTCCAGGTTTTGCAGCCGTCGCGGGTGATCCAGAGGTTGCCGTCGTCGGTGCCGACGTACAGCACGTCCGGATTGCGCGGAGACTCGGCCAGGGCCGTGCCGCTGCCGAATTGATTGGTGATGATTTTCGGGGAAGCGATTTCGAGGTTATCGCCGCGATTGAAGGAGCGGAAGACGTAGTCGCCCGCGCAGTAGAAAATATGGGAGTTGAAGTGGGAGAGGATGAAGGGCGTGTTCCAGTTGAAGTTGTATCCGCCTCCGCGACCACCCCGGCCCTGGCCGGCGCCAAATCCCCCGAAGCCTCCGCCACCCTGTGCGGCGCCGAGCGCTTCCTCTCCGGGCGAAGCCGATCGCGAAGGCTGGGTTTGCGGCGGGCGCGGGCGGATGCCCGCGCGCTCGCCCGTCCGCAAGTTGCGCCGCGACATGGCGCCGTCCTGCGATTCGGAATAGACGACATCCGGGTCCTCGGCGTCGACCTGGCACTGGAACCCATCGCCGCCGCCCACGTTGATCCAGTCTTCGTTGATCGGTCCGGTGCCGTCGAGGCTGATGGCGGGGCCCATCCACGAGCCGTTGTCCTGAAGGCCGCCGGCGACGCGGTACGGTTTGCTGAGCGAGATTGCAACGTGATAGAACTGGCCGATGGCAGTGGTGTTGAGCTGGTCCCAGTTTCGGGTTCGGTCGTAGGAGACGTAGAAGCCGCCGTCGCAGCCGACGATCAGGTGGCGGCCGTCGCGCGGGTCGACCCAGAGGGCGTGCTGGTCGGCGTGGACGCCGCGACCCGCGTCCTGACGGAAGGTTTTGCCGTAATCGGTCGATCGATAGAACGAAACGCCGCCGACGTACAGGTATTTGTCGTTGCTGGGATCGACGCGGAGCAGGCTGAAATACATGGGGCGCGGATTGAGGGAGTTGATGCGCTTCCAGGTTTCACCGGCGTCGGTGGATTTGTAGATGCCGCCGTACTCGAAACTGTTGGGTCCCTGGTCGTCCTGGACGTTTTCGATTTGCCCGCCGTACTGCCCGCCGTTGGGGCGTGTGGGGCTGGGACCACCGGCCGCGCCGCCGCGCGGCCGCTCGCCCAGGGCAAGCTCGACGGTCTTGGTTTTGTCGCCGGTCTTGAGCTTGACGTCGAGTTTGTCGCCGATCTTATGGGATCGAATCTGTTCCTGGAGTTGGTCGTAGGTTTTGATTTCCATATCGCCGACGCCGACGACCAGATCGCCCTCCTTGAGACCGGCCCTGGCAGCCGGTCCATCCTCAACGATGTTGGTGAGCTTCACGCCGCCCTCGGCTTCTTCGCCCGTGAGGCCGGCATAAGGCCCGGCGGGCTGTGTCGCCGCGCCCCGTCCGAACCCTCGCGCCCCACCGCCCAACCCCCCGCGGCCGCGGCCGCCCAGGCCGCCGGCTCCCTCGGCCAGGGTCACCGCAATTTCCTTAGTGTCCCCTTCACGGAGGATCTTGTAGGTGAGTTTGTCGCCGACCTTGTGATCGCGAATCGTATCGATCAAATCCTCGGCGTGATCGATCGCCTCGCCGTTGATCGACATGATGACGTCGCCTTCCTGAAGGCCGGCCTTGGCGGAAGGACCGTTCTCGCGGACGGTAGTGAGCTGCACGCCGTGCTCGGCGTCATCGCCGAAAATGTCCAAGTCCACCTGCGGCTTGGGCTTGGGCGGCGTACCCATGCCGGTGCGGGCGCAGTCGATGATGCAGAAGACGGTGTTGGGGTCCTTGCGATAGAAATCCAGGCCGACGCGGCCCAGGTCGTTGGTTGGGAGACCATTGGTGAGTTTCTTCCAGTTGCGGCCGGCGTCGGTAGTCTTGAAGATGCCGGAGCCGGGTCCCCATTTCTTGATGGGGTCATAGGTATCGTAGCCGTCGGCCATTTTCCCGCCGGGATGGGAGTCGAAGCCGTCGCGCAGGCGTTCCCAGGCCGCGACGATGAGGGTGTTGGGATCGTCCGGCTTCATCTGCACGTCGATGATGCCGGTCTTGTCGTCGATGAAGAGCACGCGGTCCCAGGTGATGCCGCCGTCGGTGGTCTTGTACAGGCCCCGTTCTTCGCTCGGGCCGTAAAGCCGGCCCAACGCGCCGACATAGACGACATCGGGGTTGTGCCGGTCGATGGCGATTTTGCCGATCTGGAAGGACTTTTTGAGTCCCATATTTTTCCAGGTTCGCCCGCCGTCGGTGGATTTGTAGACGCCGTCGCCATAGGAGACGCTGTTGCGCGGGTTGTTCTCGCCGGTGCCGACCCAGACGATGTTCGGATCGGATTGGGCGACGGTGACGGAGCCGACGGCAACGGTGGCTTCGTGGTCGAACTGATGAGCGAAGGTGTCGCCATTGTTGGTGGTCTTGAGCAGGCCTCCGCCGCCCGTGGCGATCCAGTAGGTGCTGGGATCGGACTCGACGACCGCCATGTCGACGATGCGGCCGCCCATGTTGGCCGGGCCGATGGAACGCCACTGGAGGGCCGCAGTCCATTTGCTATTAAGCGAAATCGGCTTGGCCGGCTCGGCATCTCCGGCGCTCCGCGGCGGCACGATGCGCGTGCTGGTATTTGCCGAGGCGGTCCCGGAGGAGCTCGTGGGGCTTTCCGTTCTGGCGCCCTGCAATTGCTGCACCGACTTGAGCAACTCCTGAAGCTGCTTCTGGATTTGCTCGAGCTGCTGCTCCTTGCCGTCGGTCTGTTTTTCCTGCTCGTCCTGCGCCTGCTGGGCCATGCCGGGAATCGCGACGACAGCGAGGGCCAACAGGCCGGCGGTCAGCCACCAGGTGGATACCGGCTTCTTCGGGGCGAATTTGATCGGATTCATTGGGGTCGTGCCTCCCACTCTCAAAAGGGGCGACGGTTTGCTCTAACGTCCCGGCATGGGCCGGGACTTACTGGTTTTGCGAAAACAAACGGAAATCGGCGGACTAAGCGGTCTAGTTTAACACAACCGACGCGGGACGCGAGTCGAATCTCATGAATTCACAGGTCCACGGGTGTGGCCAGATTCTGTGGTCGGCACGGGCGCCTATTGTGGTGCAGCCTTTCCAGGCTGCACTGTGCAGGCTGGAAAGCCTGCACCACAATTGCTCTGTGGCCCACAAAATCTGGCCACACCCCAGGTCCACCGCAGAAGGCGCCGGAGCCACGGTAGCGCGCTATTGAGTAAACTGAACGCATGGCCAGGACCTTCGGCATGGTCACCACGCGCGCCTCGATCGAATATACGGTCGTCGCGCTGGAAACCTTTTTCCGGCACACCAGGCTGGAAACTGGGGACCACTTCCTGCTCATCGATAACGATGGCGGGTGGCAAGAGCGGCAAAGTTTACCCGGCCACCCGATCGAGACCCAGCGCAATCCGCAACCTCGGTCGTTTGCAGAAAATGCCAATGAGGTGATTCGACGCGCTCAGTCGATCAATGCGGATGCATATGTGCTCAACAACGACATTGTTTTCACGTCGGACTGGGCCGGTCCGCTCTCAATCGACCTGCCGGCGGTCATGACGCCGACCAGCAATCAAAACTTCCAGTACCGAAAAGGCGACCTGGAGTTGAAACCGGTCATGACCCTGGCCTCGTTTCAACCCGCGGCGGCAGAGCTTCCGGCCGTGCTTTGCGAGCACCGCGCCCGACATCCCGAGGTGATCGAGGCTTACAAGACCAATTTCTTCTGCGTCAAGATTCCGACGGTCGTTTACCGAAAAGTCGGGCTGTTCGACACGCGGTTCGGCATAGCCGGGGGCGAGGATGATGACTATTGCGTTCGCTCGTATCTTCTGGGATTTCGCGTGTTGGTCGCCCAGGCATCCTATCTGGTTCATTTTGGCGGTCGGGCTACCTGGAGCGGACCTGAAACACGTGAGCAATGGGCGGCGCGGGAACTGAATTTCATTCGCGCATTCAAAGACAAATGGGGGCAGACGTTGGCGCGATTCCTGCTCTGGCGCGACCCGTTGATTCTTGCCCAAGACCCGTCTTTGCGGGCGGTGCAACAGCGCGGCGGAATTCGCGCCCTCATGGAAGAGATGGCCCGACGTGACGGCATTCGTGTCCAAGACGTGCTCGATTCGTCGCCGCAACTCGTCACTGCCTAAACCAGACTAACCTGGTTCGGACGATCAGGTCGATCGAACGAGTTCGCCATGCGCGCGAATCACCGCTGCCGGCTGGAGCCGCTCGCAATCGTTGCAAGTCCGGCAAATTCGGTAACTCGGTCCCGTCTCCATGACCGGCGTCTTGGCTCGGGCGAC
>DATHPP010000060.1:0-12146 GCA_035483795.1 Tepidisphaeraceae bacterium | reverse complement strand
GAATACTTTCAGCCGACGAAGTTGCCCTCGCACCGAAAGCTCTTCACAGGGCGAGTGATTGTTGCATCAAAGAAGCGTCGGTGGATTTGGGTAGTTGACTATGCTCTGCGTTACAATGAGCCAATGAGCCGCTCCTACCGGGCCGACGAGGAAGTCTTCCAGAAGCTCCGTGCAGCCGGGAAGACGTCCTGGGACGAACAAGCCGATCCAGAGGCCAACTTCGAGCGGTTTGTCATGCGGCCGTTCCTGGAGGAATCGCTCGCCGGGATGCCCAACGAGATTTATTGCACGTTTTTCGGGGCGGGGACTTTGCCTTTGGGAACCAGGGCCAGGCGTTCTCCGGCTGTGGTTGACAGGGTTAACAACTTGCCCGAGAGGTTTTCGGCAACTTTTCCGTTGCGGTAAACGGTTGCCTCTGTGTCCGGCCAGGGATTCTGCGCGATGCATCGGCCCCCGTTTTGGGAGAGGATTTCGACGAATTCAATCTGGTCGTTCTGCACGGAAGCGCTGATGAGAAAGGCGCCGCGCGCGGCGAGGGTAAACTGGGCGTCCCAACCTTTCGGCCAGGCCGGGAAGACGGTGTTGACGGGATCTTTCTCGGCTGAGGGCGGAACGCTTTGGAGCAGGGCATTTTGAAGGCCGTGGGAGGCGTTGCCAAGCTGCTCAAATTCAATGGCTCCGGGGCCTTCGCCCATCATCATGCGATTTCGCAACTGGCCCCGTCCACGACGGCCGGGCGCAGGGGCGCTGGTTTCGGGATTGGAATGCATTTGGCCAGGCACGACCATCTTGATGAGTTCGCCCATGCCGAGATTGGCGGCGATGACGGGTTCTCGGGAAAGGATGCCAAGGTTCCCTCCGTCGCCGCCCCTGCGGCTGCCGGGTCCGGTGTAAGAAGCCTTCAGGCTGTTCAACAGCTCGGTATCGTCGGTGACCGGGGTGCAGATGTCATAGTATTCCCCGGGTTGGGGCGCCGGGGGAACGGGCAGGAGGTTGTCCGACACTTCCTTCCACCTGGCACGCAGGTCGGCATCCACGTCGAGGATTTCCGAGGCGCGGATGGCAATGGGGAACATGACGCGCATCGCCAGGAGTTCCTCCGGCGTGTCGGATCTGCCCCAGGGTTTTTCCTCCAGATTGTTTACATAACGAATGTGATATTTGCCGTCCTCGGCTTTGTAGAGGTTGGGGAAGTTTCGATAGAACTCCACGGTGCCTTTTATCACGGGATAGCCGGTGGTGCGCAGCCACTCCGCATCGGGCCAATAAGCGTAATGGAGCCAATAGAGGTTGGCGATCTTGGCCGTGGTGGACAGGACGTGGGAGGTCCAGCCGAAGGGGCCTTGTTTGGTGTCCGTGTAACGGTAATTCCAGCGGCTGTTGAGGCCGTTTTTGTCGCGGGCATAATCATCAAATTCCCTGGAGCGTTCGTTCCAGGGCTTTCGCGCCAGGTAGAGGTCGCGCATTTCAGCGGCAATATTGTCGGGCAAATCCTCCAGGCCGTTGAACCAGGTTGTTTCAGGGATCCAAATGCCCTGGCTGCCCCATTGCTGGCGGGCCCCGCGGGCATAGGTGTCCAGATAGCGGCTGTAGGTGGTGAACACGCAGGTCATCAATTCAGGCCGATTGGCGGGCGTGAACCCGTCGAAGAGGCAGCCCTGGTTGTGCCACCAGTACATCGATCCCCAATCGCGCAGATCGCCGTCGGTGCCCCAGATCACGCCGCAGAAGCGCGGCATGTAGGTCCCGCGGCAACAGGAGCCCATGAGGTAAAGAAAATATGTGTAATACTTCTCAACGTTGTCCGCCACGCCGTCGGCGCTGTGCAAATGAATAAAACCCTCGCTCCAGAAATTGCCCCACCACTTGCGGTTGTCCTGGAGCAGCGCGTCAAATGATTTGGCCTGGGCGGCCGCCAATTGCTTGAGCGCCAGGTCGCCGACGTTCTCACTTGGGTCGTAGCTGACAGCGGTGGCGGCGAGGATCACCATCTTGCCCTGGCGCGGCTCAGCGGACAGACGAACCGTCAGTTCGTTGTAGTACGACGCCTTGGTTTGTCGCCCCACAACCGCAACGGCAACCGCCGATGCGCTGTAAAAGTTGCCTTCGGTGAATTCCTGGGTCAGCAGGAGGGTTCCCACGGGCGATACATCGCCCGTGGGAGCCCTATTCCCGTCGCGGATGTTCAGTCGCGAAACCGCCACGTGATTGCCGGTGCGTATCGCCGCCCCGTGCGGTCCGACAGGCGAAGGGGGTTGTTTGACCGTGAAATTCTGCGCATAGCGCAGCATCCGCAGGTCAATGTTGATGACGCCGGGATGATCGCGCTGATCGTCCACTTCAGTTGCGATGACGTCGCCGTCCATCCATGCCAGGCTTCGGGTCTTGACGCCGGTGCCCTCGGCGCTCTCCAGTCCCTCATAGACTGACAAGTTCTGATTGAACTTCTCGCCGGCGAAGACGTCGTCGCCGAAGTCCGCCAGGTTGATATCGAGGTATCCGCAGCCTGAGGAATAGTCGGTGTGCGCATTGGGAGAGGCCAGCGTGTTGTTTCCGAAGCAAAAAAGATCGACGTGGTTGATTTGATAATGCAGTGCGGAGGGAGTGGTCCAAACCAACGTGCCCACGCGGCCATTCCCGATGGGCAGGCCGTCGTGGCTGCTCGGCGCGGGCGTGTTGAAAGAGAGATCGGAGCGCGCGACCAAGGTGCGGTAGTCGTACTTGAGCAAACTCTCGGAGGTTTGCCCACAGGCGGTTCCAGCAGTCAGTAAAGCGAGACACAGGGCTGCGAATTGAGTTTTCATAGGGCGATCAGATGAATGACACGCAGAGGGTAGCCAGAGGAAGGCAAGGACTCAAGAATTGAGCAGGCAACTGGGGTCTTGTCAGGTCTTGTCACCCCGACTTCGATACAGCCGGCACATCACAACGATTCGCGGCAAGCCGATAATCGTTTGAACCAACAGTTTGTAGTTGCGCTGGAAAGAGAACAAACCGCGGACGATGGGGGACCAGGGCGCGGATTGAACCGGGTTGAGTGTCGCCAGCTAGGCAACCGCGGGCCGAACGGGATTGGGACGCGAATTGATTTGCATCTCCGATCCGACGTTCGAGACCAGTTCCACCTCGGTATTCAGCGGTCCGTAGCGGTAGTCCACCTTGCGTGCAGGAGTTTGCCAGTCGCCGTACGCAGCGGCGAGAAACCCTTCGGCATCTTGAGGGACCCGGACCGCCAGGTTCTGCGCAAATACCGCCGTTTGTGTACCCGCGAAAACGCCCGCAGGGAAGTGATAATGAAACGTCTTCTGCTGATCCGAATGATTGTTTGTGATGGCCCAGCCGTCGCGGTGCGGCCTCACAACATCGATGTCAATGTACAGGCACGGATGGCGCGGATGCACCAGCGAGAGCTTGTCGTCGTTTTCGATCCGCGCACCAAACCCATGGCGCTTCAAGCGCCGGCGGTACTCGGGTAGCCGACCGGCGTCGGTCACCATGATACCCAAGTCGATGTCTTGATCGCCTTTGATGAACCCGCGATTCCGGATGCAGCCGAGCAGGGTGCCCCAAAGGAGAAAGGGTTGGAAGCCGAGTGCTCGCGCCTCCGAATAAGCCAGCCGAAGAAAGCTCGTGCCGTTGACGGCCAAGTCCAGTCCAGGGAGCGACAATTGGCGAACTTGAAATGCATGTACTTCTCGAGTGACGAGAACAGGGTGTCGAAAAAAGGGGCGAATCGTGGGAGGTAACCAGCGAAAGCGCCACGGGAGAGATTTGATATAGCGTGCGATCCGCGCCCCCGAGCGTCTTTTCTTGAGCGACGGCGGAGCCAGACTTGATGGATCTGTCTGGGGTGTTGCGGGGTTCTCTGCGTTGCATCGCGCCAGGTCGTCGGCGGTATCGATTTCCCACCATGGCAATCCCGCTGTAAAGACGGGCCAGAGCCCGCGGCCGTTCATCAGCACATCGTAGGCCTGGTTGGGAAATCCTGTCGAACCGCTGGACGATATCAGTTTCGCGACGCGATCCAGAAATGCGGTGCTGTCGCCTGCGCCGACGCGCAGCAACTGGGCGCTCTGGCCGACTGATCGTTCGGGTGGTAAGAAGTTGCTGTATCTGACGACCCGACCGTCTGCTACTTCGACGTGGTACTCTCCCGGCCGGTGCGGCTGCACAGAATCCACCAGGCAGGCGTTCTCACGAGGAGCTGCCCGCAGCCGGCGGATGAGATCGACTGGATACAGCGTGTCGCCATTTTGCAGCAGGAATCCGTGGCCGCGCAGATAGGGTGCTGCCAGAGCCAGGGACGTAATGCTGCCGGTCGTCGCGTACTGCTCGTTGACGAGAACGCGACAACGGTTTGCGACATGACGCACAACCGCGTCGGCCATGAACCCAGCCACGACGGTCACATCTTCGATGCCGGCGCCCGCCAATGCTTCAAGCTGGCAATCGAGTATCTCGCGACCGTTAATCCGCAGCAGGCACTTGGGCGTCTGCTCCGTCAGCGGGCCTAGCCGCGTTCCGCGGCCAGCCGCCAGCAGGACGGCGCGTCGGGTCATCTGTTACTCCCAGAATAGACTCCTCCGCGTCATTCATCGTCGGAAATGGGAGCCGGGTTTAAATCCAGCGGCTTTTTGCTGGTAGAGCGCAGGGGAAGCGGAGCGCCGCCCCGGATTCTCGCCTCGCTACGTGCGAGCGCGAAGACAATCATTTTCTGCGCCACGGTGACGTCGATCAGATCGACGATTGTCTTCTCCGGCTGCTCGATCAGCTTGAGCATGGGGAGCGGGGGAGCAGGGGGGAGCAGGGTGATCTCGGCACCATTTTCTGGCGACATCCCCCATTACCGCGTACACTCGACCCGACCCAAACCGTGCAACCTGGACAACTTTGCGAGGTGAGAAAATGCATTCGATTCTCGGGCGATATCGGGCGCTGCTGGTGGGAATTGTGGTGGGGGCGGGGTGGATGGTTTGTTCGAGCACCGCCAATGCGCAGCGGGCGGGGCGGAACCCGCAGAGCGCGACAACGGCTCCGACGCCGCCGGAAACGCCTGAGAGCGCGATACCGGAACCGGGGAGCCGGCGAGGACGCGGGGGGCGGGGTGGGTTGACCGTCGCGCCGACGCAGGAATCGGTGGATGAAACGCCGGTCGTCACGCATCACACCATCACCCTCGACGGCAAGGAGCTCAAATACACGGCGACCGTCGCGCAGATGCCGCTGAAGACTGCCTCGGGTGAGACCGAAGCACACATTTTCTACATGGCTTATACGCTTGATGACACGGATCACGACAAGCGGCCGCTCACCTTCGCATTCAACGGTGGTCCTGGCTCGGCCTCGATCTGGGTGCATATGGGCGCAATGGGTCCCAAGCGAGCAAAGCTCGACGACGACGGCAACATGCCTGCGCCGCCATTCAAGCTCGTGGATAATGACCAAACCTGGCTGCAGTTCACTGATCTGGTTTTCATCGATCCGGTCGGCACCGGCTTCAGTCGCGCCAAGAGCACCGACGTCGCCCGCCGGATGAACGGCGTGCAAGGCGATCTTCAATCGGTCACCGAATTCATTCGAATGTATCTCACGCGCAACGACCGCTTTTTGTCGCCGTTGTTTGTCGCCGGCGAAAGCTACGGCACATTCCGCGCCGCGGGGCTTGCCGGCACACTTCTCAGCTCGGGTTTTGCCGTCAACGGAATCGTGCTGATCTCGACGATTCTCGACTATGGCGTCGTTCGTCCGAACGAGCGCAACTCCACCGCGTACGCGTTGCACCTGCCGACGTATACTGCCGACGCGTGGTATCACAAGAAGCTCGACGCCGACTTACAGAACGATTTGCAAAGTGCGCTTCGCCAATCCGAAAAATGGGCGATGGGCGGGTACCTCGACGCCCTGAACAAGGGCGATACCCTCAGCAAGGATGAGCGCGACGCGGCGATCAAGACGACGGCCCGGCTGACCGGTCTGTCGGCGAAGTATGTTGACCAAAGCGATCTTCGGATCGACGTCGGCCATTTCACCCGCGAACTGTTGCGTGATGACCGCTTAACAATTGGCCGGTATGACGGGCGCATCACGGGACCATCGCCGATGGATGCCGGCGAAGCCGCCGAGAGCGATCCGTCGGATGCCGCCGTCAAGGCGCCGTTCACGTCGGCATTCCTTCACTACATTCGTTCGGATCTGAAGTATCAGACGGACGAGACCTATTACGCGCTGGGCGGCGGCATCATGCCGTGGGACTTCGGCCGGCCCAACAGCTACGCGGAGACCACCTCGCTGCTTCAGTCAGCCTTCACCGGGAACGCTCATCTGAAGGTGCTGGTGTGTGCATCGTATTTCGACCTGGCGACCCCATACTTCAGCGCGCAATACACGCTGAATCATATGGGGATTCATCCCGATCGGCAGAAGGACATCAAGTGGGCGTATTTCGAGTCGGGCCACATGATGTACATCGAGAAGAGCTCTCGGGCGAAACTGCACAACGATGTGAAGCAGTTCGTGGAATCAAGCTCGCCGAAGTCGGATGAGTAAGCGGATCGTTGAATGGAGCATATTTAAGAACCTCCAAAGGTTCGGGCGGGCCGGCGATTGCCCGGGTAAACCACGACCTCGGTTGAATCTACCTTACGGGTTTGATGAACGGGCGAGTTCGGAGGGGGTGGACGTCCGGATAAATGGCAGGATGACCCGCCGAGGCAAGCGGTGTAACAGATGCCGATCATTTGGAATCGCGAGCGGCGGGTGCGGTGGTTGCCGCGGGCGTGGAGAGCGTAAACTCGATCATCGTGAAGGCAGATCCGCGCCAGCGCATCACCAGCGCGCTGGTGGCCGCGGGGTGGACGGTCAGATCCTGGAACAGGGTGAAATCGGTTTCGGGGTGGTTGCTTTCGGCGACCGTCCACGCCATGAGTTCCCGTGCACTACGAGGCCAGCGATCGTTGGCGCGGTAGTAATCCTGCGCCGAGCGGGCGAGGACCGCGAACTTGTCGATGTGCGCGGGCACGTCGAATGACGTGACGCATCCGCCCATGAGCAGGCACAGCGAAAGCAGTGTGAACCCGAGCGGGCGGGCCATCCGTTGGATTGTAACCGCGCTCGGGGTCTAATCCTCCAATGCAAATGGACGGAACGGTTCTAAGGAGCAAGAGCTATGCGAACGTGGCGACAATCCGCCGTTGCAACCGTTGTGTGCGTTGTCGGTGCGGGAGTGCTGGCGCGTGCGGCGGATGCCGAGCAAGTGGTCCGCGACGGGAAACCGGCGGCTTGCATTGTCATTCCCGCTAAGGCGCTCGCGGTTGAGTCGTACGCCGCACGGGAGTTGCAGTATCACGTCGAGGCTTCGACCGGCGCGACGCTGCCAATCGTTGGCGAAGATGGCAACTTGCCGATCGGCACACACGTTTATCTCGGACAATGCAGGGCAACCGCGGCGGCCGGGATCGACCCGTCGGGGCTGCCCGGGAGCAGCTACATCGTCAAGACGATCGGCAACGACATCTTCATCGCCGGCAAGGACGGACGCGGCGACCCGCTTGGGTTGGATACGCACGAAGGGACCCTCTTTGGGGTCTATGACATCCTCGAGAGCCAACTACGGATCAGATGGCTTTGGCCGGGCAAGCTGGGCGGGGTGATTCCGCAACGCAAGGAGATCTCGCTCACGCCCGCGGATGCGACGGTCAGGCCGCTCTTGTGGTTCAAGCAATGGCGCGGCGGCAGAACGCAGGGCGAGCGGGTCTGGCTCAAGCGGCAGCGGTTCGGCAGGAGCGTTCAGCCGGCGTACGGCCACTCGTTCGGAAACTATTGGCCGCGGTTCGGCGCGGCGCATCCGGAATATTTTGCGATGCTTCCGGACGGGACGCGGCGGCTCGACCCGTACGCCGAGCCGGGGCCGGAATGGGTGCACATGTGCGTTTCCGAACCGGGGCTCTGGAAGCAGATCATTGCCGACTGGACGGCCCGCGGCGCGCCGGAGTTTCTGAACGTCTGCGAGGACGACGGCTGGGCGGGATGCGCTTGCGAGCGATGCCTGTCCTGGGACGTGCCGGACCCGGACAATCCGGTGCCGTTCGATCAGCGGGTGGCGGCGGCCCGGAAAGTCTTCGACCGCCATCGCGACGACTGGGAGTTGCAGTTCGGGTCGCTGTCGGACCGGTACGCCCGTTTCTGGAAGATCGTGGCCGACGAAGCGGTCAAGACGCGGCCGGATGTGAAAGTCGTCAGCTACGTCTACGACAATTATCGCAAGCCGCCTCTGAAGGCGGTTCTGAACCAAAACGTGCTGTGCGGGCTGGTGCCGCAGGAGTCGATCTTCGGCTACAGCAAGGGTGATTCGGCGGTCTTCCGCCGCGACTGGGCTGGATGGGAGAAGACCGGCTGCGTGTTGTTCCTCAGGCCCAACTACACGCTTCAGGCGCAGAACTTCCCGGCCTTCTACGCCCGGACGCTGGGCGAAGACCTGAAGTTTGCCGCGGCCCACGGATTGAAGGGGACGGACTTCGATTCGCTGACAAGCAAATACTCGACGCAGGGGCCAACGCTTTACATGCTGGCGACAGTGCTGAATCATCCCGATGCGTCGATCGACGGCGTGTTGGACGATTTCTACGCCGCGTTCGGTCCGGCAAAAGAGGCGGTCAAGGAGTATTTCGATCTGTGGGAATCAATCTATCCGCAGTATTCCGCGTCGGAGCAGGCCAATCGGATCAAGGCCAAGCGGAAATACGGGGCGGGCCTGTACGGTCCGTACTATCTCCTGGCCCCAGAGATCTACACGCCGCAGGCGATGGCCGAAGGCCGCTCGATCCTGGAAAAAGCCCGCACCAAGGCCGCCGGCGACGCCGCGGCCGCCGAGCGGGTCGAGTGGCTTGCAAGGGGCCTGGAGCACGCCGATCTGATTCTCGCCGCCCAGCGAGCTTATGAGCGAGGCGTCGATACCGGCGACAAAAGCGAATTTCACAAGGCCTACCAGGCGCTGGAGGACTTCCGCAAAGAGAACGCCGAGTACGACAAGACTCACTTTGCCGGCCTGAGCGGGGACGAGCGCGTGTGGACAAGGCCCAAGAGATGAACTTGCGGAGTTCTGTCGGATCGGGTTTCTCGCCAAACCCCCGCCCAACCTCCCCCAGAATACCGGGTGAGGGACAAAGGGCGATCGCCGGAATTCCGAGCCCGCGGTGGAACGAAGGAGGACCTTACCAGTGACACGGGTTTGTAACCCGTGCTGAGGACGCGAAATCATGAGAAACTTTGACCAGGCAGGACTTTCCTTGAACCTGCGCCGCCAGCACGGGTTGAAAACCCGTGTCACGGGCTACGGTTTGAATGCCTTATCCTCCGGATTCCCGCCCGAGCGGAGGTAGGCGATCATGTCGAGGATTTCGTCCTTGTCGAGCACGTCGACCAGACCTTCCGGCATGGGCGAAACCTTCGACAGCTCCCGGCGGTCAATGTCCTTCTTCTGCACCGTCACCGTGGCCTCCGATAGCGGCGAGGGGCGCACGATCAGCGTGTCGGCGTCCTCCTGCATCACGCGGCCGACCACGACGTCGCGATCCTTGGTGACGATCTGCGTGTTGGCGTATTGATCGGAGACGACCTTCGAGGGAAGCAGGATCGATTCGAGAATGTAGTCGGCGGCGAAGCGATTGCCGACGGCGGTGAGATCGGGGCCGATCGAGCCATCGCCCTCGTCCTTGAACTTGTGGCACTGAATGCACTGAACCGCCTCGAACGCCGCCTTGCCGCGCTTGAAGCTGCGGTCGTGATTGACCTGGTCGAGTTCGGGGAGAATGTCCTGCATCTGCCAGTTACGGACGAACTGCCGCGGAACGGTCACTTTCATGACGTCGACGGTGGCCTTCTTGTTGATGACGTCGGCCAGGGCCGTTTTCTCATCAGGGGTAAGAGTGTTCTCGGCTTCGGCGCGGAAATGCTTGAGGTAGTTCTTGAAGCTCGATCCGCCGTGATATTTCTCGTCGGCCAGGTTGACCCAGGAGAACCAGGCCTTGCGCTGATCGAGAGTCCAGCCATCCTTGCGGTTGCGGAGGACAAAGACGTACCAGAGCTGGTCCTCCTGCGTGGCGGCCTTTTGGAGCTGGGTCATGCACTTGTCGATCAGCCCGGGCGCGTCGAGGTACGCCAAGAGGCGCGAGAGCTCGCGGTTGACGAACTTGTCGGTTGAGGGGAAGAGCGCGTCGAATTTCGTTTGGAGACCATGGATTTCCGAGGGATCGGGGTTGCCCAGGCGGATGAAGGAGAGGCCGTAGGCGCGCAGGGCGATCATCAACTGTTCGGGGGTGAGGCTGGAAAGTTTGATGCGGTCAAGAGATTCGAACACTTTGGGCTGGAGCGATCTGTCGCCGCAGCGGCACAGGGCGATGAGCGCTTCCAGCGAGGCGAGCGGGCGCTTTTCATCCAGCGCCCGCTGCTGCCACTTGGCGACCGGCTGTGATTCGATCGCGATGCGTGCGGCGTAGCGCAGATAGCGGTCGGAGCTGTTGAGGTATTCCCAGGCGGTGTCGACCGCCTGCGAGTCCTGGTGTCCGTGGAAGCTTTCGAGCTTGTGGCGGGCGGCGCGGGCCTCGGCGGACTTGCTGTCGATCTCCGGCGAGGCAGGGTCGGTGGATTCGCTGCCGGTGTAGGTGACGCGATAGAGCCCGGACTGCGTATTGCGGCCGCCGATCGTCAGGTACATTGCACCGTCTTTGGGGTCGATCACCATTGCCGTTGGGTCGTAAGGCTTGCCCGAGATGAACGTTTCAAAGGTGGCCTTGTAGCCGGCGCCGTCGGGGACGACGTAGAAGACCAGGATTTTGCCGTAGGCCCAGTCCTCGCCGAACAGGGCGTGCTGGAATTTGGCGGGGAATCTGGCGTTGGTGCCGAAGATCAGGCCGGTGGGCGAGCCCAGGCCGGTATTGCAGACGGGAGGCAGGCTGTCCTCGTAGTAATCGGGCCAGGGGCCAGTGCCGAAGCGGTAGCCGAATTCCCCGCCGGACACCGCCATGCACACCCGCGTCGGGCGATACCAGGGCGCGCCGATATCCCATTCCATGTCGGAGTCCCAGGTGAACAGCTCGCCGTCGGTGTTGAAGTTCATGTCATACGGATTGCGATATCCGGCGCAGAAAAGCTCGAGATGTTTGCCGTTTTCGTCGCAGCGGATGATCCAGGCGCTGGGTGCCATGCGGCCGGTGGCAAATCCGTTGCCGTCGGGATCGCGCAGGATGAGATGATCTTCGCTGTAGTTCTTCACCGGGCTGGTGGGCTCGAGATTCTTTGGCAGGTCGGTGAAATTTCCGGCCAGGATATAGAGCTTGCCATCGGGCCCCAGGCGGATCGCATGGGGGCCGTGTTCTCCAGCGGAGTTGAGCTTGAGGAGCAGCTCGGGGGGGCCGAAGGTTTCGCCGCCATCGGAGCTTTTGCAGCGGTAGAAACCGCCGCCGTGCCCGGCGATGCCTCTCCCGTTCACCATGACGTAGAGGCTGTCGAAGGCGTAAAGCAGGCCCTGGGCTTCGCCGATCGGGATATCGAGCTTTTCGACTTTAGTGGATTTGGCATCGGCGCCCGGCGTGATCCGAAAGAGCGGCCCGTTCTGCCCCGAAGCAATCAGACGGCCCTTCGGATCCGTCGCCATCGAAACCCAGGAGTCCTGATCCTTGGGCACCGAATAAAGCAACTCGATCTTGAATCCCGGCAAGATCGTGAGTTTGTCGGCCGGTGTCGCGACACCGGTTCTTTGGTCTTGCGGTCGGCGGGCCCGGCGAGTGGTGGGGGCGGTTTGGGCATCAATGGGAGTCGCAAAGATCGCCAGCGATGCGACGCAGACGGCGGCGCGCAGAAGGTGCTTCTGGTTCATGAAATTCCTGATCAAAGCACGTGACAAATGAGCCGGTGGACACCCGGCTGCTTCTATTACCGGCGGAGGGGCCTGTGGTTGATGATCGCTGATGCGCGCGCAGTAATGAAGCGGAGCCCCGGGTCCTAACCCGGATTTTTCACCACGAAGTTGTTCATGAGGCGGCGCCTCACCCTGAGAGGATGAAAATGGGGCCGTCCCGCAGTTAAAGTATCGTTGCCGACGGGCCGGGTCGAGGCCGGTTCGCGAGTTGGAGCGATGGAGCCCGACACGA
>DATHPP010000059.1:0-22425 GCA_035483795.1 Tepidisphaeraceae bacterium | reverse complement strand
GGTTTGCATAATTCGCTCTCGAAGTGTTGGAAAGCCGGGCGGCCCAAGATCGGAGCGCCAAATCGCGATCAACTGCTCTCTCTCGGGAAGGCGGTCGAGCCACTGGTTGAACTTCTGCGCCCCCCAAAAATCGAGCAACGCAGAAAGGCCGTCGCGAATCAGCAATCGCGTGCGGAATTCCGGATTTTGTTGCCGGACTTCCCTTTGCAAGGCAGCCGCCAGGGTTGCCGGATCAATTGCGGGCCTGCCCGCGGTGATTTCCCACAAACTGGATGATGCGATGCTCATGATCGACAGGTCAATCATACCAACAGCGCGCGACCGCTGCTGCCGATCAGCTTGAACGGCAAGTGGATGCCTGGGTGGGCTGTCCATGATTAGTTGTCCCGGCAGATCCGTCGCCCGCCTCGCCCGCCGGGATAAGTGTCGCCGGCCGTCGGCACGTTGAGTTACAATTGAGCGGGTGCGACGCCGGCTTTTCGCCATATTTGCTGCCATCTTTTTTGCGCTCGGAACGGCAACGGTGGTTGCATGGTTCTCAACGTATTTTGCATCGTGGTCGTCTGAAGGAATCGTCTGGCGACTGTCAGACCGTCCGACATTGTGCTACTTCTCAACCAGCCGCGGCGTCGCGAGCATTGTGGTGAACCGCTGGCACCTATCGCCGCCCGATTTGATGACCGCCGATCCAATGGCCGTCACTCAGCTCCGCAATTCCTTCACGCTCATGCAACCGCGATCGATCTGGTACGCGCCCCGCGACTTCAAACCACAGGTTCCTGGCCTCTTGAGCAACGAGGGTTTCGTTTTCGAGCGTGCCACGACGGTCCGGAAGGGGATTCGCATGTCGGGGGTTGGAATCAGTCTGCCCTTCTGGTTCATCGCGATGCTGTTCCTCTCTCTTCCCGCGGTCTGGCTGGTCGGCCGCTGCCGTCGAATGATCCGTAGTGAGAGCTTGGGTCAAACGGCTGTGATGCGCGGAACTGGCCGCCGGCCGGCCCTGACGCGGCGGCTGCCCACGGTCTTCGCAGCCATTTCACTGCTGCTCTTTATTGCGATCATGGTCGCAATCAGGCTGACGAACGTCACCGGACAGACGGCGCTCTTTACCAGCCAAGGCGTTTTATATCAGTTCACGCTCCAGAACGGCCGTCTGCTCATCGTCACCGTGGGCGACTGGCCTGGGACCGAACGCCTTCGCCTTGTCAAAAGACCGGACGGTCCCTGGCTGTTCTATCCATTTCGCGAGAATTCGATTCATCCGACCGGCTCAAGCCTGCTCGGCTTCGCTTATTTCACGGGTCACGTCCAGATGTTCCTCGAGCCCGACGGCGCGGTGATGCTCCTGCCCTACGGCCGAGACAGCTATCACTTCAGCCTCTCGGCGGGGCTGCCGATCCGCGAGATCGTCCTTTCGCTGCGTGCACTTGCACTGGCAGCGGCGATTCTTCCGCTGGCATGGGGCATTGGCTTCACCCGCTACCGAATCCGCCGCAGAATTGCCTTGAACCATGGCCTGTGTGCGACCTGCGGCTACAACCTGGCCGGCAACATCAGCGGCGTCTGCCCGGAGTGTGGCACCAAGGTCCCGCAAACTTATTCTTTCGGTTCACCTGCGACTTCGGTGACCGGAGACTGATGGCGACGACGACCCGACAAAAAAACAAGCCCGGCGATCCAGACCGCGAGCCAGAAACCCGCGAGCCCAATCGGCACGAACACCTGTACCTGGGATTCGACGGCTTCGCTGGTTGAGATGGAGTTGAACAGGTCGCTGCCCGTCGAGCTGCTGGAGGAGAGGCCGTTATAGCGGGCCTGGCTGCTCGCCAAGCCTGCGCCTCGGACGGCGGCGTGGGCCTGGCCGGCGACGCGGGCGGCTTCGCGCTGAACCTCACCCGCTGCCGTGTCGATCCCCGCGATTTTCATCCACGCAAGCACGGCGTTCGCTCCAAAGGCATCCTGGCTCGCGACACGCGAAGAGCCGTCGAGGTATTCATAACCCGCGCCCGGCCTCACCGTCATTCGCGGAGGCATCGCCTGCGCCGATGATGCCGGTGCCGTCGCGACCAGATTGGGAACCAATTCAATCTCAACCGGCAGCGACCTTCGCCCCGCGCCCCATGTGGCTTCGTGCGCGTGAATCGCGATGCGCTGATACGCCTTTGAGTGAGGCCCGGCGAGTTGGACATCCCGGTCGAAGGAACGACGAACGGGAACGACCGAGAGAAGCGCGCCGCTCCCGACCAGGGCGATGAAAACCAGGAGGCTGGTGAAGAAGAAATACGCCGCGAGCGCGCCGGTGTGTTGGGGAGTGCCGGGCGTGACGATGCCAGAGACGCGGAGGTCGCCGCCGCATTCGGGACAGGTCATTGTGGTCAGGCCGACGACGCTGTAGCCGCATTTTCCGCACACGGGACCGGCAAGGATTTTGCGTTTGACCGGGCCCAGGCCCGTGATCAGCAGCCCAGCCAGGCCGCCCCCAAGCGCGAGGATCACGAGGATGAAGAGCGTCGCGAAGATCATGCCGGTCCACCGCCAGGCGTCAGCGTCGCCTGCCGCAGGATCAGCCACATTCCCGCCAGCCAGATGAGCGACCATGCGATCACGCACAATGGCACGGCTTGCGGGAGTGGGCCGCTGCTGCTCGTTGAGCTAGTCCCGCCGCGAAAGTAACGCGGCTGGAGGGTCGTCGCCTCGCCAAAGGACGCGTCAGGCATCCCCGCCAGTCCGCTCTCCAGCTTCCGCAGCATCCACGGCGCTTGCCGGCGAATTTGCGGATCGGCGACGTCCATTCCCCCCGCCGCCAGCCAACTCAGGACAGCCTCCTGGCTCAGGGGCTCGTCTGACCATTGCGACTCATGGCCGCGGGTATCAATCACCCGATAGCGGAGCCCGGGGCACTGGACCACGAGCGTGACCAGCTCGCCATTGTTGAGATACAAGTCCGCGGACAGCTCCCCTTCAAGCGGCCCGTTGCCAGTGCGGCGGCCCGTGACGTTGATATCCAGGTTCTCGTACGGTTCGCCCTCGACCTGTGTATTCGACAGCGCCGAGACGTAATCCACGGTCGGCAGATTGGCCGTGACGAGCGCGCTTGCGATGAGCCCAACCGCGCATAGGCCGACAGAATAGTTGACCAGCCGCCAGAACGGTGCTGCAAATCCCCGCGGCCTCACCAGGCCGATTCCCAGCACGCGCACGTCGCGCCGGCATGCCGGGCAGATGAACGAGTCGGCCGCCAGCAGCCCGGCCGGTATCTGGCATGCCAGACAAACCGGTTCGCCCGCCGCGATCGCGCCCGCCACTGGAAGCTTCCGCCAGACCAGCACCACCGCCGTGAGGACCACGGATACGAAGACAGCAGTAGCGATGAGGTCGAGGATCAAGCCCGTCCACTCCGGAGATATCGAAGGCTTTTGTCCGATTGAATGTTACCCGCTTGTGGCGATGCTGCACGAAGTCAACAATTTGCCGGTCTGGTTGTTTGTTGATGATGAGCAAGGTGCGTGGCACGACGCACCAAGAGCACTCAGCGGTGGCGGCCGCGGAAATATCACACGAAAGGATCAACTGATGCGAATCGCAAAGAGCAGGATTGCCGGATTGACGGTCGGTTCATTGATTGTCGCCGGGCTTGGCTCGGTTCTGATTGCCCAGGACCGGCCGGCGCGGATGCGACCGCAGGACACCGAGGTATGGACCCCGGAGCCCCCGGTCGTGACACCGGGGCCGGCGGTCAGCGAGGAGCCGCCTTCGGATGCGATCGTGCTGTTCGACGGCAAGAACCTGGACGAGTGGGTGATCGCAGGCTCCCACAAGCCGGCCACGTGGTTCGTCGAGGACGGCATCGTGAAGGTGAACAAAAAGACCGGCAACATCGAAACCAAACGCCGCTTCAAGGATTATCAGCTCCACGTCGAGTACCGCATTCCCGTGGACATCAAGGGCAGCGGCCAGGGTCGCGGAAACAGCGGCGTGTTCCTGGCCTCGACCGGTCCGGGCGACGCCGGCTATGAGCTCCAGGTTCTGGACAACTACAACAACAAGACCTACGTGAACGGCATGGCGGGAAGCATCTACAAGCAATCGATCCCCCTGGCCAACGCCTGCCGAAAGCCCGGCGAGTGGCAGTGCTATGACATCGCCTGGACCGCCCCGCGCTTCAAACCCGATGGCTCACTGGAAAGCCCCGCCTATGTCACCGTCTTCTTCAACGGCGTCCTGGTCGACAACCATTTCGAGCTCAAAGGCGAAACCCTCTACATCGGCAAGCCGGTCTACAAGCCCTACGACACCGCGCCGATCAAGCTCCAGGCCCACGGCGACAACAGCGTCCCGATCAGCTTCCGAAACATCTGGGTGCGGGAGATCGGGAAATGAAATTGCTGATTGCTGAATGCTGAATACTCAAACTGGGCGGTTCTGATGCTCCCCGAAGATAGCAACGAGTTGTGGTGCAGGGTTTCCATCTAGAGTGCCGCCGGTGCCCGCACGTGCCCTCACCGGCGGAATTCGACGGCGCGCCGGCGCAATGAAGACCGCCGGTGAGGGCACGTGAGGGCACCGGGGGCACCTCATTCAGCATTCAGAATTCAGTATTGGTTGGGGAGCGGGGCTCTGGCTTTGAGTATGATTCCGCCATGCCCCAGGTCTGGTTGAACGGACAATTCGTGCAGGAGAACGAGGCCGGCGTGTCGCTTCGCGACGCCGGGCTGCTGCACGGCGCGGGGGTGTTCACGACGATGCGGAGCCGGGCCGGAAAGGTGTTCCGGCTCGATGCGCATCTGCGGCGGCTGCGAAATTCCTGCGAGGCGCTGTTCATCCCGCTGCAATACAAGGACGAGGTACTCGTTCACGCGGCGCTCGAGCTGCTGGCGCGGAACCAGTTGACTGCGGCCCGGCTGCGGCTCACGGTGACGCGCGGCGCCGTTTCGCAGGACCCATTGCACGGCACTCGCGTCGAGCCCAACGTCTTCCTCACCGCCGCTCAGCTCGATCCGTACCCCGAGGAATATTATCGTAAGGGGCTGACGGTCATCCTACTGGACGAGCAGAAGCTCAACCCCTACGACATCCAGGCGGGGCACAAGACGCTGGATTATCTTTCGCGGCTGTCGGCGCTACGCGAGGCCAACCGCCGGCAAGCCGGCGAGGCGCTCTGGTTCAACGTCCACAACTACCTTCAGTCGGGGAGCATCAGCAATGTGTTCGTGGTGAAGGACGGCCGGCTTTTTACGCCGCCCACCGCCGGGGAGATGCGCGAGCAACAAGTGGCACGGGACATTCCCTACTCACGCAGCAACGTGCTGCCGGGGATCACCCGCGCGGCGGTCATCGAGCTGGCCGGGGCGAACAGCCTCGCCGTCGAAACCGCGGCCGTCGACGTCAATCGTCTGCTCGACGCCGACGAAGTTTTCTTGACCAACAGCATTATGCAGATCATGCCCGTCTGCCGGATCGAGCGCAAGCAGATCGGCCAGGACAAGCCGGGGCCGGTGACAATCACATTGATCGAGAAATTTGATCGGCTGGTGTCAGGTGCTTAACCCAGACCGGTTCAAGCGAGGAGCATCTGAGTGTCGCCCGCCTGTACGCGTACTTCGACGGTGCACTCGAGCGTCTGTTCGAGCAAGCGGTACTTTTTCGGACGGCAGAAGGCCTTCTGCGCCCGCTCGGAAGGCTCGCGAATGTAGCAGCAGATTTGCAGGTCTGCGCCGCGGCGAGCAAGGAGCAGCCGGGGCGGCTCGATCGCGCGGCTGTCGAGCGTGTCGGAAGCCCGGAGAAGGCCAAGCAGCTTGAGCATGGCGTTGCAGTCATCACCGTTGCGCAGGATGTTGTCCTGGCCGCACTCGGGCACAGCGCCGCGGTGATGGAGCGTGAGGTAGGCCAGCGACCGCCGGTCGGACGGCGAAAGCGGAAGGGTCGGATCGTTCAGAAGCGTTTCGGCGCCGATGCGGGCGTGATCCTCGGGATCGGTGCCCCGGCCGACGTCATGAACCAGGGCGCCGGCCGTCAGCATCCACTTGGCCCGCGCGTCCAGCTCGTGCAGGTCGCGGGTCAGGTCGAACATCGCCCCGGCGATCTGCGCGACGCGCCGCTCGTGCGCGGTGACGCCCAATTGCTTGTGCACCCATCTATCCAGTTGTTGGTGGATCGGATCGGGCGACGCGGAAGGTCCGCGGGAAACGGACGACCGGGCAAATGCGGCGCGCTCCATCGCGGTGCCTCGCTCGGGTGAGAAGTCTTCAGCAACTGGGGCGGAAGCCGCCAACACCATCTTCCGCTGCTTCATACGCCCGAATCATGACTTATGATTGCAAAGGAGATGTTAACATTCTGTGGATAATTCGTGGATTTAACCGAATCTTAAAATCATCTCCCGACCGTTATTTCCGCGCCTTCTGCTGCTCCTTGGACCAACTGTCCTTCAGCGAAACTGATCGATTGAAGACCCTCTTTTGCGGGGTCGCATCGGGGTCGACAGTGAAATAACCCTGCCGCTCGAACTGGTAATGCGTGCCCGCCGGCGCTGAGACGAGGGACGCCTCGATTCTGGCGTCCGCCAGGACTTCCAGTGAATTGGGACTCAGATTGTCCTTCCAGTCCCGGCCTTCGGGCACGTCCTCCGGATCGGCGGTCTTGAAAAGATGGTCATAGAGCCGGACCTCGGCAGCGGCGGCGTGGGCGGCGCTCACCCAGTGTATTGTCCCTTTCACCTTTCGCCCGTCCGGGCTGTCCCCGCCCCGCGTCGCCGGGTCATAGGTGCAGTGCACCTCGGTCACATTGCCGGCGGCATCTTTGACAACGTCCGTGCACTTGACGAAGTATGCGTATCGCAGGCGAACTTCGTTGCCCGGGAACAGGCGGAAATATTTGGGCGGGGGCGTCTCCTTGAAATCCTCCTGCTCGATGTAAAGCTCGCGCGAAAACGGCACTTTCCGTGTTCCAGCCGATGGGTCTTCGGGATTGTTTACGGCGTCCAATTCCTCAACCTGCCCTTCGGGATAATTGGTGATGACCACCTTGAGCGGGCGCAGGACCGCCATCGTGCGCGGAGCGCGTTTGTTCAGGTCCTCGCGGAGGAAATTCTCCAGCACCTGGATGTCGACGGTACTGTTGACTTTGTTGACGCCGATGTGCTTGCAGAAGGCGCGGATTGCCTCCGGCGTATAGCCGCGACGGCGATAGCCGCTGATCGTCGGCATCCGCGGATCGTCCCAGCCGCTCACGATCTTCTCCTGCACGAGCTGGAGCAGCTTGCGCTTGGAGAGCATCGTGTAGGTGAGATTCAATCGCGCGAACTCGATCTGTTGCGGGTGCCAGATCTGCCTGTCCTTCGGCCGGCCCTCGTTCACCGCGTCGATGAACCAGTCGTACAGCGGCCGGTGGTTCTCAAATTCCAGCGTGCAGATCGAATGGGTGATTTTCTCGACTGAATCCTCAAAGCCGTGCGCCCAGTCGTACATGGGGTAGATGCACCACTTGCTGCCCGTGTTGTGATGCGATTCGTGGAGGATGCGATACATGACCGGGTCGCGAAGGTTGAGATTGGGCGAGGCCATGTCGATTTTGGCGCGGAGCGTCTTGGAGCCGTCGGGGAATTCACCCCGGCGCATCCGATCGAAGAGGTCGAGGTTTTCCGCGACCGACCGATTGCGGTACGGGCTCTCTTTTCCCGGACGCGTCGGCGGCCCGCGAAACTCGCTCACCTGCTCGGCGGTCAGATCATCGACGTAGGCCTTGCCCTTCTTGATCAGCTCGACGGCAAACTCGTACATCGTGTCGAAATAATCGCTTGCCCAAAGCTTGTTCGACCAGGCGAAGCCGAGCCACCGGACGTCCTGCTCGATCGAGCGGACGTACTCTTCCTCTTCCTTGGCCGGATTGGTGTCGTCGTAACGGAGATTGCAGGTGCCCTGATATTCGTCGGCGATGCCGAAGTTGAGGCAGATCGATTTGGCATGTCCGATGTGCAGATACCCATTGGGCTCCGGCGGAAAGCGCGTCGCGACCCGCCCGCTCCATTTTCCGGTGCGGTTGTCCTCTTCGACGATCCGGCGGACAAAGTCGAGACCTGCCGATTCGGGCTCTCTGGTTTTTTCGCTGACCGTTGTGGTCATGAGTGATCCTTAGAAGTCGTCGGGCACAAAAACGCCCCGCAAGCGAGGCGGCTAAGCGGCGAAGGAGTGTGCTGCGCACACGCTCTATCGAGTGTAGTCATCTCCGGTGACTCATGGCCTTCCTCATCTCACGCTCCATCTCCCGCTTTTTGATGCTCTGCCGCTTATCGTGATGCTGTTTCCCGCGGGCGACGCCGATTTCGACCTTGGCCCTGCCATTCTTGAAATAGATGGACAGCGGGACCAATGTCGTGCTGCGCTCGCGGGTTTCGTCGACCAGCTTCTTGATCTCGCGTTTGTGGGCCAGCAGCCGGCGCTCGCGCAGCGGCTCGTGATTCCGGGCCCCGGCCTGCTCATAGGGGTCGATATGGCAGCCGTGCAGCACAAGCTGTCCATTTTCCACGCGGGCATAGGCTTCCTGGAGCTGGGCCTTGCCGGCGCGCAGCGACTTGACTTCACTGCCGAGCAGGGCGATACCGCATTCGAGCCGGGCGGCGATGAAATACTCATGCAGGGCCCGTCGATTGTTGATGCGGGGCGCGTTGTTGACGCTCGGCTTAGCGGCCATCTGATGTTATGCTACGGGGCAGAAGCCGCGGCGGAAAGTGCCGCACCGGCTGGATTTGAGCGCCTCTGACCAGTCACCCGCCCCGTGATTCGACGGACTGAAATGAACCAGCAGCCGCTATTCTCGCGCGCCCCCAACGAGAAGATCGTGCTTCACGTGGGCTGTGGCCGGCTGGATCCGGCGCTGCTGGCCCCGCCGTTTCGCAAACCGCCGTGGCGGCAGGTGCGGGTGGACATCGATCCGGAAGTCAAAGCCGATATCATCGCCTCGATCACAAACATGCCGGCAGTCCCCAGCGCCGCTTGCGACGCCGTGTTCTCGGCCAACACGCTCGAGCACCTTTATCCTCACGAAGTCGGGACGGCATTGGGTGAGTTTCGCCGCGTGCTCCGGGACGATGGGTTTGCGATGCTCGGAGTCCCCGACCTGAGATTAATCGCGCGGGCAGTTCTGGACGACAAGCTGGAAGAAACAGCTTACGTTTCCTCAGTTGGACCGGTTGCGCCGATCGATATGCTTTTCGGCTTCCGGCCCGCACTTCGATCAGGGAACCTGTGGATGGCCCATCGCACTGGTTTCACGGCGACCTCCCTGCGCAACGCGCTGGCTGCGGCAGGGTTCGACGTCATCGAGATCCGGGAAGGACAAACCGATTTGATCGCGATTGCACGACCGAAGGTCTCAGGTGCATCGGCATCACCTCCCGCGGCTTGAAGTGCATTTGGGCGGCGCATAAGATGCAGCCGCAATACCCGCGGCCGTGGCGGAATTGGCAGACGCGCAAGATTCAGGTTCTTGTACCCACAAGGTGTGGAGGTTCGACTCCTCTCGGCCGCATGTTCGATCGGCCGCTCGCTCGTAAGAGTTGAGCGGCTTCATTATTGAAGGGGGCGACGGCAGGGTCATATGAAGCGGACGGCCGTCGTGCAGTCACGCGCGCCGGAATTCACGTCAGGACCGGTAGTCCCAAGCGACCCGCCAATTGGCCCGGCACTCCGCACTGCCCAACTGGACCTCCGATTGTCCGACACACTAAGCTGCCCGCGTCGGCGTTGGGCGGGCCGGGGGCGTCGCAGGAAGGGATGTTCGCAAGGATCGGGAAAAACAACGTGACGATAATCCAGCATACGGCACTTCGCTTTCGTTTCGGAGGGATTTGTTACAAACGCGGTGCCAAGAGCAGGCTCAGGCCGTTCGACGGCGTTTGAGCGCCAGCAGAGCCATGGGCACAGACAGCAGACCGACAGACGGCTCCGGCATGACCAGCGAAAAGCCGTCGCTCTGGAGCGTAATGACGCTGTTGGCGGGGATCAGCAGCGAAAGCGAATTGTTGCCTGACACCGCAATATCGGGCAGCACGGCCCAGGGTTGCGTCGCCGTCGTCAGGTACTCGGCGAAGCTCGAGTAGTTCGTTCCCGGGATGGCGATTGAGGTCGGTGTGTCGTACGCCGAGGCGTTGATCAGCTCGATGGTCATCGTATTGTCGGGCTCGACGTACGCGTCGACACTGATGCCGGTGAGGTTGTCCGGGGTCGCCGCAACGCGCACCGCGCCCGGCCTGATGAACTTCATGTAGTGCTTGGCGGCGTTGTATTTCAATGACGTAGGGTCGAGATTGCCGGTCAGTGTCGTTGTTGTGGTCGTCGTGTGGTCCCCGTCGTCCATTTGCCAGTAGACGTAGGCGTTGACGTTGCCGTAGGCCAGCGCCTCGTGCATGTTGAGGGCGACCGAGAGCGCGCCGTCAGGATTGCCATTGGAATCGAAGTGGACCCACGCTGGGTTTTCGCCCGACGTCTCGGTCTGCCAGATTTCTTTGCCGTCTGGTGCGACTTGCTGGTAGAAGCTGGCCCAGTTCGCTTCACCGCCTCCGGGCGACGTGCCGTTACCCGAGTATCCGTGAATGGCGTAGAAGCCGAGATAGCTGTAGGCGGTTGGGTCTGCCTTGGCGGCATTGATGTACCCCATCGTCTGTGCCGTGATGTACCCGCCATCGACGCCGACGTCCTCGGGCCCCATAATCTTGGTGGTGATGCC
The DNA here is from genome assembly GCA_035483795.1 of Tepidisphaeraceae bacterium. Taxonomy (GTDB): domain Bacteria; phylum Planctomycetota; class Phycisphaerae; order Tepidisphaerales; family Tepidisphaeraceae; genus DASXMX01. Next base: position 11,703 of record DATHPP010000059.1, on the reverse strand, counting down.
GTCACGGGCAAACTCGGCGCCGACGGCGTTGAGGGCATTGACGTAGTCGCCGTACCCGTACACCGTGCTCGGATAGGGTTCCCAGAATCGCAACTCGTTTTGGATGCTGACGGCGTACAGGGGCACGCCATAGGTTTGTTGAAATCCCTTGACGTATGCCGCCATGTAGCGGGCGAACTGTGTCAGATTCGCCGACGTCTGTATCAGCGATCCGCCATTCTGGCTGTCGGTCGTCTTCATCCAGGGTGGCGGGCTCCAGACGGAGGCGATCAGCTTCATCTGGCCACCCGTGGCCTGGACCGCTTGTGCAGCAAACTGGCCCCAGTTGGTCTGCGGGTAGTTGCCCATGAAGTTGAACAGGTTGATGTTCGATTGAATGTCCGGTCCGAGCGTCACCTGGTTGGGAAGGATGTCAGGGGTGAGCGGTATGCGCAGAATCGACGAGCCCAAGTCCTGGGTATACATCTGCAGGAACTGCGGCTGCCAGACGGGAGAGTCCGATGACAATGCCGTCCCGAAACCTTCGATTTTCTGGAATCGCGAGGCTTGGTTGACGGTAATACTCACCGGCTGGGTCGTCTGACCCCACCCCAGCGACGATGCCAGCGGCAAGAAAACGACCGCCGCAAAGCGCACAATCAGCCTCGACGGGAACATAGTTCTCCACCGCTCCGACCATCGGGAGTTCAATCTCGTAGGATCGACTGTTGTAGGCACCACATTCTGTGAAACTAGGCAACCAATTTCAAGAGCGCATCTTGGCTTTTACCTAATTTATTTGCGGAACAATAAGGTTCCGCCATCTATAGCGTCTAATCGGCCGAGGAGGGATGGCGCTTAAGCCGCTTTCGCGGAGGAATATGCTCTAAATCCCTGCATATTCTGCACGAAATGGCGAGGAGAGCGCGCGGGAGGTTGGCTGGGTGAGTTCGGCGGGCAGATCACTGATTTGCGGCAAAATGGCCTGGAGGCGGTGAATCTCGATCAGTTTGCCCGGCTGACCGCGGACCGCGGCCAAATGCATCTCGGAGCCCTGCTGCATAAGCTGGCGGCGCATCTGCACTAATCTCGCCATCGCAGGCATCGTCGCCTCAAGGACGCGCCCCATATCGATGATGACGTTGCGAACCACTCGCCCCCGGGCGAGCTCCGCGAGTCGTTCGGCTTCGCAATGGGAAAATCGCTCCCCCGCACGCAGAACGAGGCACATCATTGGGACCACTGGTGAATACCTCCTGTCACCGCACCGCTGTCAGCCGCAGCTCCGCTACGTTTCCAAAGCAAAGGCCGCGCCTTGGCATTGGAGCCGACATCGGGAAAGGTCACGAGAACGCTCAGCGGGTTCATCTCCCGCACTCCCTTAAGTTTATCACCTCCAACAACGAATGCGAGTTGCGCAGCACCCGCCATCTATTTTTGTTGTGATTGAGGAACATGCAGCCACAACGCGCCCTATCCAATACCTTCGACAGGCTCGCGGGAGCGCACTAAACTTCCCGGCTCCCACGACCTGGCTTACCAGCATGGACGCGATCCAGCAACCGATTCGCCACCAGACACACCGCCCTCAGCGCTCCGCCACCATCATTGCGCTGTACGTCGTGGAGGCGATGTGCTCGATCGCCGGAACTTTGCTCTCAATCGGCACCGCGTTCTATATGAAGAATCGGTTTGCCTGGGACATGCGGGAAAACTTCATGCTGGTCGCCGGCCAGGGAATCTTTTATGTGCCCGGGGCACTGATCGCGGGCTGGGTCACGCGGCGATTGGGACGGGGTGCCGCAATTGTCGCCGCTTATGCCGTCCTCACAGTTCTGTCACTTTTGGCCTGGCATCTGGCGCGGGCAGAAGGAAACTCCTTTGCCGTCGCCCTGACCCTTCTGGTTTACACCTTCGTCATCGGAATCAGTTGGCCGATCATGGAGAGCCTGATCGCGTCCGGCGACGCAAACGGATTGGCACGACGACTGGCGGCGTACAACATCGTCTGGCCGCTCGCAGGCGCCGCCGCGATCGCGATTGAAGGCACGGTGATCACCTATTGGACCGCCGGGGTCTTCCTCATCCCCGCGGCGATGCACCTGATCGCCCTGGTTCTGATGCTCCCGTGGATGTGGGCCGCCGACGCTCCATCCGAATCGGGGCCCGCGGCGCCGGTCCGGCCTGAGCCGCAGCTTCTTCACAAGCGGACCCTGGCGCTCTGGCTGTCGCGCGCCGCTCTGCCGGCAACGTATGCCGTCATCTACGGCCTCATGCCCCTGATGCCGTTTCTCTCGACCATTCGCCCACTGGACACCGCCAAACAAACCGCCGTGGCCAGCGTCTGGCTCTGGGCCCGTCTGCTCTCGTTCATTGTCCTGGCGCTGGGATCGTGGTGGCACACGCGGCCGCGGATCTTGCTGTGGGCGGCGGTGGTGATGCTCGCCGCGTTTTTTGGCATGACCCTGCCGCCAACGCACGGCCGGTCTCCCGCGATCGACCTGGCCTCGATGATCCTCTGGCAAATCGTGCTCGGCGGCGCGCTGGGAATGATCTATTCCGCCAGCCTCTACTTCGGCATGGTCCTCAGCGAAGGCAGCACCGAGCACGGAGGCTACCACGAAGCGTTGATCGGCCTCGGTTGGGTGATCGGCCCAGTCGCCGGCGTTCTGGCGCAGCAACTTCGCCCGGGTGAAGTATGGGCGGGGGTGGCCGCGGTGGGTGCCGTGATCTCGCTCAGCGTGCTGATCGTGCTCGCGATTGCAGTGCTGATGGGACGAGCGGACGCTACAATCGAAGGTGGCGCAAAACTGGAGTAATTCAATGTCGGTTGACCTGGAAAAGCGGGTTGAGGCACTGGAACGTCAGGTTGCTCGCTTACAGCAGCGGCAAAGCTCGAAGATGCCGGCGGGACGGGAGTGGCTCGATGACCTCTATGGTAAATTCGCTCACGACTCGATTTTCGCTGAGGCCATGAAACTCGGGCGAAAATATCGGCAATCCCTCCGCCCGCGCCCCCGCAAATCCAAATCGCGCCGATGATCTACGTTCTGGACACTGACATTTTGAGCCTCTTGGGGCACAGGGACTCGCCGGAAGCACCGCGCATTCGGCGCCGGATTGCCCAACTGCCAACGGAAGATTCCGTCGTAACCACGATCATCAATTTCGAAGAACAGATGCGCGGCTGGATGGCTGCCCTGAGCCAAGCCAGGTCGGCCAAGTTCGAGGTACAGATTTACGGGCGTCTACTCGAACATTTGGCGACGTTCGCCAAATGACCGTGCTGCCCTACACCGAGGTCGCTGCAAAAACGCTGACACAGCTTCGAGGCCGACGACTTCAGATTGGGTCGATGGACTTGAAAATTGCCTCGATCACCCTCAGCTCACGCGCCGTGCTGGTGACGCGAAACATAGCGGACTTTCGTAAGGTTCCTGGTTTACCTATTGAGGATTGGTCCCTCTGAAGGCGAGACAGAGCGACGTAAGCGAGCACGAGCAAATGTTCGCCCACTGCGAAGGCTCGAGCCCCTATCTCTCCCACGTCCCCCGAAGCAATGAGCCACCGGCGGACCGCATCTGTGGGAATCAATATGACAAGGATACATACCCCGTCCACGACCGAGGCACACGCACGTCGCCAAAATCCCACCCGCGCCAATTACCTCACTCCCGTCAACACTTCCATGGTCAACTGATCCAGCTTCTCGTACGGAAGCGGCGCTGCCGCGAGTGCCCTTCGATCCAGCGATGCGTTCAGCAGCTTCTTCGCATTCTCCGCTGAATACTTCTTCGTCAGCTTCGACAGACCGTTGTCCTGCTGATTGATCTTCTTGAGCAATCCCTGGATTTCCGCATCGGTGTTCCAGCGCTCGGCCTTTTCCTTGAGGATCATATAGGTCCGCATGCATCCCCGGGCAAAAGCCTTTACATCCTCGTAATCGCTCTGGCGGTAGGCGTGAGCGTCGAAGTGGCGCGGACCGGAATACTTGTAACCCTCCAGGAGCTTGACCAGAAAGAACGCGTGCTTGAGGTTGACGGAGCCGAAGCGGAAATCCTGGTCGTAGCGGCCGAATTCCTGGTCGTTGAGGTCGATGTGGAAGAGCTTGTTCTGCTCCAGCGCCGCCGCCACCTGGTGAACGAAGTTGAGCCCGGCCATGTGCTCGTGGGCGACTTCGGGATTGACGCCGCACATTTCCGGATGGTCCAGGGTCGGGATCAGCGCCAGATACGAGCCGGTCACGGCAAAATAAATGTGGCCCCGCGGCTCATTGGGCTTGGCTTCGAAGGCGAATCGATAGCCGTACTTCTGCTCGATCGAATACTCGCACAGGAAATTGATCGCCTCGCGGAATCGCTTGATCGCCTCGACCGGGTCCTTGGTCGCATCGCTCTCCACGCCCTCGCGCCCACCCCAGAAAACGTAGATCTTCGCCCCCGCCTCGGCCCCCAGGTCCATCGCCCGCATCGTCTTCTGGATCGCCAGCGCCCGCACGCGGGCGTTGTTGCTGGTGAACGCGCCGTCCTTGAAAACCGGATCGCTGAACAGGTTGGTCGTCGCCATCGGGCAGACCAGCCCATTGTCCTTCATGGCCTTTTTGAACTCTTTGACGATCTGATCGCGCTCGGCGGGCGCGGCGTCGATGGGGACCAGGTCGTTGTCGTGAAAATTGACCCCGTATGCCCCGACCTCGCCGAGCAAATCGCAAATCTGGACCGGCGAAATCCGCTCGCGGGTCGGCTCGCCGAACGGATCGCGGCCGACGTTGCCGACCGTCCACAGGCCAAACGTGAATTTCATCTTCGGATCCGGGGCGTAGTGATCGGGCATGGGTGATTCCCTTCTGGTTGGAGCGGCGAAGTTTGCTCGAAGTGTTGCCGGGAATCAAGAAATCAGTCGAGCCGCTCTTGTCTCGGCTCGGTGCGGAGAACCGACCACAAGGCAGTGCGACCTACGGACCTCAAAGCACATCAACAACGATGGCGGCCCGACGGAAAATCCCGTCGGGCCGCTGGCTTGGAATCGTCAACGAAAATGACACGCACGCCTTTAGCGGGCGAAGCGCTTCTTCAGTTGCGTGAGCCCGCCAACAGCTCCAAGCAACGCCAACCCCATCGCGGCGTTGCCCGGCAGCGGCAGGGGCACCGGCGCCCCAACGGCAATCGCTGTGCCGGTAGCAGGTTTTTCAAACGAGATGAACGCGTAGTCGCCGGCGCCAATTCCGCCCCCACCGAACGTCACGTTCACGGTGTCGTTCAGCGCCGATGCCGAATCGCCGGTGAACAGGTAAGAATTGGCATTGCTGCTCGTTCCGTTGAATGCGTAGCCGGTATAGTCCGTCCCGGCGACCGTGCCGCCGGTCCCGATGGCTTTTCCATTGTTGGCAGTGGTGTAGGCGGGGCTGTAGACGGGGCCGTCCCTCACGGTGTTGAATGTACCAACCCCATGCAGATCAGCACCGTTGCTGTCGACATAGTTGTCAATTCCGTCTCTGTCGAACCCACTGATGCCTTTGCCGGTGACCGATATGGCCGTAACAGTGGAACTCGAGTTGTTGAAGACGTTGTAAACCACGTCCTCCACGCCATCGTATACCCCTGCGGTCGTTGTGATCGAGATACCCCCGTTGGTAATGGTGATGAGGCCGGCGTTAGCCGTCGAATCGCCGACCTGAACCATGGTTGCCGCCCTTGCAAATCCGCCGCAGGCCAGAAGTGCCGCCAATGCCCAAATCTTTCGCATAATAATCTCCTTCCAAGAGTAAGGGAACCCGTGCCCGTCACGGGGCCGACACGGCTTCAAATCTTGCCACGCAACATCTGAAAGACGGCGGGATGGTAACAAAGGCAGAGCCCGCTGCAAGGGGATTTTAAATAATTTTGTTGCGTTAACGCGCAAAGAAAAAGAGCGCAGATCGTGAATGGAATTCGGCGGGACGCATCGAGCGTCTAAGCCGGCCCGTGTGGTGAGAAATTGACTCTCGCCTTCACCCGCTCAAGGCCGGATCAGCCACACTTCCGACACCTGCACATTTCTTCCATTGTGACCCAGCCCCTGAGGTGGAATCCAGGCCAGATCGAGATGGCCATCGGCGGTCGCTTCGGGGGGAATCGAAAATTCCAGCCGCTGAGCCCCGCGGCGAATCGCGGGATGGATTTCAAACCTGCCATTTGCGACCAATCGCACGGTCACTCGTTCGTCGGCCGGAGGATAGACCACCCGGAGGGCGTAGTGAGCGGTTTTGTCCAGGCCGTCGTAATGCATCCTCAACGGCTCGTCGTAAAGACTGCCGGCGGTGCTCGACCATGAGATCGGATTCGCCGAGTTCCCGTCGCGGGCGTCCTCGACGCGAACGTTGGCCGTGTGATAAAAATCCGGGTCTTTCTCCCACCCCATGCCGACGACCAGGTGCGGCTGGCGCGTCAGGTTCCCCAGATCGTCATAAAACCCGCCCGGGCCCGGGTCCGTCCAGTGGACGATCTCATTGATGCGGATAAGCCTCTGACTCTCCGAGTCGAGTTTGCGAATCTCTTCGAACTGCTTCTCGAGCCATCGCCGGTTGTTCAGCGGCGCGTCGATCCGGTCGAGGTTGGCGCCTCTGCCGACGCTCTCGGCGTCATATCGCGGCACGCTGAGCTGCATCCGGATGCTCTGGAACAGCGCCTCGGCCATCTCGAAAACCCGGGCCCGGAGTTCGCCCGCCACGGGATCGGTCACCGCCTGGTCCAGCGTCTGCTCCGCCAGACGCATCGCCACGAGCGACCCAAGCTTCTGGGCCTGGGCAAGCTGCGCCATCGCATGCTGCTCCAAATCTGTCTCATACAACAGCCGTTTGTGGATGTAGGCGTCGTAGTTCGCACGGTAAATCGCCTGCTGGAAGCGCCAGGCCAGCTTGGCGCGCGGAAAAGCGGCCTTTTCCAGCGCATTGAATTGAGAGAGCGTCGTGTCAATTCCGTCGTTGCTCATCAGGGGCCCCCGCCAGTTCCGCTCCAATGACAGGATTCCCTGAGCGAACCCGTCCTCCATTTCGGGCTCGATGAAGTAGCGGGCATACTCGCGCAGCACCTGCGCCACATCCGCATTGGGGTCCCAGCCCAGCGCGCTGAAGATGACCTTGTTGACGTCGTCGTTGCACCCTTCGGAGTACGTCACAAAGCCGATCGTGTCGGGCCGGGTCAGGCGGAAGATGTTGGCCATCTGAGTCGGCCGCGGGCAGATCGGCTCGCGACCCTCGGTCACCGCATAGGCCAGGTCCCAGTCCGGCACCGGGTACTGGCAATGCTGCGTGTGCGTGATGTCCGGGTAATTGCGGATCGGATAGCGCGGAGGAGTCAATCGCCGACACTCCGACAGCGGAATCCGGATCTGCGGCCCGTACACGATGCCGTCGAGCCACTTCGGCTCCTGCCGGAGCAGTTCAAAGAACTCGTCGAGCCACTGCTGGTCAAAACTCTGCGGCGACACCCAGATTTTCGCATTCGGATGATATCGATGCAGGTTTGCCGCCTGCTTCTCCAAGAGTGCCAGCAGGTATTTTGGCCGAGTGTGGCCAGGATCGCCGCCGGGCACGAACAGGGCATCCACCCGCGGCAGTTTCGCGAACACATCGCCCCACTCCTTGAGGGCAAACTCCACGGTCACGGGCCGGGAATAGTCTTCGTCCATCGCCGGATACCAGATCGAAACGTCCAGCCCGTACTCATCGGCCAGTCGCGACATCTCCGTCATCATTCGCATCTGCGGCAGGGGAAAGAGCGGGCTGTCCGGATTGTCATCCGACCGCGGCGGAATCAGCTCGATCGTGTTGCATCCGAAAACGGCCAGGTCGCGGATGTACTGCTCCCAGATCGCCACCGTCCAACCGTCATAGGAATTGCACTTGGGGCGGTATCCGAGCTGGTGCCCGCGGATTTTCATCTGCGGCGAGGTGTCGATCTTCAGGTCGTCCGCCAGCTCGATGCGATGCCGCGACATTCGCATCTCGCGGAGCAGCCGGCCGACGCCGAAGAGCACGCCGCGCGAATCGTTCCCGGCAACCCACGCGCTGGATCGATCCGTCCAGATTCGATATCCCTCCGCCTGTGCATTTCCCGGCGGCACGGTCGCACCCCGCCCCTGCGCGACCTGCTTCACTGCATCAGCCTCCCCCACGACGACGACTGGCGTCTGCCCTTCCGGCCACGCCTGCACGACCGGCCACCTGATTTGCGTCCGCGCCTCCACCTCGTCGAGCAGCATCTCGACCGCTTTCTTCTCCCGCGGCGGCATCTCCTTTGGAACAACGACCACCCCCGAGCGCAGCTCGAGCGTCTCGCACCGGGCAACCTTCTGTTGCAAGGAAATCAGAATCGCCAGAGTTCCGGCGCACAGAAACGCGGTTGGTCTTCGCATATTTTCTCCTCCGAGTCCGCTCGTTGTAGCAGGCACGCTAAATCCGCGGCGGCAGTTGCGGTGGTGGCTGCGTCGGTGGATACATCGGAAACCCCGGCGGCGCGGGCGCAGGCTGGACATTGGCCTTCACCGCAAATGCCAGATAACCCAACTCCAGCGCCAGAAACAGCAGCACCGAATACGGCACCGACGTACCCGTCATGTCGAGCACCGTATCCAGCAGAATGGCCGGGGTAATCGCCACCGCCGCCAACCGCATCAAGGCCAGATACTCCAGCCGCGCACTAAACATCGACGCCAGCAGCAGCCCGATCACTCCATAGATCACGATCTGGATCAAATGCCAGATCAACGTCCCCAGAAGACCCATCACGAAAATCCCCAGCCCCATCCACGGGATGGCCATGGCAAGCCATCCCGTCACCCGTGTCTTGTCCACGTAAAAGGATTTGACCTGCGAAAGGTCATAGGTACGGGTGTCGTACTCGTTCTGCTTCACGACCAACTGCGATCGCGAGAGCTTCGCCTTGGCGCTGGCCGCTGCCGGCAGATCGAACGCGCCGGTGGTGTCGACGTAGAGCAACACTTCGTTGTTGCCCGGATCGCGCCACAAGTAAGGCTCGGGGCGATCAATCGACACGACGCCGTTGGTGATGGTGACGGCAGGAAACCCAGCCAGCACGCGCGGCGCGGCCTGACGGACAAACTTTGCGAACGCGACATGCGCCCTGATCGCCAGCGGCAACCAACTGACCGCCAACAGCAGTACCAGGTATAAAAACCCGATCCCGCACCACCGCCGGGCCACGTCGCGATACAACTCAGGTGAGAAGAAACTCAAAACCAGCGCCGACACGCGCGAGTACCGCCGGGGTTCAGTTGCGGCGGGCGGCGGTTGGGAAGGGTATGGATTCGTTTCCATCTTCGACAGGATAACCTCGCCGCTTCGACACACCAATTGGATTGCAGCTTCCAGAACGGCGCCAGGCATGCGCTTATAGAGCCTCCCCATCAAAGGCAATCAATGCGCACCTGAAATCAAAACGTGCTGCGCGCGCAAGATCGCCATTAGAAAACTCGCCAGATTTCCCAATCTGTTCGCAGGAAAGCGATTACATATTCGATATGCCCAACCCCCGCAATCTTTTTGTGTTGGCACGTGTCTGGGATTAGGATCAAGGTGAGCTTTCGTCCCTCTCGAAAGGACTTCCCATGCGAGACCCTGCAAACAAATCTCTCGTATTCGCTACCACACTACTGGTGTCAGTTGTTGCCTGGCTGTCAGCACCCGCCCACGGCCAGGTGACCGGCGGCCAGCTCGTCGGCGCCTGGGTCCGCACCACCCCCGCCGACATGAAGGGGATGGAATTCACCAAAGACGGAAAGGTAATGATCTACTTCGGAGGCGGCGGCGAAGCCATGACCTCCGACTACGCCGTCCTCGGAGACGGACGGCTCGACATCTCCGAGCAGGGAGTCGTACACAATTTCTTCCTCCCCAGTCTTTCGGGCGATCAGCTCCAGCTCAAGGACCCGCAGAGTGGCAAGCTCGCCGCATACCGGCGTCTCAAGTCCGGGGAAACGATGGTCGTCGCACTCGCCTCCGCCGACCAGGCGTTGAATCGCGCCATGCAGGTACGCAATGCCACCGTACCTGACTTTTTGGCACGACAGGACCTGGTGCTCGTCGCCACCGAAGCCCTCACTTCAGCCCCGCCGCAGCAGGGAATCGTCGGTGAAGACATCCGGCCGAAAATACCGACTCCCGCGGCGTTGCAGTTTGTGCCCAACGGGACCGAGTACGGCGGTCGGGCTTACTTCGACACCAAGCCCCCGCGGCTTGATGCCGTCGGCGCCCAGATTCAGAATGCTCAAGCCGACACCCCCACCGTCGCCGTCTGGTTCGGCCCGGGCAATGCCCAGCAGAATCGCGGCATGCTTCTGTTTCATCCCGCCGGCACCGCCCCCAACATCACGCTGACTTACTCCATCGTCACCGGCGGACCGCCTGCACTTATCATCAAGTCCGACCCCGCGCTGCACGCCCAGATCCTCGACCACATCAAAGCCGAGGCGACGCGCCTGAACAATCTCAAGACGCCCGTCCTCGCCATGCTCAAAGACTACGTCGTTCTCAAAGGCATCTCGGGATCGATGCGGCCCAATGAACGCTTCGACGACCAATTCGTCCTCTCGCGAAGCAACAACAACTGGATCGGCCAGCTTCGTTCCACCAACCACACCACCGGCGCCACCGAAATCCTGCCCGTCATGGCGACGGTCGGCATTGCCGGCCAGAAGCCCGCCATGCAGATCCTCTCGCAGAAACGCGGCTACCTCTTCACCGACATCGACACCGCCGGTGGAAAACTGACCGGCAAATGGCAGATGCCCAACAATCCCCAGGGCTACGGCGCCGAAGCGGTCGTCACCCAGGCCCTCGACGCCAAGGCCCGCGACCAGCTCTTCGCCACCCGCAAAGCGGAGATCCAGAAGCTCGGCTCGGGCACGGTCTATCGCGGCCTGATTCCTGACATCCCCGGCGACATGCCCAGCCCGATCGCCGTCACCCTTGCCCCTGGCGCCAACGGCGCCATCACCGGCACCGCCGACTACCTCGTCCAGGGTTGCACCATGAGCCTTTCCGGCAAGGTGACTGACACGCCCTTCGGCCCGCAGATCCAGTTGCAGTACACCGGCGGCAAGCCTCAGCAGGGCGCCTGGGGCGACGCGGCCAACATCATCACCGCCCTGCAACACGAAGTCTGGGTCATCGGCCCTTCCGGCGACGCCTCCGGCCCCATGGCACTGGACGGCTTTGCCATTCCCAGACCCGGACCCAACGCCCCTTCGGTCACCCTTCGATTGACGCCTTCTTCCGACAAGGACAAGGCCACCGTCATGGCGGCGCTGACTTCGGGCGCCAAGTTCAAGGTCACCAATCCGGGTGGTCCAGGCCCCGATGACATCTTCACCTCCAGCGCCGACCCCTCAGGAAAAATAACCCTGACGCTCAGTGCCGGCGGAACCCACATTAATGCTTATCCCGGAACCAACACCTCCGCTGATTTGCAGGACGCCAGCGGCTGGTATGTCATCGACGGCCCGGCTGCGCGTCCGGGGTTCGGGGCGCCCATCTGGGCCTACAAGGTGTTCCTGACCGTGGTGGACGGCCAAGTCTATCTCAACGGCTTCATCTACAACCTCAAACAGGGCACCGCCTCGGGAAGCCCGCGCGGCCGCTGGGACGCCGTCCAAGTCAAACAGTAATCTTCGCCGACGCAGAATTCGCCATGTCCCATGTCCCATGTCCCATGTCCCCCTCGCCGG
>DATHPP010000058.1:0-19408 GCA_035483795.1 Tepidisphaeraceae bacterium | reverse complement strand
GAGCTTGGGGATGCGGAAAACGTCGGCGACCCCCGGAGTCTTCACGTTGTGAAATGAATTGACCAGGCTCGAATAGTCGAACCCGCACCAGGCGATCACACCGCAGATGCGTTTGTTGGCGGCGGCCTTGCTGTGGGCCTGGGCGTGCCGCAGCGCCTGCGCCGTCTGTGCGGTCAGGTCGCCGGCCCGGCGATAGTAGGAATCGAACCGGCGCCCCGCGGTGTAGTTGAACTGCCCGACCGCCTCGGAAAGCAGGTACGGCACGCCCTCGACCGGCCTGTCGATGCCGACCGTCCCGTTGGGGCCGGCGTGGTAATCGTCGTAGGCGAAAACGTCCTGGTGCCAGTTCTGGACCGTCTTCCTCGACCCGGAAGTCATCGAGCCGGAGGTGGGGCGCGAATCGTCCAGCGACGCGGCCAGCTCCCGCGTTCGTTTGTACAGCGGAACATCGTTGGCCGATTCGTTGGCCCGCGTGCCCCAGATGACGATCGCGGGATGATTGCGGTCCCTTATGATCATGTCGTGCACATTGGTGACCAGAAGCTCCTTCCACGCGTCGTCACCCAGGTAGCCCCAGCCGGGCGTTTCTTCCCAGACCATCAGTCCTAGCTCGTCGCACGCGTCGAGAAACGCCTCCGACTGCGGGTAATGCGAGCAGCGCACCATGTTGCAGTTGAACTCGCGTCTCAGGATCTGCGCGTCGCGCCGCATGACGCGGGCGGGCATGGCAAAGCCGACATAGGGGTAGATCTCGTGGCGGTTGAGGCCGAAGATCTGGAGCCGCCGGCCGTTCAGGTAGAAGCCGTTCAGCTCGAACCGCGCCTCACGGAGGCCGATCCGCACGGAATGATCGTGCACCGGCTGATCATTGACCAGCAGCGTCGCGACGACGTCGTACAAGTGCGGCGCGTCCACGTCCCAAAGGGAAACGTCGCCCAGCTTCGAGAGCGTCAGTTTCACCACCGACTCGCCCGGCTGGCCGATCGTGGCCGATTCGGTGGCGCTGGCGATGACGCGGTCAGCCTGCCTCAGCTCGACGCGGACCTGCACCGGCTGATTGTCGGCAGCGGCGGCGTCAAGCGTGCAGTTCACGTCAATGTGCCGGCCCGAATCCAGCACATTCGCGGGCTTCGCAAACACGTCGCGGATGAAAGTGGAAGGAACGAGCTCCAGGTGGGCTGAGCGGCAGATGCCGCCGGCCTCGAGGTAATCCACGCGCCTCGGGCCCACCGGCGCGCCATCGGGTGGCACGTCGAGCCAGCGGGAATCGACCGCGACGGCCAGGACGTTATCGCCGTCCTTCAGCCAGGGTGTGAGCTCGTAGTTGAAAGGCAAATAGCCGCCCAGGTGCTCCCCGAGCGTCGTGCCATTGATCGTCGGCGTCGCGCCGACGGAGACACCGTCGAAATGGACAAAAACGCGCAAGCCTTTGGAATCCTTCGGGAGAGCAAAGTGCCGGCGGTAAATCCACACATCGTGCCAGCTTTTGAAGTCCCAGTTCTGCCAGGAGAGCTTCGCGACGCAATGGGGCAGCGTGACCGGCGTAAAAGACGCGTCGTCGAATTGCGTACCCGTCGCGACGGAATCGAATTTGCCCCCGAACAGCCAGCCGGTGTTCAGCGGGATAATGCGGGCCGCTGCACCGCTGCGCGCCGGTGCGTTGCTGTTGTTTTGACCGAAAGCGTGGCGGCCGAGAATGCGAGTCGAGACCAGCGCCACCGCGCCGCTCGCGCAGCCGCGAACAAAACGCCGTCGAGAAACTGAATTGTATGCGTTCATGGTCCTCGCTCCTGTAGTCGACGATCGCTCCACACGACCTGGAGGGCGAGGCCCCTGCCGAGCCGGATCTTTCCGCGCCGGAAAATACCGGCTCGGCGGGAGCCTCGCCCTCCCTTTATTTCACATACACCCGTAACAACCCTCCAAGCACGACGGCGAGCATCGCTGCCACCGCCACCGCGGAGGCGGACGGCCATTTCCAGGCGGCGGCGATCACCGCGAACAGAAAGACCAGCAGTGCCCCGACCGCCACGCCGGCCCCGACCCTTCCTGCAAAACTCGCCGGCACCAGATGAAAGTCATCCACCTCTTCGCTCGGATGCTCCGAGGCCGGTGGCGCGACAGGCAGCGTCGCGGGCGGGCTGAACAACAGGCTCACGATCGGCGTCACGATCAGAGCGGCGCTCGAGCTGACGATCGGCGCCAGGTTGCGCACGTCGTGCTGGAGGTGCTCGAGGTGCGCGTTGATCGACGCCGCCCAGTTGCTTGCCGCCGTGGAAACCCATCCGACGGGCACCTGAATGTATGGGTGAAAAAAGTCAGGGTCGATCAGCAGGTAGCACCCGACGCCCGCCAGCCCGCCGGCCACAAATCCCGCCACCGCGCCCTGCCAGTTAGTCCGCGTCCAGGCCATGCCGTAGATCACCGTCACCACGAACAGCGGCATGTCGAGAATGCCGACCATCGTGAGGTTGGCTTTGATCGCCCCGGCGTTGGTGTATTGAAGGAGCCATGCCACCGTCAGCATCAAGGCGCCGCAGGCCAGTGAGTTGACGCGCACCACCCGTAGAAGCTGTCTTGGTGTCGGCGGGTTGCGACGCAGTGTGCGATAGACATCGCTGCTCAGGAGCGTGGCGACGGAATTGACGTCGGCGGTGATGACCGAAATCTGCGCCGCTACCAGCCCGCAGAGCACGAAGCCGAGCAATCCCCGGGCGACGCTCGGCAGTTGCGTGGAAAGCAGCCAGGGAATGGCCTGGTCCGGGTTGGCAAACGGCTGCGGGTGAAGCTTCGCGACCGCCAGCCCCGGCAGTACCCAGAGAAACGCCATGGGCGTGGTGATCAAACCGCTGAGCACCATCCCCTTGGCGCCGACGCGCGGGCTGCGCGAGCCGAAGGCCCGCTGGAGGATCGCCTGATCGATGCATGCCCATTTAATCGACAAAAGCAGGATCGCGAGCACGAACAGCCAGTTGTAATCGCCCTCAGTCGGCACCAGCTGCACGAAATGAACTCGCGACGCGGCGCCTCGGAAGTACGAGATCATCTCCGGCAGCCCGCCGGCCCTGGCCATGGCGATCGGGAACATGATGAGCGCCCCGGCGAGCATCGCCAGGAACTGCACCGAGTCCATGATGGCCACCGCCCACGCGCCGCCCACCGCAGAGTAGAGGATCGCGACGGCGGAGAAGACCAGCAGCCACGCCCCGTAGTGGCGAAAGCCGGTGATGTTGACGGCGGCCGAGCCGGCGATGTTGAGCAGGATGCCGAGGTAGATGCACAGCCGGATGCCCCAGAACCCGCCGACCAGCGTGCGCAGGCCGCGGGTGTAGCGGAGCTCGAGATATTCCGGAACGGATCGGATTCGCAGCCGTCGCATGAGCGGCAGGACGAACAGGCCCGATAGGGTGAGGGCGATGCCGCCGGTCCAGTTTTGCCAGATGATGGAGACACCGTTCTGCGACGCCGTTCCGCCCATGCCGACGAAGTGGAACATGCTGAGGTTGGTGGCGGTGATGGTGGCGGCAAGCACGAACGGAGTGAGTTGGCGCCCGGCGACGAACAGGTCGTCGGGGCTGCGGATCAGGCGGGAGATGGTGCCGCCCGCCGCCGCGATGGCGCAGAGGAAGACAATCACGATCGTGTAGTCCAGCGCCGTCACGCCTGTCGCTCCCCGTCGCCTTTGGCTTCCGAACTTTGGGACTGCTGGCGAAGCCGCCGGTAGATCATCCGGTACTCCCGGACCGGGATGACGACCCAGAGGCAGAAGATCAGCGCGCCGGTCGCGGTGATCAAGAGCGTCATCCAGTCCATATCACTTTCCCTCGAAAAGCCCAGAATTGCCCCCTCTGCCTTCGGGAGAGGGCTGGGATGAGGGGGAAGTAGAGACGCCTCTCCCAGGGCCCTCACCCCAACCCTCTCCCGGAGGGAGAGGGGGAATACTAACCCAGCCAGTCGATCTTCATTGCCCTCGCCAAGCGTCGGAACGTGTCCTGGTGATGGCCCTCAAACAGCACGACGTGGTGCGGGACGCCGGCGTGGCAAAGGGTGTCGAACCATTCGCGCACATCGCGATCGGCGATCTCCACCAGCGCGTGATTTCCGGTCAGTTTCCGTCGCGGCGGCACGATCCGGCCTTCGCACGCAGTCAGGTGATACCGGTCGTCGCACCGCCACAGCCGCGCGATCGTCACCGGAACGTTCGTCCTCAGGGCGGCGTCGACGACCAGCGGCTTGGTGATATTGAAGTGCTTGCCCAGCGACGGCCCCCCGGGCGAGCCGACCGGCTCGCACAGTCGCAACGGCGCATTGCCCGGATGCCAGAAGGTGATGGTGTTCTGATCGTGCTCGAGCCAGTCGGTGATGAAGCCGACGCCCAGGCCGAGCAACTTGGCCAACAGACACGTGATTGCGCCGTCCAGGTCGCCCTCAAGGGCGACGACGCGGCCTTCATCGTTGAGCCGGCTGAACGCCAGGTAGGGCCATTGCCCCATGACGTTGGGCAGCTCGGGCCAACACTGCACCGCCATCGCGTCGAGCTGCTCCTC
The DNA here is from genome assembly GCA_035483795.1 of Tepidisphaeraceae bacterium. Taxonomy (GTDB): domain Bacteria; phylum Planctomycetota; class Phycisphaerae; order Tepidisphaerales; family Tepidisphaeraceae; genus DASXMX01. The sequence goes on along the minus strand of DATHPP010000058.1, from coordinate 14,861 downwards.
GGCAAAAAGCTCCTGAAGCGCCAGGTAATAGCGGCTGTTGACGGTCAGATCGTCGACGCTGACGCCGTTCATCGGCAGTTTCAGTTCGCGGACGCGGCTCACGTCGCGGACGACCTGCTGCTCGTCGATGCCGCGGGCGCGGTCGATGAACTGCGGCAGACTCAGGGGATGCAGCTGCGCGCCCAGGGCCCGGCGGATGAGCGGAACGTCCGCCGCCATGTTCAGAAAGCCCGGGGCGTGCTGGCCGATCAGACCCACTTTGGCGTGTTTGAGCGCCAGCACCGTGCGGCAGATGGCCGACGAGGTGCGGAGGGCTTCGCGAGTCTTTCCGCCGACTGGGTCGCCATAGACAAACTCAAACGGGCGCCCGGCTTGGCGGAGCACCGACGCCCACAGGTGCTGAGCCACGAGGGAACACGAGCTGACGATCTGCGAATCGGTGCGTTCGGGTGTCGCCCACAGGACCAGCGGCGCGTCCCACTCCTGCGACACGGTCAGGGCGAGCTGACCGTTCCCCAGCGACGGCTGAAGCACCAGCAGCACCTCGCACCGCGCCTGGCGGATCAGGTCCAGCGCCGCGCGAGTGGTTTGATCGTCGATGACCGGCTGCTCGGCGCGGACGACCTCGAACCCGCAGGCCTTCAGCGCCTCGTCGGCGCTCTTTCGCATGATCTGGTTCCACTCCTGGTCGAAGCCGGGCCGCTTGCGGCCGATCGTCAGCAAACCCAACTTCAGCGGCGGAGAATCGGAGGTCATTGGTTCGGATTCCATTGGTTTACCCGTGATCGGAAAGCGGAATGGCGTAAGGCAGAAGCTCCCCGACGATGGGGCGGGCATAGCGGACAAAAGCGCTGGTGACGCCGCCCGCTTCCGGATCAGCGAGCCACTGGTTGGGGACCGCTCGCTCACCAGCGGCGGAGGCGAGCGAGATGAAATCGTAGGCGGGATCAAATTTCGATGCGTCCAGCGGCCGCAGCGCCACGGCGTGCGCATGACGCCCTTCAATCGCCCCGCGCACGCCCGCCCGGCCAACCAGTTCCGCATCGGCCAGGTCCTGGCTCGAGACGTGCAGTATTGAGGCCCGCCCGCACAAGCCGGGCTTCTCGTAGCGGCATCGGATCTTCAGCTCGCGCGTTACGACGTCTGAAAGGTAGTTTCCCACGCCGCCGGTCAGCGCGCGATTGAGCGCATCGCGCTGCGTCGCGTCATGCACCTCGAATACAGGATTCCCTTCCGCGTTCTTGATGCCTTCGGAAACGACGATGACGGCCCATCCCAACCGCTTGACCACGCGATCGAGGGCCGAGAGGAACTGTTCCATTACGAACGGCTTTTCAGGCAGATAGACCAGGTGCGGGGCGGAATGCTCGTCCAGCTTCGCCAGCGCCGCCGCGGCGGCGAGCCAGCCGACACCCCGGCCCATCGTTTCGTAAATCGAGACGGGCTGGGGCAAGGCGCGAACGTCCATTCCCAAGTCGCGCAGCGATTGCGCCACGTATCGCGCGGCGCTCCCGTAGCCGGGGCAGCGGTCCGTCGAGGGGATGTCGTTGTCCACGGTTTTGGGGATGCCGATGACGGACATGTCGTATCCCCAGCGGTCCGCCGCACGCGCGATGACATCGGCGCCGCGGAGCGATCCGTTGCCGCCGATCAGCAGCAGGGCGCGGACCTCCTGGCGGCGGAGATTGTCGATGATCCGCTCGAAGTCGTTCTCGGAAGGCTTATGACGCGATGCACCCAGCGTTGCGCCGGGAGTGAGCCGCAGTTGATCCAGATCAGGTTGCGTCATCCGGGAGAGATCGATCCAATCTTCGCGGAGCAGCCCTTCCATTCCGAACCGACAGCCCAGCATTCGATCAAATCGCCCGATTTTCCGCGCCTCGTCGAGAACGCCAAACAGGGAGGCATTGAGGACCGGCGTGGGCCCGCCGCCTTGCAACACCAGCAGTTTTCCCGCGGAATTCGCCATGCTGCGTCATTTCCTCATAGTTCCTTCGCCCTGCCCGCCGAGCCGCTGACGCGCAGGATGTGGCGGATATCGGGCTTGAGGCGGTCCTTGACCGCCAGGCCGACGCGCCACGGGTGATTCAGGTGCTGATTTTCCGCGATGACGGCGGCCGTGTGCTCGACCCACCGCGTGCGGATCAGAGTCCCAAGATTGGCCTTGGCCATGCCCATCGCGACGCATCGAGCGACGATGTCGTCGGCCAGACCCGTGCTGCCGTGCAGGACCAGCGGGACGACCGACGCCGCGGCGAGTTTCTCCAGCAGATCGAAGCGAATGTTCGGCGCGTCCTTGTAAAAGCCGTGTGCGTTTCCGATCCCGACGGCCAGCATGTCGGGCTGACCTTCGCGCGACATTCGCGCCACTTCGTCCGGACTGGAGAGGTTTTTCACTTCCGACATGGAGCCGTCGGGATTGAGCCGCTGAAGCTCGCCGACTTCGGCTTCGACGGTGATGCCGCGCGGCCGGGCCAGCGCGACAACGGCGCGGGTTTGCTCGATGTTCTTTTCGATCGGCAGATGCGAGCCGTCGATCATCACGGAGGTGAAGCCGGCATCGATGGCCTTCCGGCAGGCGTCGAGGGTGCTGCCATGATCGAGGTGGATCGCGATTGGAACAGCGGCCCGTTGGGCGAAGAAACGCATCTGCATCGCGGCGTAGTCGTAACCGCGGTATTTCAGGTTGCTTTCGTAAGCGCCGAGGATCACGGGCGAATTCTCTTCCTCGGCCGTCTCGACGATGGCGCGAGTGATGTCGTAGGTGCCGCCGTTGGTGTTGATCTGCACAACCGCGTAGCAGTGTCGGCTGGCGTGGCGAACGAGCGTGGCGGCGTCGACCAGCGGCATCAGTCCTCCAGGACCCATTGCGGAGTGAACGTGCCCTGGTCGATCTGGCGGCGGAGCGCCTCGCGAGCACCGGCGACGTGCTCGCGCGCCCGCCGCTCGGCGTGCGCGGGATTTCCGCTTTCGATCGCGCCGATGATTCCCAGATGCTCGCGCCGAATCACGCTGTGCGGCCGGCTGGCCTGTACTGTCATCCCCAGCGCGTGGCACGCGCCGATCAGCCGGACCAGGACCTCGTTGCGGGCGATTTCGATGATCCGCAGATGGAAGTGCCGGTCCAGCGCGCCGCGCTGGGCATCTCGTCCGGCAGTGCCAAGGCGATAAATCTCCTCGGCCATTTCCGTCAGCTGGCGGAGATCGATTTTGCTGGCGCGGTCGCAGCATAGGCGCGCCGCCAGACCTTCGAGCATTTCGCGGACCTCGTAGGCCTGGACGAGCGTGTCGGCGTTAAGATCGCCGACGAAAATCCCGAGGTTGTCAACGAGTTGAACCAGGCCGGTGAACTGGAGCTCCAGAAGCGATTCGCGCACGACGCTCTGGGCCACGCCGAACCGTTTGGCCAGGTGCTGCTGGGCGAGGCGCTCGCCGGGGCGCAGCTTTCCGGCCAGGATCAAACGCCGAAGCTCGGTGCGGACGCGCTTGCGGGCGGTCGTGGTGGAAGCGGCGCCGTTCGCAGCGCGGCTCGAGTTTTTGGCTTTCGTTGCATTCATACGGTGCTTTGGCGCGAGGGGCTGGGAAAGTTGAAAAAGTTTCTCGGAGGCTGGCCATTCAGCACGGCGGCAACATCCCGGCAGACGCTGCTCACAACGCGCACCTGCCCCTCGACGGTGAACGCGCCGATGTGCGGCGCGAGAATCACGTTCTCGGCAGTGGAAAGGGGACCATCGGGCGGCTCCTTGGCTCGGACATCCAGCGCCGCTCCGGCGATGCGCTTCTCCTCCAGCGCCCGGGCCAACGCCGCCTCATCGACCACCTTGCCGCGCGACGTGTTCACGAAATATGCGCTGCTTTTCATCCGGCAAAACCTTGCGTCATCGAACAGGCCGATCGTCTGCGGCGTTTCGGGCACGTGACAGGAGATAAAATCCGCTCTGCACAGCAGATCATCGAGGCTTGTCAATTCGGCTCGCGTCTCGACGATCGCCGGCGCGTCGGGGCCGACCTGCGGATCGAACGCGACGATGTCCATGCCGAACGCCCGGGCCCGCATGGCGGTGAGAAAGCCGATCCGCCCCATGCCGACGACGCCGAGCGTCTTGCCGTACAGCTCGACGCCGCTCATGAAACGCTTGCGGTCCCATGCACCAGACTTGGCGCTGCGGTCGGCGGCGGGAATCATCCGCGCCAGAGACAGCATCATCCCGATCGCCAGCTCTGCGACGGAAATGGAATTCTGCTCCGGCGCGTAGACGACCACGACGCCGGCGGCGCTGGCGGCGGTGCAATCGACGTTCTCCAGCCCAACTCCCGCCCGGCCGATTACTTTGAGCTTCGGCGCTACGGAAATCAGCTCCGCGTCGACCTTGGTCTGATTGCGGACCACGATTGCCTCGGCGCTGCGGGCCGCGTCGCGCAGGTTCTGCGGCGATTTCCACAGCTCCTGATCGAATGTCACCGTGAACTGCCGGCGCAGCGCGTCCATTTCGCTGCCCGTGATGTTCTCACTAACCAGAATCTGCGACATCGGATCTCCGCGTCAGCCGGCTGTCGCCGGTTCGAGGTTGAATGGGATCTTAAAGCGGCTGGAAAGCTCGCGCAGCTCGGCGACCGTCGCCGGGTCCAGCGGCGCGCCGTATCGGCGCCGCTCTGCCGCGGTGCGGGAAGAGCGTTCGCCGGGAACGAGAATTTCCTCGACGCCGGGCCGGCGACGGCAGGATTTGATCCGGCCGATCATCGCGTCGATCCGTGATTTGAAGCGATCGAGATCCATGAACGCGGCTATGTCGAGCAGGCAGAAAAAGTGGCCCACGTCCTGTGGCCCGTCCAGGTGCTTGTACATGGAACCGATTTCGGAGCCGACTGCCGCGCCGGAGAGCACGCCCGAGAGCACCTCGACCATCAGGGCCAGGGCGTAGCCCTTGTGGCCGGCCATGGTGAGGACGGTGCCGGCCAGCGCCGCGGCGGCGTCGGTGGTTGGGTTCCCCTCCACGTCCAGCGCCCAGCCGGACGGAATCCGCTCGCCGCGTTTCTGGGCGGCGATGATGTTTCCCCGGGCGACCAGCGACGTCGCCAGGTCGGCCTTCACGTGGAATCCCTTGCCGGTCGGGAAGGACATCGCAATCGGGTTCGTGCCGAAGAACGCTTCGCAGCCGCCCTCTGGTGACATGGACGGCTCGCAATTAGTCGTGGCCAGCAGGATCATTCCGTGATCGGCGGCGCGATTGCAGTAATAAGACGCCGCGCCGAAATGCTGGGACCGGCGGATGGTTGCCGTTGCGGTTCCCGTTTCCCGGGCCATCGGAATGAGCAGGTCGAGCGTCTTGACCGCCTGGACCTGACCCAGTCCATTTCCTGCGTCGATCGCCAGCGTGGAGGCGCGTTGCCGTTCAATCCGCAGGGTTGCTTTGGGATCGATCAGGCCCTTTTCGATGCGTTTGACGTAGATGGCCAGGCGCGAGACGCCGTGGGTCGAAGTTCCGGTGAGGTCGGCTTCGACCAGGGCATCGGCGAGGATGTCCGCATCTCCAGTGGGCGCGCCCGCCGCCGAGACGATGCGGCTCACGAGCTGCTTGATCGGCTGATGCAGGAATCGATCCATGAATGGGTTCCTAACTATCGGGCTTCTGCCCAGTAGCAGGCACGCTCCGCGTGCCGTGGCATGACGGCACGCGGAGCGTGCCCGCTACTAAACATTCCCGGCTATGCACTCCGATACAATTTCGTCAGCACAAATTCGCGATGCCCCAGCACTTCCGCTGCGGTGAGGCGGCCGTTGGCGGCGTGGACCATCACGTCGAGCAGGGCGTCGCCGGCCTCGTCGAGCGTCATCTCGCCGCGAAGGATGGCGCACACGTCCAGATCGATGTGCTCGGCCATCGTGGCGCAGGTCTTGGGATTTCCGCTCAGCTTGATCACCGGCTCGATCGGGTTGCCGATCACGTTGCCCTGGCCGGTGGGGAACAAGTGAATCACCGCGCCCGATGCCGCCCAGAGCGTAACCGCCTCGGCGGCCGCGGAGGACGTGTCCATGAAATACAGTCCCGGACCTTTCGCCGGCGCCTCGGCGGGCTTCAGGGCGTCGATGAACTTCGTTTTCTTCCCAAGTTTCTCGACATTGCCCAGCGCCTTTTCCTCGATGGTCGTCAGGCCGCCAGCGATGTTGCCTTTGGTCGGCTGCGATTCGGAGAGGTCGTTGGTCTTCTGGTCGAAGACCAGCTTCGTGTAATCGTCGAACATCGCCGTGAACTTGGTTTCGACTTCCTTGCTGGCGGCCTTGGATTTGACGATGTGCTCGGCGCCGGTCAGCTCGGTGGTTTCGCCGAAGGAGGCGATGCCGCCGGCCGCACAGTGCTTGTCGATGACGTTGCCGACGGTGGGGCAACTGGCCAGGCCGGTGGTCGTGTCGGATTCGCCGCACTTGACTGACACGTACAGCTCGCTGAGGTTGCACTCGGTGCGCTGGAGCTCGGTAGCCCACTGTACGAATTCCTTGGCCTTGAAAGAGGCCTCGGCGGCGGTGCGGATGTCGCCGCGGCCTTCGATCGAGAAGCCTGCGACGGGCTTTCCAGTCTTGGCGATCCCGTCGACGATCCGCTGCGTCCAGCCCGGCTCGATGCCGATGACTACCGCGGCGGCCACATTAGGATTCGCACCCGTGCCGATCATGGTGCGGAAAAACAGATCGAGGTCCTCGCCAAACTGGAGCCGACCGTAGGAGTGCGGCAGGGCGAGCGTACCCTGGATATTCGCGGCCACCATTTTGGCGCAGGCGTTGGAGATATCGTCGACGGGAAGAATGATCACGTGATTCCGCACGCCGACCCGGCCATTCTCCCGGCGGTAGGCGTGGATTGTCCGGTCAGATGAGTTTTTCATATCAGGCCCACCGCTTGGTTTTGAGGTTGTGAACGTGAACGTGCTCGCCAGCCTTGATCGGCTGGACGACTTTGCCGATGTCGCAGCCATACTTGATGACCGTATCGCCGACCTTGAAATCCTTGAGTGCGATCTTGTGGCCGAGCGGAATGTCGGCGATGGCTTTGGCGGAAAGCGATTCGTTGGTCGAAAGGTCCCGGCCCTGGAGGCTCTGGCCCACCTTAGCGTCCACCACCATGACGCCGACCGAATCGCGCTCGTCATGCACGAGAAACTGAATCATCTCATGTTCCCTTTCTTCCCCAAGATGCAATCCCATTTCAAAAATGCCGAGTCAAATGTCGAGCCCGAGCGAAACGTGCTTGGTTTCCAGGAATGCGTCGAGTCCTTCGGAGCCGAGCTCACGGCCCCAGCCGCTGTGTTTGAAGCCGCCGAACGGCGCGTTGCTGGTGGTGGGGACGCCGTCGTTGATCCCGATGGTGCCCGCCTCCAGCTTCTCCATCACGCGCCAGGCTCGCTCCAGGCTTCTGGTGAAGGCGTAGGCCGATAACCCATAGGGTGAATTGTTGGCCCATTGGATTCCCTGCTCGTCGCTGTCGAATTTCACCAGCGGGGCGATCGGGGCGAACGTTTCCTCGCGCATGCAGGCCGCCTGCTCGGGGACGTCGGTAAGGACGGTCGGGGCGAGGAAAAATCCACGGGTGCCCGATCGTTTGCCGCCGCACAAGACCTTGGCGCCGCCCCGGACGGCATCGTCGATCTGGGCGAGTGCCGCGTCCAATCCTTCCTGGTTCACCAGCGGGCCGATGTCGGTGCCGTCTTCCATCCCGTTTCCCGTCTTGAGGGATTTGACGCGGGCGACGAAGGCCTCGACGAAGCGGTCGTAAATGCCCGACTGTACATAAATCCGGTTGGCGGCGATGCACGACTGGCCCGTGTTGCGGAATTTGGCGGCGATCGTGCCCTCGACGGCTTTGCTCAGGTCGACGTCGTCGAACACGAGCACCGGAGCGTGGCCGCCCAGCTCGAGGCTGAGCCGTTTGACCTGGGCGGCGGCGCCGCGAATCAGCTCCTGGCCGACCTGCGTCGAGCCTGTGAAAGTGATTTTGCGGCAGATCGGATTGGTGAGCATCTCCTCACCGATCATCCGCGCCGAGCCGGGAATGACCTGAAGGACTCCAGCGGGGAGTTTGGCCTTGGCGGCACATTCGGCCAAAGCCAGCGCGCACAGCGGCGTTTGCGAAGCCGGCTTCAGCACCACCGGACATCCCGCGGCCAGAGCCGGCGCGACCTTGCGCACCGCCAGGACAAGCGGAAAATTCCAGGGTGAAATGGCGCCGACCACGCCCACGGGAGACTTGATCACCAGGTTTCGCTTGCCCGCCGCCTGGTGGGGGATCACTCTCCCATAGGCCCGGCGCCCTTCCTCGGCAAACCAGCGAAGGTGATCGACCGACATCGCCACTTCGCCTTTGCTCTGCGCCAGGGGCTTGCCATTCTCGAGCGTAATCAGGCGGGCGATCTCGTCTTTGCGGCGATCCATTTCGCCGGCGATCGCCAGCAGAAAATCCCCGCGGGCCTTGGCCGTCATGTCGCGCCATGCGCCCAGCGCCGTGCCGGCATCGGAGATCGCCTGGCGCACCTGCGGGCGGCTGGCGGTGGAAACTTTGGCGAAGGGCTTCCCGGTCGCCGGGTCCACCACCGCCAGTGTCTCCTGGGTTTGAACGAATTGTCCGTTGAGGTAAAGCGGTCGCGTTTCCATGGCACGATCCTCAATCCGCGAAACCGGATCGTATACGGAATAATTGACGTTGTCGATATCAATCGATTATGATCGTTTTTGATGTATCGACCGGGAATCGATCGGCGGACTTTACTGAAATTTGGCGCGATATTTGGCGCCGACGCCGTGCTGCGGTCACTGGGCCGGGCAGCGGTTGAGGGGGCCGCTGCTCCGGCTACCCGCTTCATCTCTGACGTGCCAAAAATGGTGCGGTTTCCGGAGAAGACTGACCTGATTCTCCTCACCGACCGCCCGCCGCAACTCGAGACACCGCTCCAGTATTTCCGGGACGACATCACGCCCAACGAGGCGTTCTTTGTCCGCTGGCACCTGGCGGACGTGCCAACCAGCGTAAACACCAACACGTTCCGGCTCAGCCTCAAAGGACACGTCGAGCGCGAGTTGAGCTTGTCGCTGGATGACCTGCGGAAGCAGTTCGAGCCGGTGTCGGTGATCGCCGTGAACCAGTGTTCGGGGAACTCGCGGAGCCTGTTTGAGCCGCGCGTGCCCGGCGGGCAATGGCGCAACGGGGCGGTCGGCAACGCGCTGTGGACCGGCGTCCGCCTGAAGGACCTGCTGGCCAAAGCCATGCCCAAGGCGGGGGCCGTCGACGTGACTCTGCGCGGGCTGGACGGTCCGGTGGTGAACACGACGCCGCCTTTTGTAAAGTCGCTTCCGATCGACAAGGCCGGCGACGGTGAAGCGCTCGTCGCCTACGCGATGAATGGCCAGCCGCTGCCGATGCTCAACGGTTTTCCCTGCCGGCTGGTCGTGCCGGGGTGGTACGCCACCTATTGGGTCAAGGCGCTGCACGAGATCACCGTCCTGGACAAGGCGTTCGACGGATTCTGGATGGCCAAGGCGTATCGCGTTCCGGTGATGCCCAACTACAGCGAGTCGCCGGCGAGTCTGGCGCAAAAGACGGCGCCGATCAGCGTGATGACGACGCGGTCGTTGATCGTGAGTCCCGAGCCGGGCGATCGCGTGCCGGCCGGTCGAGAATGTGTCATCGATGGCGTCGCGTTTGACCGCGGAAAAGGGATCGCCGAGGTCGACGTGTCGACGGACGGGGGCCTCTCGTGGAACGCCGCGTCGCTCGGGGCGGACCGGGGCCGCTACTCCTTCCGGCGGTTCCGCTACGCGTGGTCGCCGGCCGCTCGAGGCAACGTCCGGCTCGTGTCCCGCGCCGTCAACGCCGCCGGTGAAACGCAGGTCCTTCAGCAGTGGAACCGCAGTGGCTACGCCCGCGACGTGATGGACCCCACCAACGTCCTGGTCATTTGAAGGGGCACCATGCAATCCATTCGATTCCGGTTTTTTCTGGCGATGACGGCGGCACTCTGTGCCGCGTGCCTTTGCGCCGCCGGCGGCGATTCAAAGGTGCAACCGGCCCAGGTCGAGAACGGCGTCCGTTCCGTGCCGGCTTACCCGGTGATCTGGCCGGAGATGCCGCCGGGACCGAATAAGGATGTTTACCTGTCCAACTGCGTGGCGTGCCATTCCCAGCTCTACGTGCTGATGCAGCCGCCGTTCCCCCGCGCGACCTGGATCGCCGAAGTCGATAAGATGAAGAAAACCTACGGAGCCCAGATCCAGGACGCGCAGATGCCGCTCATCGTCGATTACCTGGTCTCGATCCGCGGCGCCGCGCCGTCGGCCAAAAAGAATTGAGCGGGCTGGAAAGCGGGCGATGGGATTCGAACCCACGACGTCAGCCTTGGGAAGGCTGCATTCTACCACTGAATTACGCCCGCAACTTCACCGCCGGCACCCGATCAGCGAATGCCGACGCGTGTTTGCGTGTCAAAACGTATCCCCCTTGGCGGCGGAAATCAACCGGATGGGAGCGGAGGGATTCGAACCCCCAACCAAGGGATTATGAGTCCCCTGCTCTAACCGTTGAGCTACGCTCCCGGTTCGCTCAAGCGTTTGAATGCTAGGGGACCTGGAAGTGCTGTCAACTTTGCCGCGCGACAGGGTGCGGGCGCCAGGCGATGAAAAAATGCTTGCGGGAAGGATTCAGAAAGGCCCATATGGCAACTGAACATCGACGGTGTCAGGCGCGACGAGGATGTTCAGGTCTTCCCCGGCACACGGGGCATATCGGGCAGGAACTCAGGGGACGGTTGGGATTTCCCGTTGTCGGGCAAACACAACGAAATTGAACGGCTGAGATTCTCCGGACGGCGTGACGTGGATTTCGCTTTCCTGATGCATCACTCGGAAAGCGGAACCGAATTCGGAACTGAGCGAGCCGGCGTCATGACGCTGAACTTCCAATCCGCTGCATCGGGCCGGGCCGTCGAGTGCGAAAGTGCCGATGACCAGGTGTCCGCCGGGCGGGACGGTACGGGTTGCCAACCCGACGTACTTTCGCCGATCCTCCGGGTCCGTCAAAAAGTGGAACACCGCCCGGTCGTGCCACACGCCGAAACGGCCCACGGAATCGACAGCGGTCACGTCGGCGGCGAGCCACTGTACGCTCCCAGCCCGCTCGCCCAGCCGTGCCTTCGCTCGCTGCAACGCCGCCAGGGAGATGTCCAGAACGGCAATTCTCTTGAATCCAGCGTCGAGCAGGCGGTCCACCAGGAACGATGTCCCGCCGCCCACATCGATGATGCGGCCGTGCTCCGGGCAAGCCGATTCGATCAGCCTCATCGAAATCGTAGGGTCGGGCTGATACCAACTGACTTGAGCGGGATCCTTCGTCGTGTAGACGTTTTCCCAATGCGCTTTGCGGTTCACGGGGATTCTATGCTGTGCGACGGAAGTCGGGCAAATACCGGATTCACGGGGCACCGGGAATCGGGTTTGTCGTGTGCTGTGTTTCGATCGCGGCCACGAACGCCAATGCGGACTGCTTTGTCACTTCATCGGCGCGGATCGGGTTTTGACTGAACACACTCGGCGCCGCATTATCGCGTAGCACGATCAGCGTGAAGAACTGGTCGTCCCGCAGGTTCGCCACGGCAAGGCTCAATTCTTCCCGCAGCGATTTGAACACCGGCCACAACCCTGATTGCGTGTCAACCAGAAACACGATCCGGCGGGCGTCTTTCAGCGACACCGGTCGGGTGGTCGGCTGTGCCGGATGAGGCGTGGGCCGATCTTCCGCGCCATCGATCCGTTGGGCAAAACCGGCGACGGACATGGCCACAAGCAACAACATTAGACGAGAGGGGCCAAGCATGGAACACCATAATACTTGAACGGGTAATAAGCAGCCAAGCGGCCTGGCCCTTACTCATCCGGGTCTGGGTACATGTGGCACGCCATCGGGCGGAAGCCCACCGGCAGACTGTTCGCAACCACGATGCACCGGCGATGAAACGAAAAGAGCCCCTGACCTGTGAATCACGCAGGCCGGGGGCTTTGTTCGGCCGCGCGCCGGGCCTGCCACCATCGCAGGATCGCAGCCACCACGTGTAGTCCGACTGGAAACAGAACGGCAATGCCTTCGACGATCAGGTGGAACACACCCAGAATGCGAGCGTTGTGGCTTACCTCAAGACCCCCTGATACAAGCCGGAAAGACCAGTTGCCGATGCCGCCTAAATCGACCGCGTTTCCGCCCGGCAGATTGAAATAGAGCAGCATGCCGGCGGCGCAGAGGATGGACGCGAGGACAAGTAAGCCGACAAAGACGACGATTACGGTCACGCGGAGCAGGCGTCTGGACATTCGCGACCAAGACGTAATCACTGCTGCCATGACCGTGAGCACTGCCGTCATGACGGCGACCGCGACACCGATAACCACTCGTACCCACCACGGAGCCATGACCGTCACGCCGAGCATCCTTGGCATTCTACCGAGACGGCCCGCTGGTTCACGCCGTCCGGGGCCTTTTCTTGATGGGTTCCTTCGGAACCGGCGTGCCGCATTCCGGGCACACGCCGCTGGTGTTGCCGGTGAGTGAGTAGCCACACGCAATGCATCGAATGTCGCGTCGCCGTTCCATAAGCCGTTGGCGACGTTTAGCCCTTCGCAATATCGACAAAATCGGAAGCAAGGCGAGAGCAACCAGAGGCCAAACAATTGGCAAGCCCAAATAGGTCGCAGACGGTGGAAGGGGAACGCTGATACCATTGTTCCAATCCTCCCGCCAGCCATAACGTTGAAGTGCGATTCCGAGAAAGCGCCGGTCTGTGACGCGGCATCGCTCCAAGCTCATATTCTTGAAAAGCGGCTCGATAGGACACAGGACATCGAGGTTTTCGCCATAGATCGGTCGGCAGACACGCGAAGGATAAACGTCATTCGAGATACCTTCCGGCATCGGCAAATACCCCCATCCCGGTCGCTGATACCCCAACAGAATTTGTCCACGGCAAACGATGACGCAAAAGCCCAGACCCCTTGAATGATAAATAATCTGATGGGGAGCCTTGTAGCTCATCGCCAAGAACACCGCAGCGACAACCCACACCAGCAGCGAAACCGCAGATACCACGGCAAGTAATCGGCGACGCATCACGGAGGCATTCTACAGCAACGACCGATGGAGGCGGCGGGGCGGGGGGTTCTATTGTGAACTGAACGATTTCGGCATCTGCCTGAGGATTTCTTCGATGGTTGTGCGATCAATTTGGTCCAGAGTCTGCGAAAGCTTCACCGCGCTTCGGACGACACCACGCGTACGGTCGAGAAGAACCGAATGGGATTTCCAGAATGCCTCTGGAATCCGGAGAACTGATGCCAGAAGGTCGCCGGGGTACATATCCCCAGCGATGAATGGGTCCTGTTCCAACCGATCAAGCGACAGGGGGACAAGAAATGAGAGCCCAAGGTGTTGACCCACCATGATCCGAAGGTCTTCGACGGTAAACTCGCGCAGGGGCTTTCGTCGCAGACGGTGACATGTCGTGACGAGGTACGAGTCGAAGGTCGGCTCTGCCCAACGGCAGTCTTCAAGCTGTTCGAGAGAACGCGCTAAGTGATCTGGTTCATTGCGGCCCATCACGGGTCATTCTACCGGAATCACGGTGGAGGGGTGGGTCGCCGGAAGCGGTTGAGGAACGGGCAAGCTCCAGCAGTTCAGTCACGGCTTCGCGGCGTCACGATACCGTTGTACTTGCTGGTAAATCTCCACCACCATATCAGGCAACCATGCGACAAATAGCCCGACACTTGTGCCAAGCAACATGAACAAACCTGCAAACGGATCATCGAGCCAGCGGCCGTGAGCGACGAAGGCACCGCCAATACAACCGATAAAGACACCGGTCCAAAGGCCGTTCCACCATGGCCAGATTGGCTTTTTCCCAATACTCATGCGACCTTCACTGCGCTATACCTAACTAACAGCGTATGCTGCACATAGCCAGCTTATCAGAATTTGGCACCTCATGCCGGCTTTTCCGGCGGTTGCGTCGAACCACTCTCATGGCCCGCCACTTGCAAACATCAAATCACATGTTCCGTGACGGGGACCCCGTGACCACACGAGGAGGCAGCCGTAGCCGTTCGACCCCGCCGGGCACATGTGCCCACACGATTCAGCGGGATCGCGGGGCGGATGGAGGGCTTCGAGACTCATCCGGAATTCGCTGGCAAAAGACGTGGACTGCGGTAGCATCGGTTGTGTTGCGGGAACGTTTCCCGCCTGGTCATTTGAAGCCCATAATTGCGGTCAAGGGACCGATGGTCCCGTCGTCCCGGAGCGTGGTGTCGCGACACCAGACACCCCTGTTTTCAGAGTCCTATAAGGGGTCGTTTAGTCCGAAGAACCCCATTTTTGACGCAGAAAACGCGGTTTCGACTGGATTATGAGTCCCCTGCTCTAACCGTTGAGCTACGCTCCCGGTTCGCTCAAGCGTTTGAATGCTAGGGGACCTGGAAGTGCTGTCAACTTTGCCGCGCGACAGGGTGCGGGCGCCACCCATTGCGCTTGGCGGTTCACGGGGATTCTATGCTGTGCTACGGAAGTCGGGCAAATACCGGGTTCACGGGGCGTAGTGGGGGGAGGAGATTGACGCGGTGATCTGGTAGCTGCCGCGCGCGACGTGGGTGGGGGTGAGGAAATGAACTGGGAGTTTCAACCTGCCGCCGGGCTTGAGATGGATGCGGCTGCGGGTCAGTGTCGCGATGACGTCAGGGGGTGAGGTCGGCGCGGTTTCCGGGACGGCGGCGAGCGCGATAGTAACGCCGCCGGTCGCGGTCGTGTTTCCGAGGTTCTCGATGGACACGATCGCGG
>DATHPP010000057.1:0-3955 GCA_035483795.1 Tepidisphaeraceae bacterium | reverse complement strand
CGCGGAGGACGCAGAGAAAAAGATATCGCCACAGATGAACACAGATGCACACGGATAAGACCGAGAGGAACTAATTGTGACACGGGTTTTCAACCCGTGCCCAGCGCTGACGTGAATAGTATGCGCTCGATACAACCCAACTTGTATTTCATCTGTGTCCATCCGTGTTCATCTGTGGCGAACCTGAATTTGATTTCCGCGGCCTCGGCGTCTCCGCGGTCAAGCTGAGCTTTTGAAGGAAAACGATCATGGCCATCAATGTTGCCGAAATCACCAGCATCCTGAAGCACGAGATCGCGGACTTCAAGCAGCAGATCGAGGTGTCGGAAGTCGGCACCGTCATCGAGGTCGGCGACGGCATCGCCCGCATCTATGGGCTGCGCAACGCCATGGCCGGCGAGCTGCTTGAATTCCAGAACGGCACCATGGGCCAGGTCTTCAACCTCGAGGAAGACTCCATCGGCGCCGTCATCTTCGGCAACTACCTCGACATCAAGGAGGGCGAGACGGTCAAGTCGACCGGCCGGCTGCTCGAGGTGCCGGTGGGCGACGCGGTCATGGGTCGCGTCGTCAACCCGCTGGGCCAGCCCGTGGACGGCGGCCCCGCCATCCAGAGCCGCGAGACCAAGAAGGTCGACATCGTCGCCCCCGGCATCGCCGATCGTCAGCCGGTGAAAGAGCCGCTCCAGACCGGCATCAAGGCGATCGACTCCATGATCCCCATCGGCCGCGGACAGCGCGAGCTGATCATCGGCGACCGCAAGACCGGCAAAACTTCCATCGCCATGGACACGATCATCGCCCAGAAAGGCACGGGCGTGAAATGCTTCTACGTCGCCATCGGACAGAAAGAATCGACGGTGGCCGGTATTGTCGAAATTCTCAAAGCGCACGGCGCGATGGAATACACGACGGTAATCGTGGCCAGCGCCGCCGACCCCGCCCCGCTCCAATACATCGCCCCTTATGCCGGCTGCGCCATGGCGGAGTACTTCATGTGGAAGGGCCAGGCGACGCTGTGCGTGTACGACGACCTGTCGAAGCAGGCGGCGGCATATCGTCAGCTTTCCCTGCTGCTCCGCCGCCCGCCCGGCCGCGAGGCCTACCCGGGCGATGTTTTCTATCTCCACAGCCGCCTGCTCGAGCGGGCCGTCAAGCTCAGCGATGCCCACGGCGCAGGATCGCTCACCGCCCTGCCAATCATTGAGACGCAGGAGGGCGAAGTGTCGGCGTACATCCCGACCAACGTCATCAGTATCACCGACGGTCAAATTTATTTGGAGCCCGATCTGTTTTTTGCCGGCGTCCGCCCGGCCATCAACGTGGGCATCAGCGTCAGCCGCGTCGGTGGAAACGCCCAGACCAAGGCGATGAAAAAGGTTGCCGGTTCGCTGCGGCTGGATCTGGCTGCTTATCGCGAGCTGGAAGCCTTTGCCCAACTTGGCACCGAGCTGGACAAAGCGACACAAGCCCAACTCGACCGCGGCGCCCGTCTGGTTGAGCTTCTCAAGCAGCCCCAATACAAGCCGATGCCGATCGAGCAGCAAGTGATGGTCATTTATGCTGCCACCCAGGGCTATCTCGACGACATCCCCGTGGCCCGGGTGCAGGAATTCCAGAACGCCTTCCTTCTATATGTGGACGCCTCTTACGCCGCCCTGCGGCAGCAGCTTGTGGCCAAGAAGGAGCTGGCCCCCGACATTGAAAATCAGCTGAAAGAGGCCCTCAAAGCCTTCAAATCGTCGGTCTGGAAGAAGTAGCCTACCTGCGCTCAAAGCCTGCAAATTGGCGAGCCACGGATTCATTCGTGGCTCGCTTTCCTTTCATGCGCCTCTCATGTTCACAACAGTATAGTTACGGTGATGAGCGTGGCAGTCCTGACCAGTTTCGATCGCTTCGTGGCACGGTCGGCGCACGCTCGCCAATTTACTGACATTATGAGACGCCTCTGGCACATTTTTTGATGAATCGGGAATCTTGTGCCGTGCTGTCGCGTATATAGATGATGGAGGCCGACCGAGCCTGAAAAACGACCAAACAAAGGACCGCCCGCCGCGTTTTTGTGCGTTTTTGGGGAGAGATGTAATGAGTGCTGTGAGTTCAACATCCTTGATTGACCCCGCTTTGGACCCTGGGCTTCCCCGCAAGCTGTTCGATTACGACGTGATCGATCTGATCGGCGAAGGGGCCGGAAGCATCATCTACGCCGTCAGCGACCCGCGCAACAGCCAGCTTTTTGCTCTGAAGCACGTCGTCCGCAAAGCCGAGAAGGACGATCGCTACATCGAGCAGTTGGAAACCGAGATGCAGGTCGGCAGCCAGGTGGCGCATGCCGGCTTGCGCCGCTCGGTCGAGCTCAAGCTGAACAAGACGCTTCTCCGCCGGGTGACCGAAGCCGCTCTGATTTTGGAATTATTCGACGGCGTCCCGCTCGAACGGCAACTTCCGCGCGATCTCACCGAGGTCGTCGCCGCCTTCATTCAGGTGGGCCAAGCTTTGGGCGCGCTGCACGCCGCCGGCTATGTCCACTGCGATCTGAAGCCGAACAACATTCTTCGCGACAACAAAGGCCGCGTGAAAGTGATCGACCTTGGCCAGGCGGCAAAGACCGGCACGGCCAAGAAGCGCATCCAGGGCACGCCTGACTACATGGCCCCCGAGCAGGTCAAGTGCAGGCCGGTGACCGTGCAGACCGACGTCTTCAACTTCGGCGCCACGCTCTACTGGGCGCTGAGCGGCCGAAAGCTGCCCACACTCTTCAACATCCAGAAGGCCGAGAACAGCTTCCTGGTCGATGACGCGATGGCCTCACCGCGCGAGATCAACCCGTCGATCCCGGAAACGCTCTCGAACCTGGTGATGGAATGCGTCCGCACCAACCCCGCGAAGCGCCCGCAGGACACGGTGGAGTTGGTCCGCCGGCTGGAGATCATCGAGCACACGCTGCACAAGCGTGCCGCCGCAGCGCCGGCGCCCGCCGCCCCGCAATACCGCGCCCAGCCCGCTGTCCGCATCGCCTGATCCGCCAAGCCTCGATCCTGCGGAAGCAACGAGCCCCGGGAGCATTCACCATGGAACGTTTGGAACGTTTTGGAACGTTTTTCGGGGCTTTTACTTTTGTAAACTCACCGAAAACGTTCCATTTCGTTCCAAATGTTGCATCCAGGGATAAAAACGCTCTTCTTCTGCCGCGGTATTTCCTTGCACAGTAATTCCACGCTCGCCAGCAAGGAGAGGTCCATGACCGCGCGCCGTGCCCCTGTCGGAATCCTCGTGTTGTTCTGCTTCGCCGCCGCCTCCCGGGCGGCGGATTCCGAGAAGCCTTTCGTCCATCCGCTGTTTGCCGACGACATGGTGCTCCAGCGCGATATGGAGGACCCGATCTGGGGCTGGACCGAGCCGGGCAAGCAAGTGACGGTCAGCATGAACGGCAAAACCGCCACCGCCACCGCCGATTCTGACGGCAAATGGATCGCCAAAATCGGCCCGTTCGAAGCCGGCGGCCCGTTCGAGCTCACCATCTCCGGCCCCGAAACTGTCAAGCTCACCAATGTGCTGGTGGGCGACGTCTGGATCTGCTCCGGGCAGTCCAACATGGAGATGGGCATCGCCAACGCCTTTGACCGCGAACACGAGGTCGCCGCGGCGAATTACCCGCAGCTCCGGCTCTTCACCGTGCCCAAGCACGTCGCATCTGAGCCGCAAACCCAGTTTGGCAAAAGCCGAAACCAGCCCGAAGAGGCCAAATGGCTCCCCTGTACGCCCAAAAATATCATGGTCGGCGACTGGGCCGGATTCTCGGCAGTCGCCTATTTCTTCGGCCGCGATCTCCAGGAGCATCTCAAGATTCCGATCGGCCTGATTCACACCTCCTGGGGCGGCACTATCGCCGAGGCGTGGGTCAGCGGGCCGTCGCTCAAAGAGATGCCGGACTTCAAGGATGCTGTCGAGAAGA
>DATHPP010000056.1:0-3487 GCA_035483795.1 Tepidisphaeraceae bacterium | reverse complement strand
GCCTCGTGATTCCACCGCAGTGTGATCTCGTCGGCGGCGCCTCCCGAGACATACTCCCACGCC
This sequence comes from Tepidisphaeraceae bacterium, assembly GCA_035483795.1. Lineage (GTDB taxonomy): Bacteria > Planctomycetota > Phycisphaerae > Tepidisphaerales > Tepidisphaeraceae > DASXMX01. The sequence goes on along the minus strand of DATHPP010000056.1, from coordinate 3,424 downwards.
ATGGGGGACATCACGGTTTTGGCCGCGCGTTGGAAATCCGAAATGTCGAACAGATCCGTTGGATTACCCGCCGCCGCTCCAGGCGGCTGGCTCGGCGCCGCGGCTTGCCCGCCCTCTCCTGTTGTCGAGCCGAGCGCGGCCGCGCCCGCAAGCACGCCCGCTGAATGAAGCAAGTCTCGACGTGACATTGCCATGGTTCGACCCTTAAGGGACCGACGTTCAGCAGCCGGCCTGACGCCGGCCACGCTTGCATTGTACTGGCGGCGAGGCTCCATCGCACAGGATGCGACAAATGTAACATTTTGTAACATCGCAATACAGGTTGCCGGATGGAAACAACTGGGCGCCGACGCGGCGCAACGAGCCTTGCGATGTTACGAAATGTTACTGAGACAATGCGAACGGCACTTGCCCCTACTTGGCGACGACGCTGACTTGCTTGGCCTTTTGCCCGTGGTCGTCGAACTCGGTGATCGTGGTGTTGGCGGGGACGACGTAGAGCAGGACGACCTGGGTGGGGACCTCGGGATTTCCGCCGGGGGCGGCGGCGCCGCTGATGCCTGTGGAATCGATGTAGCGCAGGTGAATGTGCAGCCCGTCGGCGGCCTTATAAAGGGCGAGAATCCCGTTGGGGGGGTAGTGATTGCCCTTGGCGTCGACCAGCTCGAAATTCTCCGGCTCGGTGGCGAAGGTCCAGGGTGAGCCGGCGGCGGGCGTGCCGCTCACCTGCACCATCGACTGCCCCGGCGGAACAGAGAATTGCGATACCTGGTTGGTGTCCTTGAGATCGCCGGTCGGCGAATCCATGTTGGCGTTTTTGAGCTTCTGGTTGTCGAATTTGACGAACCCACCGCTGCCGCCCACCTGCTGCGTGTCGCCGGTTTTGGGAAGCGCGATCGCCAGCGGGGTTGGCAGGGCGCTGGACGCCGCAATGTTGTCCACTTTGAAATTCTGCGCCGAGGCGGCCGCGGGCGGGGTCGAGCCGGCCGGGGCGTTGCCCGCTGCGGCAGGCTGCTTTGCGGACGGCTGCGCCTTGGGCGCAGGCTGTTGTTGCTGCTGCTGGAACCCAGGCCTCTGTTCGGGATGAAGAATGAACGTTTTGCGCATCACCTCGATGTCGCCGCTGGCCGGCAGCTTTGGGCTGATCTTCATCCCACTTAAATCCACCCGGCCCCAATGCTTGACTTCCACGAACGTGCCGTCCGGGACACCCTTTTCGAACGGCTTTTTGGGGACCTTGTAGACCAGGTCGGCGCCTTTGCCGCTGGAGCAGAACAGGAAATCATCCACCTTGTTGAGCATGAGCTGGTTGGCGCCCTGCATGGTTCCGATCGGATAAAAGTCCTCGAAATCATCCGGATCGTTGCTCTGCGGATCTTTGTGGAGCATGAGTCGGGCTGAGCCGGGGCTGAAGCGGACGATGCTATCGGGATCGGCGGCCGCCTGGTTGAAAGTGACCCGCACGGCCAGCAACATCTCGCTGGGCTTGACATCGACCGGCTTGAGCGCGTTGCCGATACGGCTGTTAAACTCCGATTCCTCCTGGGAAACTTTCGGATCGACCGTGAAAAGGCCGACGAGGTGCACGGCCTCGAGATGAGCGCTGGGGAGGTTGGTGGCAGTGTGGACCGCGCCGGGCTCGATGCCGACGCGGTCGCCAAACAGTTCGCCGAGGAAATCCGGATGCACGCGGTAGATCGGCTTGTCGTTTTGCAGCGAGCCGGTCTCGGTGCTGAGCTTATCGACGAGTGCGACGACCATGTTATCGACGGGAAGGATCGGGAGTCCGTGCTCGTCGGTCCCGAAAGTACCTGGTGTGGTGGTGGTCAGCTCGTCCCAATTCTTGCTGTAAAACGCTTTGCCCCGCGTGTCGACGGTCACCTGGCGGTCGGGCTGCGAATCGTAACGGACAAAACCGCCGATCGAGGGGCCGAACGGAAGCTCCTGGGCGCCGATGGCGACGATTCCGGTAGCAAAGATACCGGCAATGATCCCCATCACAATCGCACCGATTTTGTCGGCAATCACTGGCACGCGCACATTGCCCGGCACGACCTGGTCGAAAGCCAGCCGCGGAAGAATGTAAACGAGGATGAACAGCCCCATCAGGCAGATCGCCGGCGCGTAATCTGGTGCGCTGCCGCCAAACAGCGGAACGAGCATCTCGTGATAGGAGACGGCGATGATCGCCGCGAACACGACCAGAATGGCGGAGATCGACGCGCTGAAGAATCCCTGGATGTAATGGAAGAACGTGATTGCACCGAGCAGCAGGAGGAGAATGCAGGCAAAAATCATGGCGGTAGTCCGTACGGTGTTTGAAATTAGCGTTTGGGGGTCGCAGTCTTGGGCTTGCCGGCGGCGGGTCGGGGAGCGGCCGCTTTGGGACGGGGCGGCGCCTTGGCGCCGGCTGGAGCGGCGGCGGCCTGGGCCGGTGATTCCGCCTCCGCCGAGCCTCCCTTCATCACGCGCTTCACTTCCTGCACGCTCGTCTCCCCCGCCTCGACCAGCGACAGTGCCTCGTCCTGAAGGAAGCGGGCACGCTGCCGGCGGAAAACCGGCTCGACCGGCTTGCCTGCGATGATCGCCTGCCGCATCTCCTCGTCGATCACCATGATCTCAAAGACACCCTGCCGGCCTTTGTAGCGAAGGTCCTGGCAGAACTCGCAGACGATCGGGTTGCCCTTCTGGTCGCGGAGCGGCTGAGTGCGGGCCTGGTAAAGCTTTGTGACCTTCTCCGGGTTCATGCCCAGCTTGCGCACCATGCCGGGCTCGGGCGCGAACTCGACCTTGCAATTGATGCAGAGCTTTCGCATGACCCGGCCATTGATCACCAGCTTGAGCGATTCCAGCGCCAGGCTGTCATCCCCCACCAGCTTTCGCCAGTGCTCCAGGGCTTCAAATGTGCTGGCCGCGCGGATGCCCACGTAAACCCTGCGTCCACCTTCGGACTTTGAGAATTTGATCAACTCCGTGGCCGATCGCGGGTCCTCGATTTGATTGATCAGAATGACATTGGGTTCCTGGCTGATGACCCAGTCAGTGCTCTTGAATTCTTCGGCGGCGGGCGCGTTGGCGGCAAGTTTGTTCTGCGTGACACCGTCCAAATCCTGTTGAGGGTCGCGCTCGACCGTCTGAATGTGCTGGAGGAATGCATCATGCCCTCGAAGCACACCATACATCAGGCTTGTCAATCCCATCCCCTTGGGGGCGCTGAGAATGACGATCCCTTTATTCTCGGTGATGCTCTCCTTCACCACGGCAAGCTGCTGCTCGGTAAATCCGAGGTCAGCAAGCTGAAAATCGTGCTTCTTCTTGGGGTCGAGTTCGAGCCGCAGGTATTCACCAGCAGTGCTGCCGGCCGTCTGGACGCGCACGTCGTGCTTCTTTCCGTCCACGGTGAGGCGCATGTTGCCGGTCTGCG
>DATHPP010000055.1:0-10942 GCA_035483795.1 Tepidisphaeraceae bacterium | reverse complement strand
CATCGTCGACACGCTGCTGGAAAGCACGCCGCGGCTCATCGCCAACAAGAAGGCCTGGGAAATTTCCTGGAAGCGCGAAAAAATGGAGAACATTGCGATCCTGCTCCGCGGCGCCATTGAAGCCCGCGCCAAGGTGGGATTGAAGATGAACGTCCCCGAGGCCCGGCTCGACGAGGTCGTCAGCTTTCTGCCCGCCGAGAAGAGTCCGACCGTCAGCCGCCTGGCCGATTCACAATGGGTTGCCGTGGAAGTCATCCTCGAAGAGCAGCAGGAACGCGAGCTGATCCCGCGCCTCAAGCGCGCCGGCGCCACCGGAATCATCACCTATCCGCTGAACAAGGTGATTCCGTGATCTTCCATGGGTGGTCGCTACAGTGACCATGTCTTCTTAGCTCCCGGGCGAAAAGCACATGGTCGCTGAAGCGACCACGCCAGAAGAGACCTCGGAACTTGGACAAGCAAGCTATAATCGCTCCGACCAATGAACCGCCGATTCTCGCTGCTGCTGGGCCTGCTGGTATTCACGGGTTGCGTTTCCCGGCCCACGACGGGCGCCAGGCCGGCAGCAATCCCATCGAACAATCCCCTGGCCACGACGCAACCCGGCGGGCGAGATTCCCTTTCGCTCGACCAGATCCAGCCGGCACCGGTCCTGAAACCGGTCACCGGTGAGCTCTCCGACCCGCCTCCGATCGAAGCAGTACGGCTGTTCGCGCGATCGCGCTCGGCGGTGCTCGACAACGACGCCACTGCCGCCACTGACTTGCTCGAGAAAGCCGTCGCCCTCGATCCCGACAGCTTCGAGCTTCATAAGCAGTTGGGCGATCTCTACCAGGCCACGGGCAATCCGGCGGCCGCAGCGGAATGGGAAAAAGCCGCGTCGATCGACCCCGACCGCCTCGACCTTCAGGTCAATCTCGGACGCCACTACGCCGCCCGCGCCCAGTTCGACAAGGCGATCGCGCATCTGCGGCTTGCGCTCCAGACCAGCGACTACCGCCATGATGATCCGATGGCCGCCGAGGCAGATTTCCTGCTTGGCCGCGCCCTTCAGGAGTCCGGCTACGATCGCGCCGCCCTGGCAACCTACGAGCGGCTGCTGAACCGGCTTCAGACCCAGCCTTGGCTGGTGCGGCAGAACCCGCAAGGCGCCGGCCTGCTCTCCCACCCCGAGGCACTGGCGCTGCACGTCGCGGCGCTCTACGAGAAGCATCAACAGTACGCCGAGGCACAGAGGCTGCTGCGTTCGGCGGCCCAGAGCAGTCCCAACGAATTTGAAGTGCAGGCTCAGCTCGTGCGGGTTACTGCCGCGGCTGGCCAGCCCGACAAGGCCGCCCAGATGGCCGTGGACCTGGTCCTGCAATTTCAGGCCAGCCCGGCGTCGCTCGGGTTGTTGCGCGAAGCGTCCGGCAGCGACCAGGCGGCGATCGCTACCCTCGCGGATCTTCACCGCCGCAACCCTGAAGAGCGGCCGCTCCTGTACGCCCTGATCGACACCGAGTTCGCCCACGGCCAGGCAAACGAAGCAGAGCGCCTGCTGGAGGGGGCGCTTGCGCGCTGGCCGGACGACCTGCGGCTGCTTCGCCGCCGCGTCTCTGTGCTGCGCGACCGCGGCGCCTTCAAGGAAGCGGCAGAAATGCTCATCGCGGCGCTGAGCCGCCGGCCCGACAATTACCCCGAAATTGCGTCCATTTGGGATTCGCTCCCGCGGCCTTCCCCTCGCGGCAGGCTGCGCATCTCCGACGTTCAAGCCCTCTCTGTCTCCGAATCGCAAACCCCGGCTAGGCTGCTTCTGCTCGGCAGGTCATTCCGCATCGACCGCGGCCCCTCCGCACAGCGCGACCCGGTCAGAAAAGCAACCGACGCGCGACCCATCTTCGCGCCGGCCTGGCGTGAAATGCTCTCGCTCATCTGGTCGGACGAATCGCAAAATGTCCAGCAAAAGGCCGACGCGTCAGTTTCGCTCGCCGGCGCCGCCGCCAAGGCGGGTGATCTCCCATTGGCCGACGAGCTTCGCGGCGTAGCGGCGATGAACCAGGATCAACCCCAGGCTGCGGCGCTGGCCTTTGCCCGCGCCGTCCGCCAGGGCGATCGCTCGCCCGAGCTGGTGCTGAACTTCGCCACTGCCCTGCATCTGCTCCATGACGACGCCGGTGCCCAGTCACTGCTGGTGAAACTCCTTTCCAATCACCCTCTCTACGACGACGCGTACCTCACGCTCTACGAGATCGCTCAAGGCCAGGAGGAAAACCCGCAGGGCACGCGGGTGATCCGCGTTTGGCTCGCCGCCGATCCGGACAACACCACCGCCCAGCGGATGCTGGCAAAGGAAGCGCTCGATCAACGCCGCTATTCCGACGCGCAGCGGTCGTACGACGCTCTTTTGGCGTCCCATCCCGCCGATCCGGAGGCGCTGGCGGCGGTCGAGCAGTTCTACTCCCGGACTAGCCGCCTGGATGAGTTCACCGAGCGTCTGTCGGGCCGGCTCTCAACCGAGCCCTGGAACCTGGCGCTGGGTGAAGCCCTCGCGCAGGCCTTCCAGGAGCAGCACAAGACAACCCAGGCCGTCCGCGTCGCCGACGAGCTGCGATCGCACGTCGGCGATGACGCTGATCTGCTCTACCGCCTCTCCGGACTTTACTCGCGCCTTGGCGCCGACACTCAGAGCGAGCAGATTCTGGCGCAGGTCCTGAAGCTCGATCCTTCATACGCCGGCGCCAACAACGACCTGGGCTTTCTCTGGGCCGATCACGGCCGCAACCTGGGCCAGGCCGAGGAGCTGGTCCGCCGCGCCGTCGCCGCCGAACCCGACAACACCGCCTTTCTCGACAGCCTCGGGTGGGTGCTGTACAAACGCGGGAAGTTTGCCGAGGCGCTGCCCCCGCTCACGCGGGCGGCCAGTCCCACCGATCAGGCCGATCCCGTCGTGCTCGATCACCTGGGTGACACGCAGTACCGCCTCGGCGACCGCGGGCAGGCCGCCAGGACCTGGCAATTGGCCGCCAAGCGGCTGACTGACATGCGCGACGACACTCGAGACGACCTGAAGGAATTGCGAACGCAGCTTTTGCAAAAGCAGCAGGATCTCAGCGCCGGCCGCGCCGTCAACGTGTCGCCGGTCGCCAAGTAGGGCGGGCATGCCCGCCAGGAGTTCGAGCGGCGGGCCAGGCATTTTCTGCCTACCGCCTACTGCCTACTGGAGTAGTCATGGCCGGCCACAGTCACTGGGCAAAAATCAAACGCGCCAAGGGCGCCAATGACGCCAAGCGCGGCAAGATCTGGAGCAAGATTGCCCGCAAGATCATCATCGCGGCCAAGGGCGGCGGAGACCCGCGCGACAATCTCTCCCTCCGCTACACCATCGATGAAGCCAAAGCCGCCAACATGCCCAAGGAGACGATCGAAAAAGCGATCATGAAGGGCACTGGCGAGTTGGGCGCCGAAAACTACGAATCCATGACCTACGAGGGCTATGCACCCGGCGGCGTCGCCATCCTCATCGAGGCCCTCACCAACAACCGCGCCCGCACCGCCCCGGAAATGCGAATGATCTTCGAGCGTCACGGCGGCAACCTCGCCGCCAGCGGCGCCGTCGCTTTCCAGTTCACCAAACAGGGCGTCATCGCCATCAAATCCGACGCCACCGACGAAGACCGCCTGCTCGAAGTCGCTTTAGATGCCGGCGCCGAGGACGTCAAAAATGAAGGCGAAGTTTACGAAGTCATCACCGTCCCCACGGCCTACCTGAAGGTAAAGGAGGCTCTCACCGCCGCCAATGTCCCCATCGAGGCCTCCGAGATCACCAACTTGCCCAACAACACCGTCCCGGTGGAGGGCGAAGCTGCCCAGAGGGTTTTGAAGCTGATTGAGGCCCTGGAAGACAACGACGACGTCCAGTCGGTTTCCCACAACGCCGAACTCCCCGAATCCGTCACCGCATAGGCGCTCTTACCGTCGGTTCGAGATCGACCGGCGAATCTTTGATTAAGCCCTCCGGCGCCCCTTTCACTTCATCCCCGAAAAATCCGTCGGATTCATGAAGTAGCGATCGATGTGATCGACCAGCGGGCCGTTGACCTCGGAGTCGGCTTTAACCTTTTTCCAGTCCGGATCGGCCTGAAACGCCACCCAGTTGTTTTGGGCTTCCTCCCGGCTGGGATGCGCGAGAACGTAGATGAACAGATTCTGTGAACCGGGCGCATCTTCCGGCTGCCAGTAGCCGACGCTTGCCATGTTGTGCCGTCTGAACAGCGCGTCCGTGTGATCCCGGAAGCGCGCCACGAGCGCATCCAATTTGCCCTCCTTCGCATGATAGATGCGCAGTTCGTAAACGTGTTGCGGCGGGTTTGCGTCCGAGCCGCGGAGCGTGCTGAAGCTAGCCATGATCGGGACTCCCAGGAGAAAGCAGAAAACGGAGGACGGTCTGAGCATCGAAGCGAGGCCCCGGTGCTATGCAGACCATGAGGCTTCTGCTCGATTTCCCAGGCCTAATCCTGCTCACCGAGCGTTTGCAGGTATGTCTTGCCATACGGGTAGAAGAGCTCCTTGCGGCCTTGCTGCCATGCCGCCTTGAGCTCGGGCCTCGTGATGTCCCAGTCGGGGCGGCATTTCCTCGTGACCGCGCGCAGGTCCTGGCGCAGCTCTTCCAAAGTGGGCCGGCCGAGGAACCAGTAGCCGTTGTAGATCTTGTAAACGACGAGACCCGGCTCAAGGACGATCACATGGGGGATCATGGGATTATGGACAGGATCAGTATACTCGGCGATGTCGAGGTCCTTTTGGACCATACGTCCCGAATCAGAGAGGAAAGGCCAGTGCGCGCCGATTCCACTCCGATATTCACTCGTCTCCGTGATATTGTCGGTACTGATAGTGACAAGGCGGCAATAGCTCACCTCCAACTCGCGATATAGCTGAACCAGTCCTTCGGCCTGCCGGCGGTCCTTGGGACAGAAGCCGCCGCGGCTCAGGACGAGAACCATTGGATGTTGTCCCTGTAGTTCGGAGAGCTTCCGGCGCTTTGCGGCATGGTCGCTAAGCTCGTAGTCGGGGAAGACGGACCCCGGAACGATATCAGATCGCATCTTTAATCCTCGATGGCAAGTCGGACTTGTAATGCATGGATATCTCCTCAACCCAGGAACGAATGGAACGTGGCGAAAACTCCTTCCAGCTACCAGCGGCCGAAATGAGCGCCGCCATCGACGTAGAGAATGTGCCCCGTGACCGTCGCGGCGTCGATCAGGTACATGACCGCGTCCGTGATGTCCTGGACCGTCGAAGGCCGCCCCATCGGCGACTGGCTCTCCATCACTTCCTTGGGCGTATCCCGGTGCAGCGGGGTGTAAACGGCGCCGGGCGCGACGGCGTTCACGCGAATGCCGTCCCTTGCATATTCCATCGCAAGATGCTGGGTGATCGTGGCAAGACCGCCCTTGGTGATCATCGGCACCGCCGCGTTGACGCCGCGGACCGGGTTGCGGGCAAGGGCGGCGGTGATGGTGACGATGCTGCCGCCGGTCTTCTGCGCGAGCATTTGCTTGATCGAGAGTTGGGTGATGTAAAGGAAGCCCTCGAGGTTGGTGGAGACGAGCGACTTGAAATCGTCGGCTGTATAATCCGTGAACGGCTTGGTGAAGTAGATGCCGGCGTTATTGACCAGCGCATCGATCGACTTGAAGCGGGACAGCGCCGTCTCGACGATATTGGCGGCGGTCGACGGCTCGCCGATGTCACCGTCCACCAAGGCGATGCGATCCGAAGCCTTCACCTCAGTGGACTGGCTCATCCTGCGGGAACTGCCGACGACGTTGAAACCCCGTTCGACAAACGCCTTCACGATGCCAGCACCGATCCCCTGCGACGCTCCGGTGACGATGGCTGTCTTCCGTGTGCCGCTCATGGTGGCTCTTCTCCAAGCCCGAGCACGGGCTTACGACTGAAAGAACGCGAGCAGGTCCGCGTTGATCTGTTCTGCATTGGTGGTCGGCATGCCGTGTGGGAAGCCCTTGTAAGTTTTCAAAATGGCGCCCTTGACCAGCTTGGCGCTTAGCGGGCCGGCGTCAGCATAGGGGACGATCTGGTCGTCATCACCGTGCATCACCAGCGTCGGAACCCGGAACTTTTTCAGGTCCTCGGTGAAATCGGTTTGGGAGAAGGCGACGACGCCGTCGTAGTGCGCCTTGGCGCCGCCCATCATGCCCTGGCGCCACCAATTCCAGATCACAGCCTGGGATGCTTTGGCGCCGGGGCGGTTGTAGCCGTAGAAGGGACCGCTGGCGAGATCGAGGTAAAATTGAGAGCGGTTGGCGGCGAGCTGGGCCTGGAGGCCGTCGAACACGTCCTTGGGCAGACCGCCAGGATTTGCCGGCGTCTTCAGCATCAGCGGCGGGACGGAACTGATCAGGACGGCCCTGGCGACGCGACTTTCGCCGTGGCGTCCGATGTAACGCGTGACCTCGCCGCCACCGGTCGAATGGCCGACATGGATGGCCTTCTTCAAATCGAGATGCGCCGTGAGCGCCGCGAGATCGTCGGCGTAGTGATCCATGTCGTGCCCGTCGCCAACCTGGCTGGAGCGTCCGTGGCCGCGCCGGTCGTGCGCGATCACGCGATAGCCATGATTCAGGAAGAACATCATTTGCGTGTCCCAGTCGTCGGCCGAAAGGGGCCAGCCGTGGGAGAAAACGATCGGCTGACCCTTGCCCCAATCCTTGTAATAAATTTCCGTGCCGTCTTTGGTTGTGATCGTGTTCATGTGTTCTGCTCCAATAGATTGATAAAGAGTCACCGCCCCGTTCATCAACACGCGGTCTGCTGTCGTCAGAAATCCGCATCCAGCACGATGCGGTAGTGGGCCTTGCCGGATTCGAGGCGGGCGAACGCTTCGTTGATCCGGCTCATGGGAAAATGCTCGGTCTGCGGCGCGACATTGTGCCGTGCGGCAAAGTCGAGCATGGTCTCGATTTCCACCGGCGAGCCGGTCGGGGAACCTGAGACGCTTCGCTGCTGGGGGATCAAGGAGAACGCTGGCACCGGGATCGGTTCGAGCACGGCGCCGACGACGTGCAGCCGGCCGTTGGGCGCCAGCGCGCCGATCATCGCGTCCCAATCCAGCGGCACGTTGACGGTGCAGATCAGCAGGTCGAAGCTGCCGGCGAGCTTTTTGATCGCCGAAGAGTCTTTGCTGGAGACGACGTGGTGCGCGCCGAAACCGCGGGCTTCCTCGAACTTGCTTTCGCTGGAAGTGAAGGCGGTTACGTCGCAGCCGTACGCGGCGGCGAACTTCACCCCCATGTGTCCCAGTCCGCCGATGCCGATGATGCCGACGCGGTCGGTGGGCTTGGCGTACATGGCCAAGGGGTTGAAGACGGTGATGCCGCCGCACAGGAGTGGCCCGCCGTCCGCGAAGTTCAGCTTCTCCGGCAGCGGGAGGACCCAGGCCCAGTGCGCGCGGACGTGCGTAGCGAACCCGCCGCGATGGCCGATGATCGTCGCTTGACCCCGCGGACAGAGGTGATGGTTTCCCGACTTGCACTGCCGGCAATACATGTCGCTGCCGGAGAACCAGCCGACGCCGACGCGCTGTCCCACGGTGAGCCCCTTGGTACTGGGCCCGAGCGCCGTGATGCGGCCGACAACCTCATGGCCGAGGACCGCCGGGTAGTGAGAAATCCCCCATTCATTATTCCAAACCGACACATCCGAGTGACACACGCCGCAATGTTCGACGGCGACTTCCGCTTCCTCGTCACCGAGCGGACCCGGATCGAGGGTTTCGAGCACCATTGGCTGTTTGGCCGCCTTGGCGACCCACGCCTGGTATTTCCGTTGACCGGCCGGCAGCTCGCGCATCAATGCGCCGGCTGCCTTGTCGCGGGTCTGGGTTGAAGTGGACATGATGATTCCTTCCTTAGTGCTCGCCTTCGTAGAAGAACTGCTCGCGGGTGATCTTGTCGTCCTTGTTGACCGTATAGAGACCGACCTCCTCGAGGGTGATGCGCTGGCCGGTGGCTTTGGGGGTGATGTCGAGGGTGAAGTAGACGGCGAACTGATCGGGATTCGCGCCGTTGAAGAATGGGCCGGCCACGGTCTCGCCGTGGAAAGTTTTGTCGGCGACCCAGTCCTCGGATTTCTTGATCACCGGACCCTGGCCGGCGGTCTGCCGGCCGTCGCCTTCGACAGAGACGATGGTTGGCGAGTACATCGTGCGCATCACGTCGAAGTTTTTGCCAGCCCTGCACAACTCCACGAACTTGTGAGCGACGCTTTGAATGCTCATGGTGAGCTCCTTTCTAAAATCCGACGGGACCATCTCAATGCGCACCACGTGCGCTCGCGTCGACGCGCGGTATGCCGGGCGCCCGAACGCCCATACTGAACTCTTCTCTGAACAACGCAGGAAAGCATGCCGCGGGCACGGATCCTACGGACCACAGGCAAGATCAGGTTATGCCTGCAAAAGTGCACCGGCAAACGAAAAATCCGCCGCTGGATCTGCATGCGGCTGAGCTCGATGGCAGTCAGACCGGTGTATCGGGGTGGATGACAATCGATTCGTCGAGCCGCTCGAGCTTCCAGCAGCTCGGCCCCGCCGCGGTGGGCGCTTTTCGAGCTTTTTCACCCTTGCATCCCAGGCCGACGCTTCAAACGTTTGAAACGTTCTGGGCGAGAATCGAGGATGCAACCGGCCGGCGGGAGTCGATGCCTCGGATGCCGAGCTTCAGTCCCAGTCACCCTGATGCCGCGAGACGACCTTGTCGCGGTTGATCCAAAGCACTCGAAATCCAAAGAGGATGGCAACGACATAGCCGATGAGGCCGAGGACGGATAGCCCAAAGACGACCGGCGGGACGTTTCGCGCCATCAATACCGTCGAGCCGACAAGCAGCGCGCTGATGAACAGACCCCCGACCAGCCGGTTCATCGCGCCCTTGAGATGCTGATGCTCCAACTGGATGGAAAACGTCCCGTTCTCGAGGCGCTCGACGACCGTTGATATGGCCTTGGGCAATTCCTCGGCGGCCCGCTCCCAGTCGGAATACAACCGGCGCATGTCCTTGAGATGCGCCATCGGCGAAAGCTGATCGTGCACCAGCTTTTGCCGCCACGGCTCCAGCAGCTCGGCCAGGTTGAAAGTGGGACTCAGTAGCCGGCCCGTTCCCTCCAGCAGCATCAGGCATTTGATCAGCATCGACAGATTGCCGGGCAGAACCAACTTGTGCTCGTGGAGGATATTGGTGACGGTGCCCAGCGCGCCGCTCACATTGAACTGCCCCACTTCCTGCGTGCCGTAGTCCTCGAAGAATTCGCTCAAGTCGGACCCGAGACGGGCGCGGTCGAGGTTGCGCGGTGTGCCGCACACACGCAGCACGGCGTCGGTGAGGCGCTGGCTGTCGCGGTCCGCCGCGGCCATCAAGATATCGACGATCTGCTTGCGGAGCCGCTCGTCGATCCGGCCCACCATTCCCGCATCCAGCAGCCCGATCCTCCCATCCGGCATCACCACCAGGTTCCCCGGGTGGGGATCGGCGTGGTAAAAGCCGTCGCGGAAGATCATCTGCACGAACACGTTGGCGCCGCGGCGGGCGAGCTCCTGACGATCGACCTTCAGCCGGTTGAGGTGTGCTTCATCGGTCAGCCGGTAGCCTTTGAGATATCCCATCGTGAGGACACGATCGGTGGTCAGCTCGGAGTAGGGCCTGGGGAATACCACCGTCTGGTCATTGGCAAAATTACGGCGAAATACCTGGAGGTTCCGCTGCTCGCGGCGGAAATCCAGCTCCTTCAGCAGCGTCCGGCTGAACTCGCGGATCAACGACACCGGCTGATACCCGCTGAGCAGATCGTTCTTCTCGGCCAGCTCCGCCAGAAAACCCAGGATGTCGAGGTCGCGGCGGATCGTCCCCTCGATCCCGGGGTGCTGAACTTTCACGACCGCGCGCCGCCCGCTTTTGAGCCGGGCCGCGTGCACCTGGCCGATCGACGCCGACGCCAGCGCCGTGCCATTGAACTCCTTGAAACATTCTTCCGGCGTCCGCCCCAATTCGTCCTTGACCACCTGGCTCACCGCTTCGGGCGCGTCCGGCGGCGTCTGTTCCTGAAGCTTGCTCAGCTCGTCGGCCAGCGGTTTGCCCACCAGGTCGGGGCGCGTGCTGAGCATCTGTCCGAGCTTGATGTAGGTCGTCCCCAGGTCGGTGAGCGCCAGCCGCAGCCGCGCCTCGAAGGGCTGCTGGGCCAGCACTTCCCCGCCGGCACTGCGCAGCGCGTTGTGCAGCGCCGGCCACTCGACGTCCGACAGCCAGCCGGCAAGGCCATACTTGGCCAAGACGCGTGCGACGTCGGCGGCGCGACTCAGGTCGCCGGCAAACCGGTAGCGGGAGCGAATCAGGGACGTGAGCTGCATGCGCGCCGATCAGTGCGTCGCCCTGGCTTTTTTCCGCTTGCCGGAGCGCTTCTTGCGCTTGGTGCCGGCCGAGCCGCTGGCGGCGGCGTGCAACCCGTCGACGATCCGGGTCACTTCCTTCTCCAGCGATTTGTTGAGGGCGTGGATCGCTTTCTCCGACCGGCTGCGCAACTGGCGGGCGATTCGCTCGCCGTCCTTCTCGGATACGTTCACCTGCCTGGCGAGCTTGCGCCCCAGTTGCTCGACCGTCTCGGTGCCGCTGCCGATCAGTCCAAGGCCGGCGTAAATGGACTTCATCACGAGTGATTTCATGGCTCTCAAGTTACCAAGGGCCGCGGCAAATTACACCCGACGTTTCATCCCGGCCTCAGGCAGATTGTCGCGCAGCCGCCGATCCGTTATGCTTCGGTCCTCATTTATCAACAGGGTGGACATGCCAATTACGGTTCAATGCGGTTGCGGGAAACGCATGGGCGTGAGTGATGCGCTGGCGGGCAAGACGGTGCGGTGCCCCAAGTGCGGAGATGCGATTTTCGT
>DATHPP010000054.1:0-4489 GCA_035483795.1 Tepidisphaeraceae bacterium | reverse complement strand
GCAACGTGCGCGAGCTGGAGAATGCCGTCGAGCGCGCCGTCGTCCTGTGCCGGCGGGCGCAAGTCGACGTCCAGGACCTTCCCGAATCGATCGCACCGACAACCGGCGGACACGCACCCTCCGGCCCCGGCATGGAGGATGACGGAGCGGCGCTGCCCCTTCACATCGCGCTCGAAGCCCCGGAGCGGCGGATCATCGAGGCAGCGCTGCGGCGAAATCAGTGGAATCGACAGGCCACCGCCGCACAACTCGACATCAACCGAACCACCCTCTATAAAAAAATGCGCAAGTACGGCCTGGACGTTGGCCAGAGCAATTGATTGCCGCAACTCTTTGAAATGTAACGCCTTCCGCGGCCCCCGGCGATGCAAATCTACACCTACAGCCCCTATATTGCGCGCGCCGCGATTCTATTAAACGTTGAAATGACGGAAAAATTCTCTTGCCTTTTCCTTCCCTCAGGCTAAACTTCGGTTAATCAGTGGTTACCCGCCTGTGGCAGTCATGCGGGCTTCGGAAAGGAAATGAGAGTTCTGTCGGTGAAACAGTCCGGCGGAGTTCTGTAGTCGGGGGTATCCCCGGAGAAGGCTCCCCCCCTCCTTCTCCAACCCCCGACTTTAAACCCAATCTCTCAACCGTCCGGCCTCCCCTCCGGACGCCTCCCCAAAGTTGAGAGTCTCAGCCGCGGATTCCCCCCGTCCGCGGCTCTTTTTTTTCTACCATTATTAGATGACAAGCCCACCGGCGGTTCCCACCCGTTCACTTGTTAAATCCAGACTACTTGTTGTTGAATTCCGCAGCAGGTTTGTCGGTCTTCTCCCCGGCCGACAGCTTCCAATCCGTCTGCATCAGGTCCAGCGCCGGGTCTTTCCCGCCGGATCGCTTCCTGGATTCTTCCAAATGCCGGGCGGCGGCTTGCGAATCCCCCGTGTTGTAGGCGAGGTACGCCAAAAGAAATTCCGACATCTCGTCTTTGGTATCCTTGGACGACAGATCCGACAGCTCCTGCTTGATGCTCTTGAGCCGCTCGGGGGGAAACCACGCGGCCAGATCGTATTGCGCCATCAGGGTCGCCGGATCGCTCACGAACAACAGGCGAAGATCGTTGCTGGCCTGGCGGTAGGCGCCGGCTCCAAGCTCGGCGTTGGCACGGCCCATTGCGACCAATGGATTGTTGGGGGCAACCTGTTGGGCCATGTTGTAACGATCGATCGCGCTCTGAAATTTTCCCTGCCGCATCAGATCTTCGGCGCTGCTGAGCAGGTCGTGGAGTCCCTTGGCCCGCACTCCGGTGGCAACGCTGTGGATCTTCATGACCGGAAGATTGAGCATGGCGGCGGCGCCGCCCGCGCGCCGCATCATCCCCGGCGGCGGATTGACAACGCCCTGGCTCGGTTGCGACGCAGCAGCCACGGCCCGCGCAGCGGCGGCACGCCGCGCCACGTTCGACTCGTGCACCGCCTGCAAGGCCGCGTATTGATCGTTGTGCGTCCCCGCCAGCCGCCGGCTCAACTCCGCGTACTGCGTGCTCTGAAGTTCCGGCGGCACCAGGCGCCGACTCTGTTCCGGGTTCTGCATGTCCGTCGAGAACCGCGAATTGCTCAAACTATTCGACGAGTTCGACGACGATGGATTCTCCGGGTTCGCGTTCAGCGGCTGGGAAAGCTCCGACCCCTGCGCGGGTTGCTGCTCCTGCGGATTACCCTGCTGGCTGCCATTCTGCAACTCGCCGCGCATGCGCACAAGCTCGGCCTGATCGAATCGGAACCGATCGGCGCTGACGCCCGGCAGCAGCATCGACGGCAGGCCGTATTGGTCCAGCGGATTGGCTGCCGGTCCGGTCGGCAAAGCCTGGATGCCGTAAAGCGGAGAGCCGCTGACCTGCAACAACTGGTTGTCTGAGCCCTGGGGAATTTGCAGGAACAGCTCATCGGGAGGGGTGCTCAGCAGCGAGGTGCGCGTCTGGATCGGCGTGGAAACTCCCAGCGACTGGGCCTGCCAATCGTTGGCAAGCTTGTACTGTGTCTGGTTCAAGGTGAGGGGAGAAACGGGGCCGCCGCCGATGTACGCGCCGGAGTAACCCAGCCTCTCGGTGCCCGGCGGCGGGGCAACGCCCCGAGATATGCCGTAGAAAGGAATGGGCGAGCTCAAATCGAAGGAAGGCTGATACGGCGCCGGCGCCGCCGACGAAGTGGCGATGAAGCGGTCGCTTGCGAATCCCGCCGTCGGCCCCGTGAATGCCCCAGGATCGCGCTCCAGCACCGGCCCGCGGAACTGTTGTCCGCCGGTGACGTTGCCGTAAATGATCTGGTTCGGCGTGACGCCCTGATTGGGCGAGCGGTAATTGTATCCGCCCGAGCCGACACGGATGTTGGCGTCAAGCGCGTGTCCGTCCTGCGTCGCTATCTGGGCGCCCAGCGGAATCCCGATCGTCAGCACCGGGCCAACCGCCATCGCCAAAACCCAACGTGTCTTTCGCGGTGTCTTGCGTGCCGGCTTCATGTTCACCTTCCTTACCTTCTCATTGTAGCGTCTTCCGTCTCGTGGGCACCTCTCTATTATCGACTGACACCCCCGCCAAAGGTTCCCCCCGCTGGGCAGAATGCGGAAAATCAGCTCTGCCAGGTCAGAAATTCGGGGATCTGGCGCAGATTGCCCTCCCGATCGACGCACGCGATGGTCGTATTCCCTTCAGCCAGCAATGTCGCTTCCCGCCGCAATTCGTAGGCATGATCGATCCGGACGTGCGTCTGCTTGACGACCCGCGTCGTCAGCGCCAGCTCCTCGTCGTACCGGGCCGGCGCCTTGTAACGGCATTCGACCCGCACGACGACGAACAGAACCCCCTGCCGCTCCAGCTCGGCGTAGCTGTGCCCCCGCGACCGCAACAGCTCCACCCTGCCCATCTCGAAATACTGGAGATACCGGCTGTGATGCAGAAACCCCATCGCATCCACTTCCGGATATCTCACGCGCAGCGTGATCGTATGCTCGGGCAACATCGACAATAGTATGCCAGAACTTGGAACTCTTGTTGTCACTTGTTGCCACTTTGTGGCACTTGTGGCGCAGCCGCCCTCGACTGTGTTCCGCCGAAGGCGGAAGGCATTTCACCCATCGCCTTCGACCTTCGGTCAGAACACAGTCGAGGGCGACTGTGCCACAAAATCCTACGACGCCGCCCACTCCATGACATGCACAACCACCGCCAGCACCACCGCCGCGGCAGCCATCCCCGCCAGGATCGTCGCGAAGATCACCGAGGCCTCGCGGGGAACCTCCGACATCGTGCGGCACTTGACGGATTTGTAGACGATCGACACCGCCGCCGCCATCGGCACCAGCATCCACGGCCACACCGCATTCGACCAGATCGGAATCGGATCCAGGAACGGCGTCCATGCCAGCAGATAGCTCATCGCTCCTCCCGATTTTCCGCCGCCCGGCTGGAGGCGTCGATGATCACCAGCAGATTCAGCATCCCCGCCACCGCCGCGAACAGCGATCCGATCTCGTTGGTCCGCGCGTGCGACCGCACGCCGATCGGCTGCGTCGATCCCGCCGCGGCGGGCCGCGACGCCAACACGCTTCCCCAGCACGCCGCCAGGTGAATCGGCCCGACCAGGACCTGCGGAATGTTCCACGGCTTATTGCGCAGCTCGTCGATCGGGTGCACCTCCATGACCCAGGTCCCCTCTGCCGGTTCCGACTCGCCCGTGCTCTCGTTGATTTGCTCGCCCGCCCCGCTCTGCACTACCATCAGCCGCTGGCCATGATCGCCGTAGCCCGGCGTCTCGATCACCCGCACCCCGCCGATCAGCAGCCCGAACGTGTACATCAGAATAATGGTCAGCCCCGCGACCAGTCCCCGCACCCGTTCGCCGCTCAAAAAGTACCCCAGCCCCGGCAACAGCCATGAGGCCACCGCGACAACGGCAACAGGGGCGGATCGGGACGGGCTCTCGGGCATCAGGGCGTGATACTGTAGCGGCGTAGCGGGCGGGGGCAAGCACGAGGCGCTGCACTCCGGTTTCCCGGGGTTTCCCGGTGTCTCCCGGCAAGCAATCGCAAACTTAAAGGACGAGGCGCGATCCGGCGGGCGATGGCGGAGCCGTTCGCCGCAACGCGTCCAAGCTGTAGACCAACCTCATCCATTGATTCCCGCCAGCCAACGGTTGAGCCCGCTGACACAACGCAAAACAACGAACTCGTCATCGCTTCCCGCGAATGTCAAAATGTTTCGTTCCCCATTTTTTTATTGATTTCGGCTGATCCGTTCGTTACCTTCCCGCCGCCCCATTACGGGGCCGGGATACCACGAAGAACAACCAAGGATGTATCAGCTGCGTCCGGCAGTGCGGCGGACGGTGCGGGCATCGGATTGGGAGGTCTTATACCTGAACAAGGAGCGCGTTCGCGCCGGGTTGTAGTTGCTGCCGCCAAGGTCGCCGAGGCGCTGGAGAAACGCCAGCTCCTCTCGCTCACGCCG
>DATHPP010000053.1:0-34864 GCA_035483795.1 Tepidisphaeraceae bacterium | reverse complement strand
AACGGAGCAATCGTCGTGTCGAAGCCGAGAATGCTCCGACGTTTGAACCCGCTGGTGGCAGGGCGCGACACGTCACTTGTCGGTACTTGTCTGCTCTTTGCCCGCCGATGGCGCCGGCCAGAGATAACCTTTTCCCCCGATGGCCCAGTTGATTCTTTCGGCCAGCGATCGTGGCGGCGCGGTGAAGGCGAGCCGCAGCCCAACGTCGCAATAGCTCTGATCGGCGCGAGCCACCGGCAGCGGCTTGTCAACCGCTACGTTGGGGGGCGACAGCGCCGAGCCCCCGATCACGTACAGGCTGGCCGCATGCTCGTGGACAAAATCGGCAAGGCCGGAAAGCGAATTCCGGCGCCGCATCTGGTCGAACTTGCCCGGCTCGCAGCAGAGGAATTCGGCCACATTGCCGACCAGGTGGTGGAAGACCGAGCCGCCCTCGACGCCGACCGGACGGAAAAACAACGCGCCGTCATTGGTGGTGTGGGTGCGCGTATCGTTGATGAGCGAAACGCGGTCGTCGTTTTCCGGCTGGAAAACGTCGTCATAAGGCCACAGTGGCGTCGGCGCCGCCAGTTTCCCGCTGGAGGCGTACTGACGCTGCAATTCCCAGGTGAGGTCGCGAAGATTGCACTGCTGAGGGGAATCGTTCTTTTCGTACTGTTGATAGGCGGCCTGCCACTCGGCGGGCGTCGGCAGGCGGCACCCGCACAGCGCCGCAAACCAGAGCGCCGTTTCGGCGGAAACCTGCTGCATGGGGTGGTCGGGCGAGGGCATTCCGCCGGCGGCGTTGCTCAGGAGCATGCGGTTGAACCGCTCGGCACGGAGCGGTGGCGCGAAGTCGTTGTCTTCATCCGCCAACAGCCACAGTTGGGGCGCGGCCAGTCCGCCGGCGCTCCATTCCCACACTCGCGGGCCGCGGCGAGGATCGGATTGCCCGGGCTGATACGCCCACGGGAGCCGCCGGCACTGCTCCCAGGCATGAGCAGCCTCGACAACCGCAACAAATTCACCGAGAGAAACTTCGGTGGTGCAAAGATAGAACGGCCGCCCGCCGGGCAGGTCCACCCGCTTGAACTCGACAGTCGGCTGCGCGCCCAGCAGCGCGACCTGGACTTTGTCCCCCAACAACTGCTCGCCAGTGGGCGTTCGTTCGATGGGAGCATTCAGCGCCGCCGCCAGCGTCGCCGCACGCGGGTCTGCAACCTCCGCAGCGGCGTGCTTCAGCTCATCCACACTTTGGCGGAGCGACGTTTCATCATTTGCCGCCAGCGCCTGACGGGTTTGCCACATCCAGAGGTTGTATCGCGTGAGGGAAGAAAGCGAATTGATCTGGCTCGCGCCCACGGCAAACACGTCGCGCATTTTCCACGCCGTCGCCAGCGTCGGTTCGTCGGAGGCGTGCTCGATCGCGTTCTGCCAGCGGAGCGGGGTCTGTTGGTCGAGGACCAGCCGCGCCTTCTTAGCGTCCGCCAGGTCCTTGAGCCTGGCGAGCATGTTGCCAATGCGCTCGTGCAATTCGAGCTCGGTGCTCAGCTCGCCGGCGCCGCGCGGCCAGGTCGGCTGGATGCGCTGCGATCCAAGCTGACTCCACGCCTCAAATGCCAATTCCGCCCGGTCGGCGGTCCGCGCGGCCTGCACCAGCTTGTCGCGCGACTCGCCGGACAATTCCCGCATTGCGGCCAGGCGCTGCACGTCTTGTCGCACGATCTGCTGGATTTGAGGATCGCCCCAGAAGCCCGGCTGCTGCTGGGCCCATTTTTCGTCCGGCCGATCATCGGACCCGAGAAACTCTTTTCGGATCGGGAAATCCGTCGCGAGCTTCTGGAGCAACCCGCCCCACTGCCGCTGTTCCGACGCGGCGCTGGCGAGCCGTAGCGGTTCCACTTGGGGTGAGTCGGGATCGATCGACGCCAGCAAGGCGGCGATCTGTTCCTCACGATGGCGTTGCGCCGCCGCCTTGAAGGCTCCGGTGAGTTCGCCGGGCACGGGCGGCATTTCCTGATCCATGTCGGTCAGCGTCGTTCGCATCTGCTCGGCTCGCGATTTGAGCAGACTCAGATTTGGACGGTTCCTGGGTTCCTGGCGGCGGGCCAACCTCGCTTTCCAGTCGTCCCAATACGCGTCGATCTTTGGCGAGCGGGTCTTGATGGGTGGCAGGTTCTTCACCAACTCGGCGATGCTCTCCGGGCGTGCAAAGCGCCGCAGTCCCTGGATTTCCAACTCGATCGCGTCCTTGCGGGTGGCAAACGAGCCATCCTCCAGCTCCTTCTCGATGAAAGGCGTACGTGCGAATGCGTCGATGCGGGTGACAACCTGCTGTTTGCCGTGGTCGAAGTTGGTGCGGTCGTCGTCGGTCGGATTCGATTTGAGGACCGCCTGATCGATGTCCTTGAGCCGCCTCTGCATGGAGGCGGCCGCCAGCGCCGTTTCGGTGGATCGAATGGAATAGAGCGGGAGGTTGTTGAGATACCGCTCGATGTCGGCGCGCGTCGGGCGGGCGAGGTTAGTCGCGGAGGCGGTATCGACCTCGATCCGCTGCACGTCGATTCCGCTGGGCCAGTTGACGACCGCCTGGACCAGCCGCGAAGCGAGTGTGCTGTTGGTATTCAGTGCATCCAGCCCGCCAAACCCGTTGTCCGACAGCGTGAGCGAGAGCGACGAGGTGTTTCGCAAAGCGCGGGCGAACGCCGACAGCACGCGATCCCCGGTCTTCTCCAACTGCTTGGTGTCGGTGGTGAGCTGTTGCCAGTCATTCTCGGCTTGCCGTTGATCGGTTTTGATCAGGTTCGCGACTCGAAGCAGCCGGTCGATCCCATCGGCCAGATCGGCGCCGGGGTTTGGCTGGGCATCGCGAATCAGCCTGCCGAGATAATCACCCGGCTGAGTCCACCCCCGCCCCTGATACTGCTGCTGAAGGGTCGCCAGATCCGCCACCCGTCGCCAATTTGGCGCGGACAGGTCCTGCTCGACCTGGTTGACCTGCGCCAGGGCGCGTCGGGTTCGGTGAAGCTCCGTAATGCTCAGGTTGGAGCCGAGACTGTCCTGAGTCGAGAGATCATTGAGTCGCGCCCGGTCCAGGTCGGCCAGTGCGATTTTCAGGTCGGGATCCAGCTCGTAGCGGGCGCGGCGCGAGGAATTCTGAATCGCGGCAACGAAGGGATCGGCCCAGCGACGCCGCGCGCTGGCAAGCTGTTGCCGCGCCGTGGAGTTGAGCAGGTAAAGCGTGAGCAGCGCGGCCAGGACGATGCCCGCTGCCGCCGCCGGTGCCAGCAGCAACCGGCGTGGCAGCCGGATTTGCCGCCGCGGCCGCAGGTCGCGCACGATCCAGCAGACATCGGCCAGTTTCGGCCGCGAAACCGGCTGCGGCGCCAAAAGATCGCTGCACAGCTCGCGCCAGTCCCCGCCGCTCTTGCCCAACTGATCCCATTCGTCGGCTTCGGGCAACGGCCAGGCACTGCTGCCGTCGAACGGCTTGTGAGTCACGAGCTGGTATATCAGCTTGCCGACCGCGTACAGGTCGCTGGCTTCGGTGGGACCCGCGCCTTGGGCCGGGTCAGTGAGGAACACGTCGGTATGCGCCAGCTCCCCCGGCGCGATCAGGACGTTGCCTGGCTTGAGGCTGCCGAACGAGCGATTGCGCGACTGCTGCAACTCGACCAGGCCCCGCACGACGCAATCGAGAATGTGCTGCAATTGGGCGGCGGTGAGCTTCATCCGCGAATCAATGAGCTTTTGTGCTGACAGCGGGAAGTAATCGGTGGCGACCCACGCCCCTTCCGGCGTCGCACCCATGTCATGCACCGCAAGCCAATAGCGGGCGCCCGCGGCGATGACGCTCTTTTGTATTCGAGCCCGATCCAGAAAAAGCTGGCTATCCCACTGCGGCTCATCTGGGTCGGTTTGCTGCGATTTGAAGAATTTGACCGCAAACGTCTGGCCGCGTCCCGGCAAACGGGCGGTCATGACCGACCCGTTTGGCGTCAGATTCATCACTTCCACGACTTCGTACGGACCGAACCTGATCATTGAACGCCCAACGCCTCCGTCCCCATCGCGACTGCCATCGCCGGTCGAAGGCGTCGAGCATCCTACCCGATTTGGCCCGAGGCGCAAACGTCCTGCTTGGAAGTGACGGGCGAAGCTCCGATAACCTGAGGGGCGAAAATGGATTATGCCGCGCACCGGACTGACAGGTGCCTGCCGGGCTGGATTGATCGTCCGGCCGTTCTTTCCTACTATCCGCCCGGGCAACTGGCATGGGCTTATCGTTGAATCATCTGCTTCTGGAAAACGGGCGCGACGCGGCGAGAGCGCCTGGAATTGGCCGCAAGCCTTCGTGGTTGAAAATGAAAATGCCCGCCGGGGAGGGGTATGCGAAGCTGCTTTCGCTGGTCAATGAGCAGCGGCTTCATACCGTGTGTCAGTCGGCCAAATGCCCCAACATGGGGGAATGCTGGTCGGCGGGCACGGCAACCCTCATGATCCTGGGCGACGTCTGCACCCGATCGTGCGGTTTCTGTCACATCGCCACCGGACGGCCGCCGGTGTTGGACTTGGACGAGCCGGTCCGGGTCGGAAAAGCCGTTGCCGGGATGAATCTGAAGCACACGGTCATCACCAGCGTCAACCGTGACGAGCTTGCCGACGGCGGCGCTTCGGTCTGGGCCCAGACCATCCGCCAGATTCGCCTCCAGGCCCCTGGCACCAGCGTCGAAGTGCTCATCCCCGATTTCTGCGGCGACTGGAACGCTCTGCAAGCGGTCCTCAATCAGAAGCCCGATATCCTCAACCACAACATCGAAACCGTCCCCAGGCTCTACAAACAGGTGCGCCCGCAGGCCAAGTACCGCCGGTCGCTCGAGCTGCTTCAGATCGCAAAAGGCCAGGGGTTCATCACCAAGACTGGAATGATGCTGGGACTCGGCGAGGAGGAGCACGAGATCGACTCCGTCTTGGACGATCTGATTGCGATCGGCTGCGATATCCTCACGCTCGGGCAATACCTTCAGCCGACCGCCCAGCACCTTCCGGTCATCCGCTGGGTGCATCCTGATGAATTTGCGCAATGGAAGCGCCGGGGCGAGGAGCGGGGTATCCGCCACGTTGAATCCGGCCCGCTGGTCCGCAGCAGCTATCACGCGGAGAAACAGGTTCACGCGCACGCGGGAACCTGACTGAACAGCACTCGCAATTCGTCTCATCTCGCGTATGATCGCCCTTCGATCATGGAGGATCGATTGGCACGCGCATCAGTTCTCGTTCTGCTTTCAGTGCTTGCGGTTCTTGGTTGCCAGACCAAACGCCCTCCGACCACCCAGCCCGTGAAAGTCGACTACACCGCGCCGCTGCCCGAAGGCGAACTCGCCCTGCGCCAGATCCCGCCCGCGGAATACCCGGATTTCTCGACCGGTTTGATGACCGCCGACATCGCGGCGCTCAAACGATCGGTCGACAACAGCCTGGCCTATTTCAAACGACCAAGCAGCAGCGGCAAGGTTTATCCTTACCTCAATATCACGCACGACCGCGCCGTCGCGACGCTCCGCGCATTTCGCGAGCTGCTTGACAAGGCGCCCTTCCAAGGCACAACCGAAGAATTGAACCGGATGATCACCGACCGCTTCGACGTTTATGCCAGCGTCGGCGCGCCGTCCCCCGATGGCCGTGGTTTCACGGGTAGCGTCCTGTTCACTGGCTACTTCACGCCCACGTATGATGCGAGCCTGACGCGGGGCGGAGCTTACCAGTGGCCACTTTACAAACGCCCCGCCGATCTCATCACCGACGACACCGGCGAGAGAGCCGGACGCAAAAGTGACATCGTCATGGTCGCCTACTACACCCGCCAGGAAATCGAAGGCGGCCATCGCCTCGACGGCAGCGAGCTTGTCTGGCTCACGACGCGCTGGAACGCGTACGTCATCACGGTGCAAGGCTCGGGCCGCCTGCGGCTCCCTGACGGCCGGATCATCGAAGTCGGCTACGCCGGCACCAATGGCTATCCCTACGTGTCTCCGGGTCGGCAGATGGTGAGCGAGGGGCTCATTCCCCAGGACCAGCTCAGCTTCGATGCGATGCGGAAATATTTTGATGCCCATCCTCTGGCGATGGATAAGTACCTCTGGTTGAACCCGCGCACCACCTTCTTCACCGAAACGCACGGCGGGCCGTTCGGCGCAATCAACGTTCCGGTAACGCCTTTCGCGTCGATCGCCACGGACAAGAGCGTGTATCCCGCCGGCTTGCTGGCGTTTGTCGACGTGCCGATCTCGTACGCCGGCACGAGTTTGGCCGGGCGATTCATGCTGGACCAGGACCGCGGCGGCGCGATCCGCTCCGCCGGCCGATGCGACATCTACATGGGAATCGGACAAGGCGCCGAGGAAATGTCCGGACGCCAGCTCAGCCCCGGACGACTCTACTACTTCGCCCTCAAGCCCGAGTTGGTGCCGCAGTACATGCAGGAAAAACCGGCGCGCGCAGCAGGATGATAAATCCTTGATCTTGAGAGCCGGACGGTGGCTTCACCCTCTCCCGGAGGGAGAGGGGGCAAAGACACGGTCCGACGCCAAACAAGCGTATCCCAGCCAAGCACTACGCGCAACCCAAATCTATTGGTATCTTGCCTCCAATTCCCAACGGAGCGGCAGCGGTGCCATCGTTCCGATTCTGCGGCATCATCGCTTACCGTCCGGCCGTCCCGGCGGCAATTCTCTTCATTCTCGGCATCGTCAGTCACGACCGGATTCCGACGCCGCTGCCTGCGTTGATCGCGATGGCGGTGCTGCTGGCCGGCGCCATGATCGCGATGCGTCGGCCGATCATCTGTTCCATCCTGCTCGCCCTGGCGATCCTGGCCGCTGGCGGCATCAGCGCCCATCTCGCCGAATCCTATTTCCCGCGCAACGACATCGGCGCCTTCGCCACCGACGAGCCGCGGCTGGCATGGATCGAGGCGCGGATAGAAGAGGCCCCGCGAATCCTCGAGCCTTCGCCACGCGGACGAAAAGTGCCTGAAAAGCAGATTCTTCGTGTCAGCGTCCGCAAAGTGCTTACCTGGAACGGCTGGGAGTCCGCGCAGGGCCAGATGCCCGTCAGCCTTTCGCCGCCGGAGATGGATCTGGCCGCGGGGCAGATTGTCCGATTGCTCGGACGGCTCGAGCGTCCGTTGCCGGCGATGAATCCCGGGCAATTCGACCCCGCCGCACAGGACCGGCGGCAGCGCGTCCTCGTTTCAATGCATGTTTCCCGGCCTTACGACGTGCAGATTCTCCGGCAATCGAGCGCCCTTATGGCGCCGCTCACCAGCTTGAGAGACAAATCCCGCCAGTGGCTCTCCGCGGGCTTTGCTGAGACGCGATCCGAAGACGCCGCACTGCTGGGCGCGCTGGTGTTCGGCGACCGCACGCCCGCCCTTCGCGACGTGCGGGAGAATTTCAGCCGGACAGGCACAACGCATCTGCTGGCCGCAAACGGCGCTCGCGTGGCGATGCTCGCGCTGCTGGTGTATGGTTTGGCGCGGCTCCTTCGACTTCCTCCCCGACGCGCCGCGCTTGCGGTGCTGCTTCTGACGATCCTGCTGGGGTTTCTCACCATGCCGGTCGCCCAGGCGGCGCGGCCGATCATCATCTGTGCCGCGGTCGGCGCCGGGCTCGTCGGCCGCAGGACCGCCGATTCGCTGCAATTGCTCGCCCTGTCGGCGCTCGCGCTGCTGGTCGTTCATCCGCTGGATCTCTACGGCGCCGGCTTCCAGCTCAGCTTTGTGATCGTTCTCGGCCTGATCCTGTTCGCCCGCAGGGCCATCGAATTTGTCGAAAGTCTCGAAGACGAAGACAAACGTGTCGCGGCCTCCTTCACCAAACCCAGTTTGGCGCGCACCTGCCGGTTGTGGCTGCGCCGCAAGTTGATCGAGTTGTCGCTCGCCGCCGTCATTTCCTGGCTGGTGGCGATCCCTCTGGTGGCCTATCACTTCGAGCAGTTCAATCTCTGGACGGTTCCCTTCAGCATCGTGTTGACGCCCTTTGCTGCGATCGCTTTGCTTGGCGGCTTCGCCAAGGTTGTCCTCACCGCTCTCTGCCCGGCGCTGGCGGGCCTGTGGGCGACGCTGGCAATGATTCCCGCCGCGTCGCTGCGGCACATGGTTGGCTGGCTGGCGCGCATTCCTGCTTCCGATCTGCCGATTCCCTCGCCATCACCCGCGATGATCCTGGTTTTTTACCTGCTGCTGTGTCTTCCGCTGATCACCTGGCTCTGGCCGCGAATTCGCTGGGGTCTGCGCTGCGCGCCGATCGGCGGATGCGCGATGCTGTTGCTCCCGCCGATGTGGGTGCCGGGTATTTCCCACGCGCCGCCGGCCGGGGGGATGCGCATCACGCTGCTGGCAGTCGGCGCCGGTCAGTGCGCCGTCATCGAGCCGTCCGGCGTGGGACCCATTTTGATCGACGCCGGCTCCGCCTCCATTCCCGATCCGTTTCGCAGCGTGGTCTCACCCTTCCTGCGGCACGAGGGCCGGGCCTCGCTGGACTCGATCTGGCTGAGTCACGGCGATTTCGACCACATCAGCGCCACCCAGATGCTCGTCCCCGCGTACGGCGTGCATCAGGTCGTCACCAGCCCCCATTTCCGCAAGCACGCCGCCGAAAACAAGGTGTGCGAGGCGCTGCTTATGATGCTCGACCGGACCAACCACCCGCCGCGGCTTGTGGCAGAGGGCGACCACGTGTCGGTCGGCCGCTTTACCGCCATCGAGGTGCTCTGGCCGCCGGCGCGATCGAACTTCAATTCCAACAACACGGGCCTGGTGTTGAAGCTCACCTCCGCCGGCCGGTCCATCCTCTTCCCCGCCGACATTCAGGAGCCGGCGGAAATCGAGCTGCTGAAACATCCCGAGCGGCTGAAGGCCGATGTCCTGATCGCACCCCATCACGGCAGCGCCGAAACTACCACCGTCGCATTCGTCCGCGCCGTCAGCCCCAAGATCATCCTCAGCTCGAACGCCCCCCAGTTGACCCTGAAACAGCGGACCTTCGACGCCGAGACAACCGCCTGGCCTGTTTATAGAACCAGCCGATTCGGCGCGATTACACTCGAGATCGCCCGAAACGGAAGTATCAAGCTCATTCCCTATCGAGAGTCCGGGCAATCACTCGTCTTGTATTGAACAAATGCGTACAGAACGGGAGAGGTCAGGCAATACGCGCGTCGAACGTGACACGGGTTTTTAACCGGTTTTTAACCCGTGCTGACGACGCGAAACGGAAAAAATGCATCCTTGGCGCATATCCTCTCAGCACGTCGTCAGCACGGCTTAAAAGCCGCATCACAGGATCCCTCCATCACTCGGCCAGCGTCGGCACAAACCGCCGTCGCGCCTCCCCGTTCAGCACGCGCCACGTTTTGGCCGCGGCGGTCGCGATCATCACGGCTCCGCATACCAGCATCATGAGAATCAGGCCGGCCAGCACGCTGGCATGAACGATCGCTCCAGGGTTGCGGACCTCCGGCGGGTTTTGCAATTGTGTCATCAGGCCGTTGAATTGCATGTGCAGCATTTCGGCGCCGGCCGTGAACGTAGTGATGGCGACGAACAGCATCGGCAGCGCCGTTACCCAAAGATATTTCGCCCGCCCCTGATTGGCCAGATACGTCGTAATCACCGCGAGCGCGATTACCGCGAGCATCTGATTAGCGATGCCGAACATGGGCCAGATCATTTTCATTTCATTGGCGTTGATGAAATACGCCCAGCCGAGGACGACTAGGGCCGTGCTGATGACCGATGCCGGCCACCAGTCGTTTTGTCCCAGCCTTGGATGGATGACCCGCCCCGCCACTTCCTGAAGCAGAAACCGTCCGATCCGTGTGCCGGCGTCGATCGTGGTGAGAATGAACAACGCCTCGAACATGATGGCAAAGTGGTACCAGTACTTCCACATCGCCTCGAGCCTCGCCTCGCCCCCGGCAAAGAATCGTGCCGCCGCGCCGTCGAAGATGTGGGCCATGCCGACCGCGAGCGTCACCGCGCCGCCGGTCCGGCCGCGCAGGGTTTCCTGCGTGCGCTGCTCGTAGATCGGCAGGTGCTCGACACCGCCGATCTGTAATATCCGCTGCTCATACATGGGCGCTTCCGCAAGCTGCGTGTTCATGCCGTAGTAATCGCGGGCGGATAGCGTGGTGGCCGCGATGAGGGCGACAACGCCCACCAATCCCTCCAGCAGCATCGCGCCGTAGCCGATCATGCGGGCATCGGTCTCTTTGCGAACCATCTTCGGCGTCGTGCCGCTGCTCACCAGCGAATGAAACCCGCTGATCGCCCCGCACATGATCGTGATGAACAGAAACGGGAAGATGCTGCCGGGAACCGTTGGTCCGCCATGCAAAAACACGCGGTTGATCGCGGGCGCCTCCATCTTCGGGTTCGCCAGAATCACGCCGCCCACCAGCACCGCCAGCGTCCCGATCTTGAGAAAGCTGCTCAGGTAATCCCGTGGAACCAGCAGCACCCAGACCGGCAGCACCGCCGCGAAAAACCCGTAGACCGCCATCCAGAACGTCACCTGGTTCGAGGAAAGATCGAACATTCTGCCCAGTTGCGACCCCGCCACCCACGCCCCAGCGAACGTCGCCGCCAGAACCAGCACCCCTCCAATGATCGATGCCTCGACAATCTTCCCCTTCCGCAGCTTGTGCATCCACAAGCCGACGAACAGCGCAATCGGAATCGTGCAGGCGATGGTGAACGTACCCCAACTGCTGCCGGGCGTGACCTGGAGAGCGTCCTTCGGATAGGCGGCCGCTCCATTGGCGAACTTCAACTCCGCGCCGGTCTGCAATCGCACGGCGTCAGGGAATTCGATTCTCCCCGCGGGCGACTCCAATGCCGTGCCGACCGGAAGCACGTACAGGCCCCGCTGATCGCGAGCGGGCTGCTGCGCGCCGGCCGGCAGGACCAACCGGCTCCCCGCCGGGTAGCTCACCTTGTCGCCCCCCAGCGCCATCACCACCACCTTCCCCAGCCCCGCCAACGCAATGATGATGATGAAAAGAATGGCGATCGTCGCCGTCGTCCCCGCTACCGGCCCGATGTCCTGCCCGGCGATCCGCGCCAGCGACTTGCCGCCGCGCCGCAGGCTCGCCGCCAGCACCAGAAAATCCTGCACCGCCCCGCCCAGGCACACGCCGATCACCAGCCAGAGCAATCCCGGCAGATATCCGAACTGCGCCGCCAGCACCGGCCCCACCAGTGGCCCCGCCCCGCTGATCGCCGCAAAGTGATGCCCGAACAGCACCCACTTGTTCGTCGGATGGTAATTCTGCCCGTCGTTGAACTGCACCGCCGGCGTCGTCCGCCCGTCATCCAGCGCCGCCACCTTGGCCGCGATAAACGCACTGTAGTACCGATACGCGATCGCCATCGCGCACAACACCCCAATCATCAGCGGCATCGCATGCATGGGGCGGGATCTTACCGTGCGGGTTTGATTGGATGTAGGGCGGGTCCGTTGTGGCACAGCCGCCCCCGGCTGTGTTTCGCCGAAGGCGGAAAGCATTTTTTCCTCCTGTGCCGCCTTCGCGAAATGTGAAGTTCATCCTTGACTCGCTCGCCAAAAATTCGCATAATGTGAAGTCGTGAACGTGATCAGTCGAAAGAAGTTAAGGGACTTCTACGACGCGGTTCCCAGTCGCAAGCGACATGGGGTCGCCTTCGACAACTGGCTCAGAATTACCCGCAAGGCCTGCTGGCAAAATTTCCAGGATGTCAAGGCAACGTTTGGACAAACGGATGTGGCGACATTCGACAGCGGCCGCACGGCGACGATCTTCGACATCGGCGGCAACAAGTACCGCATCGTCACGCACATCGACTATGCCCGGCAAACCGTCCTCATCGTGGCGGTCATGGATCACAAGGAATACGACAAGAACTTGTGGAAAAAGCTGTTTTGATCGGAGCGCAAATGACACCGACCAGAAAAGCTCGGCAGGAGCGCGACGCCTACATGGCCCTGATCCAGGAGCTTCCGCTCAAGAAGATCCGCAACGATCGCGAGCACACCAAAGCGATCGCCATGGTGTCCCGGCTGATGGGCCGCGACCTCGACACCGGTTCGGCCGACTATCTCGACACTCTGCTCATCCTGGTCAATCAATACGAGGACGAGCACCACGCGATTGACGAAAACATGACCCCGCAGCAGGCCCTGCGCGCTTTGATGGAGGCGAATCATCTCAAGCAAGCCGACATCGGCCGCATCATCGGCAGCGAGTCCGGCGTCTCCATGTTCCTCAAAGGCGCCCGCGAGCTTTCCAAAGCACAGATCCTGAAACTCTCCACACACTTTAACGTCGACCCAAGGCTCTTTATGAGGTCCCGCACGGAGTAACACCACCGAATCACCCGCCGCGCAGTCACTGCCCGACAGCCACGACGTGTCTACCCGGCCTCAGCAGTTCAACCTCGACGGAGCGGCCATGCGTTAGCCCGGTCACAGGCTTGGCGTCGACCAGGATCCGTTCGCCCCAATCCAAAGGTAGCCTCACCAGTGCGCTGGTCGTAGATGGCAATTCGATTGTCATCTGAAATCCCGCGGCGGTCTGGTGCCAATTGACCAAGATCGCTCCTTTGGGTGTCGGCACTTTCCCGCGCGCCCAGGACACGGTACCAGCGGCCGACTTGCCGGCGCAACGCGGCCAGATCAGCGTCTTTCCGTAACCCGCTTGCAATGGCTCGACTCCGAGAATCATCCGCGGCAGCAGATTCGCCGGGGCAGCGCCCCACGCGTGATTCCAGTCCTGGTTCGGCTTGTACCTGGTGTCCCAGGCTTCCAGCGTGATCGTCGTTCCCGTGTCCTGGACCATGTGCCGCCAGCTTCTGTCCCCGGGCGCCGTCATTAATCGGACTGCGTCCGCGCCGCATCCGTGATCGAACAGGCCATCCATCAGGAATTGTGCCCCGTAGACGCTGCACGCCATGCCCCGGCTGCGAACAAAGTCCAGGACCTTCGCCTGCCGCTCGGCGGGCACGAGTCCGAACGCCAGCGGAAACAGGTTCGCATGAAGCGAACAATGTGTCGTCCCTTCGCCATCGACGTAAAGTTCGGATTGCGGATCGACCAGCTTGTTGTTCAAGCTCGTCACGGCGTGTGCCGCCGCCCGGCGAAATTCGACGGCGTCGTCCGTCTTACCGAGCGTCTCGGCAACATCCGCCATCAACGTCAATGACCGGCAGTGGAACGCGTTGACGACCGTATTGACGGCGACCATCTTGTAGCCGTCCTGCTCTCCTTCGGGCCAGTCTACGTTGTCCTTCAACTTTCCGTTGAAATGAATGGACTGGCTGACCGCCTGCGGCACCGGCGGCTCGACGCTGCTGATCAGTCCATCCTCCCGTTCCAGCCCCCGCAGCGCGTCGGCCTTGAGGTCCTCGTAATGCGCCGCCAGGCACATCGGGTCGCCGCTGAACAGGTAATCCTGCCACCCTGTCAGGACGGAGAACATGATCCACTCGGTCGGCCAGGTCGGGTGCGACAGCAGATATTCGTGCGACCGCCGGGGAAGCACGTTGTCGCCGGTGCAATACTGCCAGCCGAGCTGGTTGATGTACAAATCGGCCTCGTAAGGCTTTCGTTCGCGGTCGCCGTCCACCATCAGACCGGCAAAACTCGTGGCCTTCATCGAGTATTTGCACAGGTCCCAGATGGCATTCAGGTTCGTATCCGAGCAGGCAAAGTCGGCAGCAGCGTCGTCAAACAGAAGGTGTACGGCCACCTGCCGGACAGCGTGGGTTCGCAATTGCTCGGCTGCCGTCGTCTCCGGGAGGTTCTCCAGCTCCGCATACCGAAATGGCATCACAGCCCCCACGTATACCGGCATCAGCCGCTCATCCTTTTTGGTCAGCTCCGGTCGATAAACCCTCCGCCCGCCCACGGTCGTCACAGATGTTTCAAGAAACCGCACCGACCCGCCCGGCTTGCGGTCGATGTGATCTGCACCGTTGAGCTTCTCCCCCAGGCGAACGACTATTTTTCTCCCGGCTTGCTCGGCAGCGGGTGCGGCCAGTTCAAGCTCCAGATACCCAAATGCGTCGCGGCCGAAATCGATGAAAAAGACGGCGTCGGCCCTTCGGATCACGCGGGCCGGTTGGATAGGCTCTTGCACCAGTGTTTTGGCCGAATCCGTCGATTCGGTAGTGGCTTTGGCGTGGACGCTCGAGTTGCCTGTTCTCCACATCACGACGGCGCAAAACACTATCAGAATCAGCCAGGGACGTTTCATGCCTTGCTCCTGCTCTAAACGTGACACGGGTTTTCAACCCGTGCAAGCGGCGCAAACCAAAAGGAACCCGTCGATTATCGCGTTATTCAGTCAGACTGTCGTCAGCACAACCTAAAAACTCATCGTGAGCCGTTTTTGGTCCGAGAGATGCGCAGTCTATTTTGGTGGCAGCTTTTTGGTGCCGCCGGTGCCCTCACCGGCAGTCTTCGTCGCGCCGCGATTCCGCCGGTGAGGGCACGTGAGGGCACCGGCGGCACCAAAAAGCCTGCGCGATGCTCCGGTGGGTCCACGCTGCGAAAAACGCTGAGTTTGAGTAACTCGATTGCCGATAACGTGGCGGCGGCAGGCGCCTGGCCAGATGTGAACGCGTGATGCACTTCCGAAACGATTCAGTCTGATTTATTTGCATGAAATCAAAACGACAAATCTCGAATGATGCTCGTGGGGGGTGTTTCAGCGTCTACAGTACTTCATATGCCAAGTCCTCCGCTGACGTAGCCGGCGTCGCTTGACGCCCGGCGGATTTCCGATTGAAGGTGCTCGACGTAGCCGTAGACGATCCGCCGCACGTCAGCTTTGGCGTCGTCCGTCCGGGCGCCGAGATATTGCTCGGTCAGGTGAACC
This sequence comes from Tepidisphaeraceae bacterium, assembly GCA_035483795.1. Taxonomy (GTDB): domain Bacteria; phylum Planctomycetota; class Phycisphaerae; order Tepidisphaerales; family Tepidisphaeraceae; genus DASXMX01. Next base: position 19,969 of record DATHPP010000053.1, on the reverse strand, counting down.
AGTGAACCGAGCACGTCGTTCATGGCCTTCTGATACCCCTGCTCAAATCCATGCTTGCGGTAAACCTCAATGAGCGCGCCGAAAATGCTGCCGGCCTGGTTGACATCGGGCTCGATCGCGACTCGCGATCCTTCTGATTGTGTGTTGAACTGTCGCATCCTGCGGGTCCTCTCAAATCTTCCCGCCGGGCGGGCGGCCCGACCCACCCGGGCCGCCCGCCGTGCCCCAATCCCTTTCCCCGTCGGTTACAACAACAACTGAAACTGAACCCGGCCGACAACCTCGGTGCGCCCGTTGTTCACCAGCAGGCCGAATGAGTCGTCGTTCACAGGCACGCCATCGGGGAGATAAGAGACGTCGGCACTCAACTTGAACGACTGACCATAAACGTAATAGTTGCCCCCGACCGTAAGGATGTTGACGTTCGTTTGGGTCCCTTTGGGAAACTCCTTGCCGTCGAAATGCACGTACTCGTATCGGGCGTAGGGCTCCCAGTGTTTGTCGATTGCCCACGCAATCTGGAAACGTGCGGTCGGGTCGTACGTGTAGGCGCCCTTGGCGGTTGGGTTGTTGGAGGTGTAACGGCCGAGATAGGCGGCGTAGATCGACAGCCCGCCGCGGGTCTGCCATTGCCCATCGACAACCTGAAGCAGCGCGGCGCTGCCCCCCGCTTCGGTGTAGTCGGCGCCGCCGCCAAACACCAGCGAATCCTCGGGAATGCCGTAGGCGGTGATCTGATCGTAGTCCTTCCACTTGCCGAACGCCTTGTACTCGACTCGGCCCGCAGCGCCCCAGTCGGCGGGAATGCCGGTGTTGGGGTACTGCTCGAAATTGGTGTTGAAGTTGCGCAATCCGCCGGTGTAAGCAACTTCGCTGCGGATGAAGGTTCCCGGGTCGTAAATGAGGCTGACGCCTTTGATGAAACCTTCGCCGTTCAAGAACACATCGTCCACGAAAGTGCGGTCAATGGCCGGAAACAGCCGGCTGGTGGCCAACTGCTCGTGATCCACCGGGTCTTTAAACTGACCGGCTCGAACCGCGAACGGGGAATGGTCGAACTGGTATTTGATCCAGGCCATTTCGAGCTGCAAATTCCCTGTGTGGCGGTCGACGGCAAACTGCGTGAAATAGTTGAGCTGATCGCCGAACAGGTTCCCGTCCACTCCGAACTTCAGCCGCCGGACCTCGAAGCCGCCCTGGTAATCGTTTTCGGCGCCGTGGTCCTTGGCCCCTTCGCGATAATTGGCGACGTAGCGGAACTGGAGTTGAAGCCACGGATGCATCAGGTATTTGCCGTCCTCACTCTGGAGAATAAACCGGCCGTTGGTGTAGCCGGCCAGCACCCCCTGGGCATCGAGCAGTTGGCTGTGATGCTGCGCGTCCTTGAGCACATCCTGGGTGGTGGTCTGCTGCTGTTGCTGCGCTTTCTCGTCGGCGCGCTGCTGGCGAAGCTGTTGAATTTCGGCCTCGAGGGCGTCGATCCGGGAATTGATGTCCTGCGGCTGCGTCGTGGGTGTCTGTGCGGCCAGCGCCGACGTCGCGGCAAGCGTCACCGCGGCGGTGGCGATGAGAAGTTTGGATTTCCGATGCGGGCAATACACGAACAGGCTCCTTTCAGGTAGGATTACATCCAGAGCGCAGTGTCAAACAGTTATTTGATATAACAATGCCGGCGAAAGACCGCGCCATAGTCGATCTGGGCGGAGACGGCAGCATGGCTGGGTGACTGTTCTAGTGGCGACAACACATCGCCGGTCGGCGAGTGCAATGAAGCGGGGACAAAACTGGGAAGGTGTCGATAGCCATAGCGATCATCACTGTAAATCCTCATCGGAATTAGTCAAGAGAAAATTCCTAGTATTCCTAGCGATTTATATTAGTTATGAATTTGACGGCTCTTGCGCGACGTTTGCTGTTTTCTGCGGGGCCGGGCTTTTGAACGCCGAACCAGTAGGTTAAGGTTTCGATATGGGAGGCGTGTGATGTCGAGGACCACGTTTGCGTGCTTGCTGGTGTTGGCGATCGAAAGCGGATGTGGCGGCTCGTCACAGCCATTCAAGAACACGCCCCAGGAAGGCGGCCAGACAACGCTTTATCAGCGCATCGGGGGCGGTCCGGCGGTCGCGGCCATCGCCGACCAGTTGGCCGATCGCGTCATCGCCGATCCCAACGTCAACTTCGCCCGCGCCGGCCATCCCCATACCTGGTCCCCCACCCCCGGTCACGTCGCCGAGCTTAAAACATATCTGGCCCAATATATCGGGATGATCTGTGACGGGCCGCAGGTTTACGAAGGCCGCAATCTCCTGGACGTTCACCGCGGCATGCAGATCAGCGAGTCGGAGTGGTACGCCTTCATGGACGATCTCAAGTCGGTGCTGGCTTCGTCGCAGATTGCGTGGGAGGACCAGAACGAGGTGCTGCGCCGCGTCGGCGGCTCACGCGACGTCATCGTCGACAAGTAGCGGCGGAACCTCCGGGCATCGGGGTGCACGATATGGGGCTGTTGCTTTTCAAGAGGGAGTTTCTGGCGGCGATCCGCTCGGGGAGCAAGCGGACGACGATCCGCCGGTGGGATCGCCCGCGAGTGCGCGCCGGGGGCAGCGCCTTTGCGCCCGGCCTGGGCTGGCTGGCCATTGAGTCGGTCGACACGGTCGAGTTGAAGAACCTGAGCGACGGCGACGCGCTGGCCGACGGCTTTCGCAGCGCCGCCGAAATGCGCAAGACCCTCCGCCGGCTTTATCCCTCCAGCCGCAAGGACAACCGAAGCTGGTTCCGCGTCAGATTTCGCCTGCCGTGACCGAGTGGGCAGGGAGGACGAGCCGGGCGAGCCTCCCGGCGGGCCGCGGCTCGGCAGGAGCCTCGCCATCCCGCAAATGCGATCACACGCCAACCGTACGCGGCCTGGGGCGCAGGAGCCTTTGCGTGAGCAGTGCCTTGACGGCGACAGCGTCGTGCCGGCGCGTCAGCACCTGGAGCGACCGGAGCCCCATCGTCGTGCTCAACACGAACCCGCACTGCGGAAGGATTTGATTCCAACGCTCGTCCTGGACCGAATCGATGTCGAGCAGCGGATTGATCAGCGATTCCGGGATCGCAAATGCCCGCAGCCGGACCGTTCGCTCAAGCCCGATCGTTTCCTCCGCGCACAGCGTCGAGAGCCACGGTAGGGTCGGACGCACGCGAATGCTTGCCGCTATCGCAGGCGAATCTTCATCCAGCTTGCGAACGTCGGAGACGGCGTAGCGCGACCCTTGGCCAGCCATGATGACGTGATGCAGCGCGCCGGCCAGCTCGCGGTCTGCCAGAATGCCATCGAGCCGCACGACCCAATGTTCGTTTTCCTCGAGAAGCGCCTCGACCGCGGCGGGGATGAGCGTCCGCAGTTGTTGCTGGCGAAAATCCTCCCGGAGCCGCCGCCGGTCCTCGTCCTGCTCGAGGATGAGCACCTCATAAAGCTGAATGCCGGTGGGCCACTGAAAACGAATCGGCCCGGCCAGGTCATGGACCGGCCACCCCGCCGCGTCCGGCGCGTCGGACAACTCAAGCTGGTTGATCCGAACGACCATATCAGCCCATCACACAAACTCCGCCCGCACCCCCGGCTCGCAGACGACGTTCACCATCTTACCCAGGTAAATGGGTCCGTCGTCCAGATCGATTCCGCTGTCGGCGGCGGGCAGGTCAATGTGAAACGGACAGCCCCCCGCCTGCACCACGACCACCCGCTGGTCCGCAGACCGCACCAGCCCCTGCACGATCCGCGGGGGCCCGAAGATCGGCGTGATGTAGTTCCCGCCGCTCGGCACCGTATATACCTTCCGTGCCGCCGCACGGATCATGCATTTCACCGGCGTGTTCAGCGGGCCGTCGTACCTCGCCACCAGGTGCAGCTCATACCGCGTCCCCGTTGGAGTGAACACCACGAGGCCGTCCTTGACCAAAGTCACCTTGCCCGTTGCGAATTGTTTGATCGCCGTCGTTTCAGTCATTCAAAGCCCTCGATGGATTCGTGAGCGGGACAATTTAGCGATTCGCCCGCCAAAGGACAGGCTAATTCCACACCGGCGCCACCGCGGCAAAAATCCGCGCATAGCTCAAAAGTTTATTGCCTTCGTGAGCCGAAGATAAATGACGGGAACGGGGCGCGATTTCCGCGCCGTTCGTGAAGAGATGGTCGAGTCTACCGAGCAAATCATGGGACGGTTGATCGCACGGCAGGCCGTGGCGGTCGTTCATGTCCGCACCGAAGGTGGTGGCGTGCAATTTCAGGCCACCTTCCTCAAGGAGGGCGAGCGTGAAGGCGATCGCGGCGCCTGGGTGCGCCAGTCCGGCGCGGCTCCGCCCCTGCTCGACCGCCTCATCAGAAGTGCCACCCCGGTTCTGGTAAAAATCGATGACGGTCGATGGGAGCTTTCCTTCGTCAGTTCCCTGCTTCTGCGGCAAAAATCGCTGCTGGCCGGCGAGCGGCTGCTGCTCGCATGGCCCGGCGTGATCAACACCAAAGAATTGCGGCAAAGTCCACGCGAGCGGCTGGCCCATCCAGCTCCCATCGCCGCCGCCCTCATCAAGGGCGGGAAGGAAAACTTTCCCGGCCTGGGATTGCCTCTCCAGGTGTGGGACATCAGCATTCACGGCGCGTGTCTGATCGCCCCTGCGGGCTTCGGACTGCGGCTCAGTCGCGGCGACCAACTGGAAATCCGCCTGGCCCTCAGAGGAGCGGAACATCGCGTCGCCGCACGCCATTGCCGCACAGAAACGCTTCCCTCCGGGCATCAGCGCTTCGGAATCGAGTTCCTCCCCGGCGCGGTCCCCGAACCGCTGGCGACGCAGTTGCAGGGATTGGTCGAACAGATCCGCGCCGAACGCGAACGCCGCCTCATGGAAAAAACCATGGTCAAAGGGACCTGGTAGTCACACCCCTCGCCCTGCAATCATACCAGCGAGCAAAGCACGTCGCACCCCCGCTCCAGAGTCTGGTCGGTGGCGGCGTAGCTGATCCGGAAGTGCGTGTCGCGCTCCGAGAAGACGCTGCCGGGAATGATCAGCACGTTGTTCTCGATCGCGCGGGCGACGAAATCGGTCGCGCTCGCGCCGGCCGGCGCTTTGGGAAAGATGTAGAACGCCCCCTCCGGCTTGATGACCTCGAACTTTGGCGAAAGCTTCTGGAAAACGATGTCTCGCTTGCGACGGTAAGCCGCCGCGGCCTGATCCATCGGAATATCCAGCGCCGCCAGCGCCGCGTGCTGGAACGGCGAGGGGGCACAGACATACGTGTACTGCTGAAGCTTGGTCATCTGCGCCACGACCGGCTCATACCCCGCCGCGTAACCCAGCCGCCAGCCGGTCATCGCGTGACTCTTGGAAAAACCGCGGAGAATCAAGGTTTTGTCGTACCACCTGGCGGGACTCGGCAGCCGATGCCCCGCGCCGACATCATAAAGAAATGGCTCGTAGATCTCGTCGGAAACGATCAGCAGATCGTGCTTCCGCGCGATCTCGACGGCGGCCTGCACCTCCGCCTCGCTCATGACGACGCCGGTCGGATTCGCCGGCGAATTCAGGATCAGCAGCTTGGTCCGCGGCGTGATTGCCCGCTCGACCCGATCCGGATGAAAGCGAAAGTCAGGATAGCTGTCGACCGCGATCGGCTTGCCGCCGGCCAGCGTCAGCAGGTGCTTGTACATCACGAAATAGGGGTCAAGAAAAATCGCCTCGTCGTCCGGATCGACGGTGCCGAGAATCGCCAGAAACAGCGCGCCGCTCACGCCGTTGGTGATGAGCACTTCACCGACGTCGCGACCGATCTCCGTCGACAGTTCTTTTCGCAGGCGCTCGCGAAGCGGCGCGATCCCCTGCGTTGGCGTGTAGCGGTTTTCGCCGCGGCGAATGGCGTCGATGGCCGCCGTCTTGGCCGCCTCGGGCACGTCAAAGTCCGGCAACCCGATCGACAGGTTGATCGGGTCCTTCATCTTCGCCGCGAGATCAAAGACCTTGCGGATTCCCGAAGCATCGACGCCCCGAGCGCGAGTCGAGATGTAATCAGTAGCGGAACGCACGGTGAAGTGCCGAGTTCCGAGTGCTGAGTGCTACGTGGAAGAGGAATCCAATCTCCTCAGCACTCAGCACCCAGCACTCAGCACTATTTCTTGCCTTTGCCCGCCGGCGCCGCGGCGGCCGGCGCCGCGCCCTTGGCCGGCGCAGCCCCCTTGGCCGGAGCGGCGCCCTTGGCGCCCGCCGTCGGCGCCGCACCTTTGGCCGGTGCCGCCCCCGCGGCAGGAGCAGCCGCACCCGCAGCACCCGGCGCCCCAGCGACGGCGCCATCTGCCGGCGCCTCTTCCTTGGCCACCTTGGCCAGCGTCATCTTGCGATGCGCCACCTTCGGCAACCCGAAAACGCTCTTGCCCACCTGCCACTTCTCATCTTCCTTCAACTTCGCCAGCCGCTCGTCGCGCGTGAGCACATTGCGGTGCCGAATCAACGCGTTGGCCGCCTTCAAACTCGCATCCAAAGACATAAACACCTCGATTGCTGTCACTTAAGCCAAAATCAACGCCGACCAGAATCCTGGAATGCTCTGCGGCCGGGGCGGGAAATCATATCGGCACAGTGGATTCGACTCAACTATCGGGAGTTGCCATCTTGCCCACGAGTGCCCATGTGGCTCATGGCTCATGTCGCCTGGGACAAAAAAAGTGTGCCAAACTGAGCCAAACTGAGCCAAAATGAGCCATTCATCCAATAAGTGCGGCACACGAATGGGCCACGGCATATTCCGCCAAAGGTGTCGCTTGCCCCAGAAATGTCGCACTTGTCACACCTCAAAAAGTGCGACATTCCGCGACATTCGCGACATTTGGAGCACCCCGTTTTTCCAGGCCCGATGGCCCCCATTAGCCCATAGTGGCCCATGGCTCGTCGATGAGCCAAAAACATGAGCAGACATGAGCCGTTTGTCCATTTTTTGCCATCAAGTTGCCCAAGCCGCCGTTCCAGTTCCTACCCGCCTTTGCCCAGACCGCCGTGCCGGAAGACAAGCGAACGTCGCTTTGGCCGCGATCGCGGCGGGATTAATCGGCGCTCGTCGCCCCGAGCCAAAACTCGGCCGCCATCAGGATACGCAAGGGATGGTGTGCGGCTAACTTCCCTGCTGTCGTCGCCTCTCTTGCGCCTCTTCAATAAAACTCTTGGCCCGCTTGCCGGGTAATCGCTCTTGCACCATCTGCACAACGCGATCGAAATTTCTCTTGCCTGTATCGGAATGGCTAATGGAGTGAAGTCGTCCCCCTTCATAGTGCAACTCAAGAAACTGGGCGAACTGCCGCACAACCTGTTGATCGCTAGATCGCACGAGATACGCACCAACGATCGCCCGACCTTCGACGCGGTCCCACGAAAGATCAAAGCTATAGCGATCCAAGAACCATCCGGCTTTTTTCTGGATTCCCTGATCCGTGACGGTTATGCGCCGGAATCGCTGCTCCATCTCGCCTCATTTTTTCTTCGAGTGCTTGCGGTGGTGTGGCTGTGGCCGTGGTGCTGCTGACTTGGGAAGCGATGCGATCCGTGTCAGCGCCGCCCGGAATTTAGCGGCGGCCGTCGGACCTTCGTGGAAGTCTTCCGGCTCTGTTCGGGGGGTTGTTGATGCCATGAGAAATCACCTTCGTATCGGCCTGCGATGCTGGGCGATCTGGGCTGCTCTAGCTAGATGCTGTCGCGGCTTCGACATTCGCATCAACCAGTATACATCGTCGTGATCCGCCGAAGGAATGGTACTGAAACAGGCGCCTGTGAAAGCCGATAAGGTTCGCGAATGGTGTAGAGACGCGTTTCCGCCACCCGGCGAATGAATCCGGGGCGGCGAAAGGAAATCGGGACGTGCCGATGCGGGCGCAGCTCACGCCAACTCCGCGCGCCGCCAGTTGGCGTAGCCGGCCAATGCCAGCAGGATGCCGAAGGCCATCTCGGCAAGGGCGACCAGGAGCAATCCGGCGGGCTTGAGAGCCGGGTGGTCGGACCACGTCTCCAGCAGCGGGACGAGCTGCGCCAGCATGACCAGCACCATGAGGCCCGCGGAAACGACGCCAGCCTGGCGTCGGGACATCAGCAGCGTCACGCCGAATACGGGGACCTGCATCATTCCCGAGGCGAGAAACCCGACGCCGACCAGGGGCGAAACGAGTAAACGCGGCGCAACAATCGCCAGCGCCACCAGCGCCGCGACAAACGCCGCCAGCCAGAATTCCGCCAAATCGACGGCAACGGCAACGGCGATTTCGGAAATGAACTGATCTTTCCCTGCGGGGTAGAGCGATTCATAGGCGAGGCTCGGCCATCGCTCGCGCCAGCTCGCCGCCACGATCGCGCCGGGAATCACCGTCGCCATGACCAGGCAACACATGACTTCCGTGTGCTCCCGGTCGCGACCAAACAGCAGCGCCAACAGGAGCAAAGCCACGGCCAGAAACCCCGCAACGCTCCAGGCAAACCGCGGGTGATGCACCGCCAGCCGCCGGTGGTTTGCCCGGCGAAGCACGCTGGTCAGAGGCTCGTGAGCTACCCGCGCTTCCGCCCTGACCGATCCGCTCCGTCGTCCAAATGCCGCGAACACCGTCCGGATCATTCGCAGCTCCCACGATTCAGTCGTTGCTGGTTTGACCCGCCATGCCAGCACGGCCAGAGCCGCCAGATCAAAAATCAGCACCGCCGCGCGCACCAGCCACACCCGGTGCATCAGCGCCATCCAGCGGTCGTAAAAGCGGGCCGGTGGCACATTGCGGAAGTCCTGCACGAACAACTTGATCAGCAACTCGAACTTCCATCGTGTCGTCGCCGCCCAAATGAGTGGAATCAATACCAAGAGCCACCAAGCGCTTCCGATCGCCGACAGCGCCGCCAGCGTCATAAACGTCAGCACCACGACAAACAACGCGCTTGGAGAGACCGCATAATAATTCCACGGCGTTCTTCCCGGCGCCGCGTGATAGTAGAACGCGGTCAGCGCCAGCACGATGACCAGGAACAAGGTCCCGGCAACCAGCTGATGCGGCCTGCGATAATCCGGCGTCAGCGCCGCCTGCGGCCCGCGCAGCTGCTGGCGGACCTGAAGCAGAAACATGATGATCAGCATCACGCAAGCCACCACCGGCAGCAGATTGATCAGCGCCAATCCCAGAAACACGATCACGCTGAATTGGATGTGGTATCCCCAGCGCATGTCGCCGATCGTGACGGCCAGACCAATCACCTCCGCGATCGCCAGAATCACAAACGCCGGCCGGGTCAGGTAGGTCCCAAGCACGACACCAATTTGCTTTGCCAGCCGCATGCGTTTGCCTCCGCCGAACGTTTCATGTGACACGGCTTTTCAAGCCGTGCAGTCACCGTCTCACCGGAAGGGGATTCACCAAGTCCCGATTCTGGTTCTCGCGAGCCCGCTTGCACGGGTTACAAACCCGTGTCACAGGCACCGCAATCCGTCTCGCGCTAAATCCGCGCGGCGCCAGACGATCTATCCTTCCCGATACGGGCTACGGCCGGGCATGCTGCACCTCCACGAAGATGTCCTCGAGGTTCAGGTCTTCAACTCGCACCGACGCGGCGTGCTGCGCCCGTAGCTCGGCGAGTATTTGCTCGGAGACATTTCGCACGCTCACCAGCGCCTCGTTGCCTTCGACGCGTATTCGCACTGCGCCGGGGACGTCGAGCGTGAGCGGCAGCGGATTGGCGGACGTGACATGGAGGCGTTTGACCGAATCCTTGAGCTCGTCGAGCTCGCCCTCGTAGGCGATGACACCGCCGCGGAGGATGGCGACACGGTCGGCGACGCGCTCCAAATCCGAGGTGATGTGCGTCGAAAAGACGACCGTGCGCTGCCCCCCGGCGGCGATCTCCAGCACCGCCTTGAGAAACTCGCGGCGGGCGGCGGGATCGAGGCTCGCCGCCGGCTCGTCCAGCACCAACAGATCCGGCTCATGAGCGAGCGCGAGGATGATCGCCAGTTTCTGCCGTGTGCCGACCGACATTTTTCCGACCTTGTCGCCGGTGCTGACTTCCCAGTCTTTGAGCATCTGCTGCACCAGCGCCGAATTCCACTTCGGATAGAACGCGGCCATGTAATCCAGCAGTTGCCGCACCCGCATCCACGGGTACAGCGAGATTTCCTGCGGGACGTAGCCAATGCGCGCCTTGGTCGCGGCGGTCAGCTCCTGGGCCAGATCGCCCAGTACACGAATCGTTCCCGAATCGGGACGGACCAGGCCCAGCGCGCATTTGATGAGGGTCGTCTTGCCCGCGCCGTTCTTGCCGAGCAGCCCCAGGACCGAGCCGGTTGGCACGGAAAGATCGATGCCGTCCAGGACCTTCTTCTGGTCGTACCGTTTGTGCACGGCCTGGATCGTCAGTGCGGCTGGGTCAGGAGTGCTGATCATCGGTGTGCTCCAGAAGGGGTTTGAGCTGGGCGATCACCTGCTCGGGAGTGAGGGCCAGATGCCTGGCCGCCTCGGCGACCTGCTTGAGGAGCGGGAGGATGGCCTGGCGGCGGGCCTTGCCGTTACCCGCCGGGCCGGGAGGGTTCACCCGCATCCCCTGCCCGCGGACGTGCTCGACGATGCCGTCCTTCTCCAAAAGCGAATACGCCTTGGAGACGGTCATCGGATTGATTTCCAGATGATCGGCGACCTGCCGCACCGATGGAAGGAACGCCCCCGCCGCCAGCCTTCCCCCCGCGACCTGCGCTGCGATCTGGTCGACCAGTTGCCGGTAGATCGGCACGCCCGACGTCGGAGCCACCGAAAACGCGTACGAAACAGGCATGTGTATCAGTGTAATGATACACTAATGCGATGGCAAGGAAAAAAAGCGCGACGAAGCCTATCTCCAAGCCGGGTGCGAAGCGCAGCGGAGCCCCGGATCCTTTGCGCGCTGACGCGTCACTGCTTCTTGCGGTCGTTGGAAGCTTCGGCGGCGAGCTTCAGTTGGGCGTTGGCCTGGTCCAGCAGGTCCCTGGCCTTTTGCGCGTGACATATCCACAGATTTCGCAGATTACGCAGATTGGGTCCCTCTCAATCTGCGAAATCTGCGAAATCTGTGGATCAACCTATATTCGTCTTTCTCTGTGTGCTCTGTGGTTAATTCCTCTTGAGCCAGCCACGGCGCGGAATCACGCACAGCCATTCATCGTCCCGCCAATCTCGCCAATCTGACGGCGGCCTCACCCCTCGCTGCCGGCCTCGGCGATGCCGCGGATGAATTGGATGATCCCCAGGATGATCAGGCCGCGGAAGACGATGAAGCGGCCGCCGAAGAAAGCCTGAAGTCTCATCGCAAAAAGCCAGCGACTCTCTCAAACGAGGCTTCCACCGCCATCGACAGGTAAAACGGCCCCTGTGACGAATCCGTTGGTCATCAGAAACACAACGGCTTCGGCGATCTCCTCGGGACGTCCGGCGCGTCCGACCGGCAGCTTCGACCCGCTTGCAACGATTGCTTCGCGTTGCGGTCCGAATGTATCCCAGAGCGGCGTGTCGATCAGGCCCGGGGCGACGGCATTCACTCGGATCGGGGCCAGGTCCAGGTCCAAGGCCCGAGTCATCCCCGCCACCGCCGCGACGGCAGCAGCCACCATTGCCCCGCCGGTGGCGGGGCGTGTTGCATACAAACCAGACATCAAGACAATCGACCCGTTCTTCATCAGAGATCTTGCTTGCCGGACGACATGCGCCACGCCAAGCAACCGCACTTCGAGGACAGAACGCATACCAGCAATGTCCCCAGTCAGCAGGTCGGCGCTTTCGGGGCGGAAGTCTCCGCCGGGTATAAAGACGTGATCGACCAGGGACTCGCCGGAGAACAGAGATTGGATCGACTGCCCATCAGCCATGTCTGCCACGACCGTCCGCAGCCGGTCCGGCGCGTTCTTCAACGTCGCCGCCGCTCGGCTGAGTCGATCCTCGGAGCGGCCGGCGATGGTGACGGATGCTCCAAGCGACAGAGCAAGTCGGGCCGTCTCCAATCCGATGCCCGAGCTCCCGCCGATGACGACCACTCGGTTGCCGTCCAGTCGCATCACAATTCTTTCTGCTTCTGGCGTTTTTCCGCTCGCTCGACTCTGCACGTAGCTATAACGGTTCCTTTATGGCGTGTCCGATTTCCCCTTGAAATCTCAGTGCCTCGACTCCGAACCAAGCTTCGACTCCACCGTAACGTCAACGCAATGCCACTGCAACTTAGTCGGGGCGACAGGATTTGAACCTGCGACCTCGTGGTCCCAAACCACGCGCTCTAGCCAAGCTGAGCTACGCCCCGGGAAACCGACGCGGCGATTCTAGGCGAAGTGGGCCGGGCAAACCAGACGCGCATCCGAGACAAGATCAGCCCCATCAGCCCCCGCGGGCGGCGTGGTCCTTGGACGGCTGCGATGCCGCGGGCGCCAGGACGGCGGAATCCGATTCGCCGATCGCCGGGGGAAATGTGGTCACGACGGTGAAGATCTGGCGGCCGTCCAGGCTGGCGCGGACGGAGGCGCCGATCGCCACCGCGTACGCCGCCACCAGCGACAGGCCCAGCCCGCAGTGCGTGCCGCCGCTTCGGGCCGGGTCTTTCCGCCAGAACGGCTCGAACAAGTGGCGGATGTCCTCGGGCGCGAGGGTTTGGTTGGTGTTCGAGATGGAAAGCTCGGCCTCGGCGCCGGCGGTCCGCAGGCTGCACGCCATGCGCCCGTTGATCGGCGTATAGGTGGCGGCGTTGTCCAGCAGGTTGGCCAGCAGCGGCAGCAGCAGGCTTCGATCCGATTTCACCAGTACGCCCGGCGCCACATCCCAGGTCATGCTCAAGCCACGGGCGTCGGCAGTGCGCTCGTAGAGCCGCCACACATCGTGCAGCGATTCGGAGAGGTCTACCGACCCAAGCCGTACGGGCTGAATTCCCGACTCGCAACGGGCGATCGCCAGAAGCGCATTGACCAGTGTCTCCATCTGCGTGGCGATCTCGAGAATGTCGCGAAAGTTCTGCGACTCATCCGACTGTCCCGGCCACTTCATCGCGACCTCGACGGTCGAGCGCAGCTCGGCGATCGGAGTGCGAAGCTCGTGGGCGACATCGGCGGTGAAGCGGCGCTCGCGACCGAACGCCTCCTCGAGACGATCGAGCAGCCCGTTCAGCCGCTGCGCAATCGGACGAAGCTCGGTCGGAAGATCGTCTGCGGCAAAACGGTGCCCGAGGGAGGTGGCGCCGATTCCGTCCACCTCCGCGATCAGCCGCCGGAGGGGGATCATCGATCGTTTCACGGTCAGCATCACGGCGATCGCCACCACCACACAGACGAGCGTCGCGGTCAGCACGAGCGACGTGAGCAGGACACCGAGCACGCGATCGAGATCGCGATGGCTCTGGGCGCAGAGCAGCGTGAGCGTGTGAGACGACGGGTTGGGGGTTCCGTGCGGGGGCGGCCCGTCCGCCTCATCAGGGCGCGGGATGAATCGGATGGCCACGGCCCGGCCGGCCCTGCCGTCCGGAAGCGCAAAATCAAAAAGCCCCATCGACGCCGGCGCGCCGGCGACGAGATCCGCGCCCTTGAGCGACGGGGAGCGCGAAACCACGCGTCCGTCGTCCCGCCAGATCTCGAAATAGGAATGCCGTCCGAACTCCGGCATCGCCAGGGGGCTGAAATCAAATTCGAGCCGGCCGTCGGGCTGGCGGAGCATCATGCTGCTCAGCGCCTTGGCTTTGGTCCCCAGCTCCTCGTCAAACTCGTGCGTGAATCTCAGCCGCGCGTAGGTATAGACGAACGAACCGGCGCCCAGCGTCAGCAGCAGTGCGACGACGAGCAGCCGGACTGTCAGTTGGTTCTGGATCGATTTCATGGACGAGCGGATTCCAGAATGTAGCCCATTCCTCGGCGCGTATGAATCAGCGACGGCTCGCCGGGCGTATCGATCTTCTTACGAAGCGAGTAGATGGCCGAATCAACGACGTTGCTCATCACTTCCGTCTGCTGGTCGTAAATATGCGACTCGATCTGGGTGCGCGTCACCAGCTGCCCCTGGCGCAGCGCCAGTAACTCGAGCAAGGCAAATTCCCTCGGGGGCAGATCGAGGTTTGTCCGTCCTCGACGGGCAACCCGGCGGGCCATGTCGATCTCCAGACCGCCAATACACAATACCGGTTGCTTCGCTCCATGTGACCGGCGCACCAACGCCTCGACCCGAGCCAGCAGCTCGTCAAACGCGAACGGCTTGACCAGGTAATCGTCCGAGCCGCTGCGCAATCCCAGCACGCGATCTTCCACCGCGTCCCGCGCCGTCAGGATCAACACGTGGGTCTTGTTGCCCGATTCGCGGAGTTGGCGCAACAGCGCCAGGCCGTCGAGCCTGGGAAGCATCAGGTCGAGCACAATCGCGTCGTAGGTGTTGGCCTGCGCCGCCCAAAGCCCTTCCTCGCCATCGGCGGCTTGATCAACGGCGTAGCCCGCCTTGCGCAGACCGCTCGCCACCGACCGTCGCAGCCGCTCAGAATCCTCGATCAGCAGAATCCGCATGACCCCGAACAATCCTCCCCGGCAAGCTCGTCCGTGGCAATAGCCAGAATACTATCAAACCAAGATGAGAGAATAACGGTTCTCACGCTAGCGATCCGTCATCATCGCGTCATTTTTCGTCAGTAAACTGTGCAAGGGGTTAGTGTCCATTGCGAGGAACCACATGAACGCAACGCGCGCTGCACTGGCCGTCCTGGCGACGGTTTCGATCATCGTGTCCACCGGCCGGGCCAGGGCGGCAGACCAGTCGCCAGATTATCAGGTCGTCAAGACGCTGAAGGTTGGGGGAGAAGGCCGATGGGACTACGCCATCGTCGACCCGCAAACCCATCTCCTGTACGTCAGCCGCTCGACCCACACGCAAATTATTAACCCGGAAACCGGCCAGGTCGTACATGACCTTGCCAATACGCCCGGCGTTCATGGAATCGCGCTGGCGCCCGAGTTTAACCGCGGCTTCACCAGCAACGGCCGGGGAAACACCGTCACCGTCTTCGACCTCAAGACGGGCGACGAACTTGGCACCGTCAAAACGGGAACCAACCCAGACTCGATCATTTACGATCCGGCGAGCAAGAAGGTGTTCGCCTTTGACGGTCGCAGCAGCGACGCCAGCGTGATCGACGCCGCCAGCGCCCCCAACACTACCTCCACGCGCATCCCGCTGGACGGCAAGCCCGAGTTCGCCGCCGCTGACGGCGCGGGTCACGTGTACGTTAACCTGGAAGACAAGAGCTCCATCGCCGTTATCGATTCCAAGGCGCTGAAAGTGACGGCGGTCTGGAAAATCGACGGTGGCGAAGAGCCGTCCGGCCTGGCCATCGATCCCGCACATCACCACCTTTTCTCCGGCTGTCACAACAATGTCATGGTGATCGTTGACACTGAATCGGGCAAGACGCTGGGCACGGCGCCGATCGGTCAGGGCGTCGACGCCTGCGGATTTGATCCCGGCACCGGCGAAGCCTTCGCCAGTTGCGGTGACGGAACACTCACCGTCGTGAAGGAGACATCCCCGGGTAAATTCGAGGCCGTCCAGACGGTGAAGACCCGGCGCGGCGCCAGGACCATGGCACTGGATCCGAGTACCCACACGGTCTATCTGGCTGCGACCGAACCCCTTCCGGGCGCGGCCGCCGGCGAGGCCCCCAGACGCGGCGGGCCTCAGGGACCGTTCGTCGTACTTGTCGTCGGACGCACTTCCAAGTAAGAATCTCGCCGCTTGCCAGAGACAAATTCTGTGAGATTTCGACGAAGTTGGCGCCTGCTCGCGGCGATCCTGGCCGTGGGTTGCGCCAAGTACGAGCCCAAGCCGCTCACACGGGGGGCGGTCGAGCAAAGCCTTGCGACGCCCGACGCCGACGCACTTCGCGTTCGCGCCAGCGAGATTCGCCATCCGTTGCTCAAGCCTGTCCCGATTGACCTGTCGCAGGGCCTGACGCCCGATTCGGCGGCGGTCCTTGCCGTCGTGATCAACCCGCAACTGCGCGCCGTGCGGGGTAGGAGGGCGCTTTCCTCGGCTCAGCTTCTGCAAGCCGGCCTGCTGCCTAATCCGAGCCTGGAGTTCGTTCTTGATCCGGTCACGGGCGGCAACACGCAGGGCACGGTCACCGCTTACAGCGTGGGGGTCAACTGGGAAGTCACGTCGTTAATTACCCACGACGCCAAGCTGGCCGCGGCGCGGGCCTCAAATCGATCGGTGGCGCTGGACGTCGCCTGGCAGGAGTGGCAGTTCGCCCAGGCGGCCAAGAAAGCCGTCTACGATCTGGCGGCGCTTCGCCAGCAACTCGTTCTGGCACGATCGATGGACGAGCATCTGGCCGACAACGCCAAGCTGATTCACGACGCCGTGGACGCCGGCCAGAAGACGCTGATCGACCTGGCGGCGGCCGACTCAGCCAGCCAGAAGGCACATGCCGATTTTCTGCTGACCGATCAGGAAGCACGCCAGCAGGAGCTGCTGCTCAAGCAGGCCGTCGGACTCCCGCCGGAGGCGCGAATCCAGCTCGCGCCGATGCCGCTTCCTTCGCAGCTCGAGCTGCCATCAAAGGACGAACTGCTGGCCGGCATGGAGCAGCGCCGCCTTGACCTGGTCGCCCTTCGTCACGGCTACGAAAGCCAGGAGCAAACGCTTCGGGCGGCGGTACTGGCGCAGTTTCCCAAGGTGGTTTTTGGGATTCACCAGGCCAGCGACAATCAGGGCGTACTCAGCACCGGCATCGGCCTGAGCGTTGACCTGCCGATCCTGGACCAGAACCAGGGACAGATCGCAATAGAAAAGGCCACACGCCAGCAACTCTTCGATGAATATTCCAGCCGCATCTTTGAGGCGCGCTCCGTCGCGGCGCAGGCGCTGGACGACATCCAGTCGCTCTCCACTCAGATTGCCGCCGCAGAAGCTGCGATTCCCGCACTGGAGCGGCTCAGACAAACCTACGAGATCGCCCTGGACCAGCACAACGTCGATGTTCTGAGTTATTACTCGGCCGTGGACGATCTGGCGCAAAAGCAGATCGATCTGCTCAAACTCAAGCAGCAGTTGATGGACAACAGGATCGCACTGGAGCTGGCGACGGGAATGTATCTGTCGCAGTCGGGCGCCGCGACGACGCCATCCAGCCGCCCCGCAACGAAGGAGGCGCCGCGGTGAAATCATTGACGACCTGGGTGCTGGTCATGGTGCTGGTGGCGGTTGCCGCGGGCGTGGGATTCTGGCTGGGCCACCGCTCCGGCGGCGCGAAAGACGAAGCCGACACCGCCGACAAGGGGGGCGCCGAACCCAAACCGGTTGCGACGGTCGGCGTACTGCCGATCCACAAAGCCTCGATCTCCGACGACATTGTCGCCTATGGCACGATCACCGCCCCCGCCAGCGAAGTCCGCGTCGTTTCCGTCCCGTTCGAGTCGCGCGTCGTCAAAACGTTGGTGGCCCCGGGCGAAACCGTGACCGCGGGACAGCCGCTCGTCGAAGTCGAAGGCAGTGCGGCGACGGCCTTGGCGCTGGAAGACGCTGGCAACGCCCTCGCCGCCGCACAGCGCGATTTTCAACTGGTCCAGCAGCGCTTCCAGCAGAAGCTGGCGACCACTTCCGAACTGCTCGCATCCCAGAACGCTCTCAAAACCGCGGAGGCACATTTCAGGAGCTTCGAACAGGCTGGCGCCGGCGGACCGCGTCAGCTCAAATCACAATCGGCCGGAATCGTCAGCAAAGTCGACGTGCAGGAAGGCCAGGTTGTTCCGACCGGCGGGCCACTCGTCGAAGTCGCTACGCAAAACCAGATCGAAGCGAAGCTCGGCGTCGAACCCGATGACGCCGTCGCTCTGACCGTCGGCCAGCCGGTCCAGTTGACCCCGATCGAAAACGCCGACGCCGAGCCGGTCACGGGCAAGATCCGTTTAATCGGCCGCCGGGTCGATCCGACGACGCGGCTCATCGATGTCATGGTCTGTCTTCCTCAGGATGGGAAGCTGATCCTCGAATCTTTCGTCGCCGGAAAAATCACCCGCGCCGCGGCGGAAGGATTGCTGGTTCCACGCGACGCCGTTCTGCCCTCCGAGGACGAGGGCTACGAGCTGTTCACCGTCAAGGACGATCACGCCGTCAAACATTCGGTCAAGATCGGCGTCGAGAACGACCGGGAGGTCCAGGTGATCGGCCAGGACCTGAAGGAGGGCGACCTGGCGGTGGTTGTCGGCAATTACGAGCTCGAAGACGGAATGCAGGTCAACGCGCATCCTGTTCCGCAGCCCGCTGCGACCGAACCCGCAGCCACCGAGCCTGCGGCGACCGAACCGGCGGCGCCGACGACGCAGACGGGAGGGCCGCGGTGAAGCTCGCCTTCTGGGCCAGCCGCCACGCCCGCTCGATCCTCTTTCTCCTGGCGGCGCTGGTGTTGGGCGGAATCTTCGGGACGCTCAGTCTCCCGGTCTCGCTGTTTCCGCGGATCAACTTTCCCCGCGTGCGGGTCGACATCGACGCCGGCGAGCGCCCCGCCGAGCGAATGGTCGTCGAGATCACCCGACCCATTGAAGAAGAGCTGCGATCGATTCCCGGCGTGCGAAGCGTCAATTCCACCACCAGCCGCGGAAGCGCCCAGGTCCTGCTCACGTTTTCCTCGGGCGACGACATTACCGCCGACATGCTCCAGACCGAATCGCGGGTCAACAAGCTGGTCGCCGCCCTTCCGCCCGGAACGACCTTCGATGTGCGCCGAATGGACCCGACGTTTTTCCCAGTGATTGCGTACAGCGTCACTTCCGATACGCGCTCGCCCGCCGAACTCTACGATCTGGCCCAGTACCAGCTTCGCCCGATTCTCTCGACGGTTCCCGGCGTCGCCAAAATCAATGTGACCGGCGGCGCGATCGACGAATTCCGCGTCGTGCTCGACCTTCCCAAACTCCGCGCCCACAACCTCGCGCCGTCCGATGTGGCGACGGCGCTGACCGCGGCCAATGTGCTCACCGCCGTCGGCCGCCTGGAAGATCGCGACAAGCTATACCTGGCCGTCACCGACACGCGGTTCAAAGACGCAAGGCAGATTGCGGCGACGGTGCTGAAATCCAGCGGCGGCGAGGTCATTCGTCTGAGTGACGTCGCCGACGTCCGCACCCAGCCGGCCCCACAATTCACCCGCTCGACCGCCAACTGGCATGACGCCGTACTGTTCGAGGTCTTCCAGCAGCCCGGCGGAAACACGGTCGAAACCGCCAAAGGCATCCGCCAGGCCATCGAGTCCGAAAAGGCCCGCCTTCCCGAGGGAGTCGCGATCACCAACTGGTACGACCAGAGCGATCTGATCGTCGCGTCGGCCACCAGCGTGCGCGACGCCGTGCTCATTGGCGTCGGACTCGCGGGCCTGGTCCTGCTGCTGTTCCTGCGCGACTGGAAGATGACGTTGATCGCCATGTTCGCGGTGCCGGTCGTTCTGGCCGTCACGGCGCTTCTGCTCTACGCACTCAATCAAAGCTTCAACATCATGACGCTGGGGGGCATGGCGGCGGCGGTCGGCCTGATCATCGACGACGCCATCGTCATGTCCGAGCACATCGTCCGCCGGCTCCGCGCCGGTCGCGGAGCCGATGCGAAGGCAACCGTGCTTCACGCGACGGATGAGTTCACCCGTCCGCTGGCCGGCTCGTCGCTCTCGACGATCGTCATCCACATTCCCCCCGCTTTCATGATCGGCGTCGCCGGGGCGTTCTTCGCCGCCCTGTCGCTCTCAATGGCTTCAAGCCTCATCATCTCGTTCCTGGTGGCGTGGCTGGCGATTCCGGTGCTGGCAGCGGCGTGGCTGAGCGGCCGCGACGCCCAGCGCGGGGAAGGTGGCGAATTCACCCGCCGAGTCCACGCCGGCTACGCCGCCGTCATGCGATCCCTACTCCCCCACGCGTGGCTCGCCATCCTGATTCTTCTGCCTCTGCTCGTGCTGG